>DASWZP010000048.1:0-4311 GCA_036404395.1 Bryobacteraceae bacterium | reverse complement strand
GGAATGGCTACGCTAGTCTCCCCCCATCCGCTCGGGCATTGGATTCTGATCTTCAGCTCGCGGGCTTCCTGGGACAGTGTCTGATAACCGATTTCGTAGCGCGCGTTGAGATTCAGGTAGGCCTCCTCGATGCGGGCGATGATCTGCTCGGGCGCGGCGGCATACGCGTAGCTGATGCGGGTCTTGTTGCAGAGGTCCTCGAGGGCGGGATTGGGGACCGACGAGATGACCTGGACCAGGCCGAGGGCGGCGCCCACGGTGGCCACCAGGCCGGGCCCGGCGACGCCGCGGACCGGCTCGGCGGCGAAGACGATGACGTGCCGTTTGCCGCGCGCCAGGTTGGATTCAGCCCGCAGGGCGCGCCAGAGCGTCTGCCACATATCGGCGCAGTCGGCGCGCTGGGTCATCCGGCGGAAAGCATCGGCCAGGGCATCGGGATTGGGAGTGAAGGGAAACTCCTGGTTGGCCTGGGCCGCGGGGGCGGCCGGGGCAGCCTCGCCGGCGGGCCTCCAGGGAAGGTACGCCCACAAATCCGAAGGCCGTTTCCCGGCCAGGCAACCCAGCGCACCGGTCACCCAGGGGGGCTCTTGCGCCTCGCCGCCACGGGGGAACAAGAATACCACCGACATGGGGGGCGGACTGGGGCGGACCGTCACGTGGTAATTCAGCACCGGCAGCCGATCCTCGCAGAGCATGAAGTGGATGGCGCGCAACGCGGGTGGCGCGCCGCCCGGGGCGCCCACGGCCACTTGCAGCCGCCGCGTTAGCTTGGGCCCGCCGGCCGAAGCGGCGGCCATGGTTTCGAGCATCAGGCTGGAGAGGCGCCAGGGCTGCCCGGTGGCCGCCTGCGCCATGGCCGCCTTGATCGACGCGACCGACCGCAAGGCCCGCGATCGCACCATCGGATGCGGATCCCTCAGCAACTGCGCCACCGGCTCGCGAAACCGTGGGTCCCCGGTCTCTCCCATCACCCAAGCGGCCGTGGCGCGGAAGACCGGGGCCGGATGAGCGGCCAGCTTGATGGTTTCGGCGAGGGACACGGATTCCCCCATCGCATAGAGACCATAGAGCGCGTTGCCCACCACGCGGTTGTTGGCATCGCGCAGGGCCGCCAGCATCAGGTCGCGCGCTTCCTCGGTTTCTACCCCCCACAATCCTTCCACCGCGTTGGCGCGCAGACGGGGATCCGCGTCGCTCATGTGACTTCGCACCCACGTTGCGCTGCGGTTGCTGCGCCCCATGATGAGCGCGGCCTTGGAGCGCAATCCGGCATCCGTCGAGTGCAACAGGCGGGCCAGCGAAGGCAGGATGCGGGTGCCATCCGAGACGCGGGCGAGAATGTCCAGCAGGCGCGAGGCATTGGCGGCGAGCAGCGGGCGCGTACCGGCTGTCACACCCTCAGCGAGGTGCCGGGCCAAGGCGATTTCCACCATGGAGTCGATCTGGATCGCCATGCGGACGACCGCCGACGCCTGCTCGACCTGTAACGACCCTTCGCACAACAGAGGCTCCAACAGATCGTTGGCGACCAGCAAGCCTACCAGGAAGCGCAGGCCGCGCGATTGTTCCTGGGTTCGCAAGACTTCCAGCGCGCCGCGACGAAAAAGATCGGGATCGTTCCTTAACAGGTCTTCGATGACTTCCTGATTCCCGGCCTCACCCGCCGACAGGTTCACCACCAGGGCCGCGAAACCCGTCGGGGTGATGTCCCCTGCCGTCCCGCTGCTGGTCGCATATGGCAGCACATTCAACAAATCGGTCAATGGCCTTAAAACTTTAGAGCGTTTGTACGGTTCTCCTTAGATGTGCGGTACGTAATTGAAGAGCGGGCCGGGCATGTCCGGTCCCCACGGCGCTACGGCTTACTCGCCTATAATCAAGTTGATGCAAACCAATAGCTTTGGCGCGAAGGCGAAGCTGCGCGTGGGCTCGGCCGAGTACGAGTACTTCCGGCTTCAGGCGGTCGAAGAAAAGGGCGTGGGCAATGTCGGGCGGCTGCCCTTTTCGATTCGGATCCTGCTCGAAAACCTGCTCCGCTCGGAGGATGGCCACCGCGTGCTGGCCTCCGACGTCGAGTATGTGGCGCGCGGCCAGGCCGCCGCCGAGGGCAAGGAAATCAGCTTTATGCCGGCGCGCGTCCTGTTGCAGGATTTCACCGGCGTGCCGGCGGTGGTGGATCTGGCGGCCATGCGCGATGCGCTTGCCGCGGCCGGCGCCGACCCCAGCCGGGCCAACCCGCTGATGCCGGCCGATCTGGTGATCGATCACTCGGTGCAGGTGGACAGCTTCGGGTCGGCAGACGCTTTCGGCATTAATGCGGTGCTCGAATTCGAGCGCAACCGCGAGCGGTACGCGCTGCTGCGCTGGGGGCAAACCGCTTTCCGCAATTTCCGCGTCGTCCCGCCCGACACCGGCATCGTCCACCAGGTGAATCTCGAATACCTGGCATCGGTGGTGTTCCGAGCGAATGGGCAGGCCTATCCGGATACGCTGGTCGGTACCGATTCGCACACCACCATGATCAACGGTCTCGGCGTGCTGGGCTGGGGAGTGGGCGGCATCGAAGCAGAGGCCTGCATGTTGGGCCAGCCGATTTCCATGCTGCTGCCGCCGGTGGTAGGGTTCAAGCTTCACGGCAAGCTGCCGGAAGGTTGCACCGCCACCGACCTGGTGCTCACCATCACGCAAATGCTGCGCAAGAAGGGCGTGGTGGGAAAGTTCGTCGAGTTCTACGGAACCGGCCTCAGCGCGCTGAGCCTGGCGGACCGCGCCACGGTGGCCAACATGGCGCCCGAGTACGGCGCCACCATGGGCTTCTTCCCGGTGGACGCGGAGACGCTCGCCTATCTGCGATTCACCAATCGCGATGGCGCGCTGGTAGCGCTGGTGGATGCTTACACCAAGGCGCAAGGTCTGTTCCGCACCGATTCGACGCCGGACCCTGTGTACGCGGACACGCTCGAGCTGGATCTGGCGAAAGTGACGCCTTCGCTCGCCGGGCCGAAACGGCCGCAGGACCGCGTCGAACTCGCCCGTGTGAAGGAGAACTTCCACGCCGCGTTCCCGGGCAACGGGAGGAGTGCGCAGGCCGAGATCGATGGGGACGTCGCCACCATCGGCAGCGGCGCGGTCGTGATCGCCGCCATTACAAGCTGCACCAACACTTCCAATCCCTCGGTGATGCTGGCCGCCGGCCTGCTGGCGAAGAAAGCCGTCGAGCGCGGCCTGACCGTGAAGCCGTGGGTGAAGACCAGCCTGGCGCCGGGCTCGAAAGTGGTGATGGACTATTACCGCGAGGCCGGCCTGCTGCCGTATCTCGAGCGGCTCAAGTTTCACCTGGTGGGCTTCGGCTGCACCACTTGCATCGGCAACAGCGGGCCGCTGCCAGAACCGGTCGCGCAAGCGGTACAGAAAGAGAACCTCATCGTGGCCGCTGTGCTGAGCGGCAATCGCAACTTCGAGGGCCGCGTGAACCCGCTAGTGAAAGCCAATTACCTGGCGTCGCCGCCGCTGGTGGTGGCCTACGCGCTGGCCGGGACAGTGGATGTGGATCTTGCCAACGACTCGCTGGGCGCCGATGGCACGGGCACGCCGGTCTATCTGCGCGATATCTGGCCGACCAATGAGGAAGTGCAAGCCACCGTGCGTGCCGCCGTCAACCGTGGCATGTTCGAGCACGAATATGCGCACGCTTTCGATGGTGACGCTAACTGGCAAGCAATGCCGGTCCCGACCGGCGATACATACGAATGGGACGACCGGTCCACTTATATTAAGAAGCCGCCGTATTTCGAAAAGATGGCTGACCCGGCCACTGCCATTCACGACCTCGCGGGGCTGCGCGTGCTCGCCATGCTGGGCGATTCGGTGACCACCGATCACATTTCGCCGGCCGGATCGATTCCGAAAGATACGCCGGCCGGCCGCTACCTGATTGCGCAAGGCGTGGAGCCGAAGGATTTCAACCAATACGGCGCGCGCCGCGGCAATCACGAAGTAATGGTGCGCGGAACGCTGGCCAACATCCGCCTGCGCAACCAGCTCGCGCCGGGCACCGAGGGCGGCTGGACGCTGCACCTGCCGGATGGCGAGCAGATGTACATTTACGACGCGTCGGTGAAATATCAGGCCGAAGGCGTCGGGCTGCTGATTCTCGCCGGCAAGGAATACGGCTCCGGCTCGTCGCGCGATTGGGCGGCCAAGGGCGTGATGCTGCTCGGAGTGCGCGCCGTGATCGCGGAGAGCTTCGAGCGCATCCACCGCACCAACCTGGTAGGGATGGGCCTGCTCCCGCTCGAATTCGAAGAGGGC
>DASWZP010000047.1:0-1839 GCA_036404395.1 Bryobacteraceae bacterium | reverse complement strand
CCGGCGCAGCACATCGTGCGTCGCCCGCAGCCTGCCTTCGTCGATGATCGTCCCGTCGGCGGTCTTCACGCAGTAGTTGACGCTTTTCTTGTGGACATCGAATCCGATATAGTGGTTGACGTTCATGGGGTTCTCCTGTTTGAGGTTTCTGAGCCGGCTCCGACAAGCCGGTCTCGGCATTGTACCCTTCAGGAGAACCCTTTTCCATCGCGGCCCTTATACATTCAAACAGACGCATTTATCCTGGCGAACCCTCATTGTGATGGGCGCTGAATCGCCGACATAACCATATATGAACGCACTGCTGATGAGACAATACCGGCGCCTGGAACTGGTAGACATGCCCTCGCCACAGTCAGGACCCGGCGAATTGCTGGTGCGAGTCCATTCGTGCGGCATTTGCGGCAGTGACGTCCACGGCTTCGATGGCAGCACCGGGCGCCGCCAGCCGCCGCTCGTTATGGGGCACGAAGCCGCAGGGACGGTGGCTGGCGCGGGCGCGGGCGTCGCCGGCTTCCGCGAAGGCGACCGCGTCACCTTCGATTCCACGGTGTATTGCGGCGCGTGCTTTTTCTGCGCGCGCGGCGAAGTCAACTTGTGCGACAACCGGCAGGTGCTGGGCGTCTCCTGCGGCGATTACCGCCGCCACGGCGCGTTCGCCGAATACGTGGTCGCCCCGGCGCGCATCGCGTATCACTTACCAGACGCGCTGCGCTTCGAGCACGCCGCCATGATCGAGGCGGTTTCGGTGGCCGTGCACGCGGTGGGATTGACGCCGGTGCGGTTGGGCGATTGCGCGCTGGTGCTGGGCGCCGGCATGATCGGCACGCTGGCGTTGCAGGCGCTCAAGCTGGCCGGCTGCGGGCAGGTGATTGTCGCCGATGTGGATGCGGGCAGGCTCAAAATGGCGCTCGCACTCGGCGCAACCGCCGTAATCAATCCCAAAGAAGGCGATGTGGCGGAGTTTGTGCGCGAACGCACATCGGGACGCGGCGCGGATGTCGCCGTGGAAGCGGTCGGCGCCACCGAGCCGATTCAGACCGCCATCGCCGCGCTGCGCAAGGGCGGCGCGCTGACGCTGGTGGGTAACATCGCGCCGAAGATCGAGCTGCCGTTGCAAGCCGTGGTTACTCGCCAGCTTCGCCTGTTCGGCTCCTGCGCGTCATCGGGCGAGTATCCGACTTGCATCGACTTACTGGCGCGCGGCGCCATCCGCGTCGAGCCGTTGATCAGCGCCGTTGCGCCGCTGGCCGATGGCCCAGCATGGTTCGAGCGGCTGTACGCCCGCGAGCCAGGGCTGATGAAAGTGATTCTGCAACCGTAAGCGCGACGTTTCGTAACCAACGCACAGCACCGCTCCCTATGGGCGCGGCTCCGAAAGACAGCGCATCGGAGTCGCGACCCTCTATCGGAGCCGCGACCATAGGGAGCGGTCAAGACGCTACCCCCCCGCCGCGGCAGATTCCTGCTCGAAACTCGCCGCCGTGATTTGGTAAACGAAATTGTCGTAGCCACGCGCCTCGTCGCGCCTGGTTCCCACGCGCACGCCGCCTATTTTTTCCACCGCCCGTTGCGAGCGCAAGTTCCGCGGACCAACCACCAGGATGACGCTACTCACGAACTGGAAGGCGTGCCGCAGCATGAGGCGCTTCATTTCCCCGTTGTACACGCCGCCCCAGTGAGACCTGGCCAAAAACGTCCAGCCGATTTCGATCTCGCTTTTTCCCTCGTCGTATCCGCAGAATCGCGACGACCCGATGACCCGGCCGTCCTTCGAATCCATAACCAGGAACGCACCGCCGGATTCCATCCCACCGCGGAAGAACTCCCGGAACACCG
>DASWZP010000046.1:0-7829 GCA_036404395.1 Bryobacteraceae bacterium | reverse complement strand
TGAGGCCGGTTGGGCGGACGTCGCCGGCACCACCTGGTACAACATCGTGCGGCCCATCGCGGTGGGAGGCATGATGGTAGGCGCGTCGTTCACCCTGTTCCGCATGCGCAAGAACCTCGGCCTCGGCATGAAGCGCGCGGTGGCTGACCTGCGGAAGTCCGCGGCGGGACACGAAGGCACCAGCCGCACCCAGCGCGATCTGAACAGCAAGGTGGTATTCGGCGGGCTGGCGGCGGTGTTCGTTTGCATGGTGGCGCTGTATTTCTACTTCGCCGGCCAGATTGGCGCTGCGGTGGTGGCGGCGGTTGTCATGATCGTCCTCGGCTTCTTCTTTGCCGCGGTTTCGGGCAACCTGGTGGGGATGATCGGCTCCTCGAATAATCCTGTTTCCGGCCTGACGCTGTGCACGTTGGTGATCGCGGCGCTGCTGATGGTGGCCATGGGGCTGCGCGGCAACGCCGGCATCGGCGCGGTGCTCGGCGTGGCGGCGGTGGTGTGCGTCTCCTCCGCGGTGGCGGGCGAGATGCTGCAGGACCTCAAGGCCGGGCATATTCTTGGCGGCACGCCGGCCAAGATGCAGATCGGCGACCTGATGGGCATCGCGGTGGCCAGCATGGCGTTGTTCTTCCCGCTGATGTGGCTGCACCGCGCCTACACCTTCGGCACGCCGCAACTTTCGGCGCCGCAGGCCGGGCTGATGGCCTCGCTGGCGAAAGGCATCGTGGGCGGTAACATGGCGTGGCCGCTGGTGGTGGCTGGGATCTTCATGGGCTTCGGTCTGATCCTGATCGAGGTGAAGAGCCCCATGCTGTTCTCGGTGGGCATGTACCTGCCGCTCGAAACCACGTTCGCGATCTTCATCGGCGGTCTCTTCCGCTGGGCCACCGACAAGTACCGCAACAAGGGAAACTTCAACGACGCTCAGAAGGCGCGCATCGAAAATGCCGGCGTGCTGACGGCGTCGGGGCTGATCGCGGGCGAGGCCTTGTGCGGGCTGCTGGTGGCGGGATTCCGCGCGGCGGAAAAGAGCTATGGCCACGCCATCCTGCCTGACTGGACCTGGGCGGGGACGACATGGCTGTCGATCCTTGTATTGGTGGGGCTGGCGGCGCTGATGATCCGGCTGCCGCTCGAGAACGCCGGCAGGCCGGATGAACCCGCGCCGCCAACTGCGATTATGTAGACGGGAGGCTAAGTACGCCATTTCGTAATTACAATCGCGTTTTGTCGCGTGACCCGCGGGCGAGGCATGCCTCGCCCCTACAGCGCCTTACCGCCGGTCGTAGGGGCCGGGCATGCCCGGCCCTCCATGAAGGGCTCGGCTGGCGCCGGGAATGCAAGGCTGTATTTGAGGAACGGCGAATTGAGCTAATGTCCTGTCTCACAAGTTCGCAACATGATTCCGAAGCCTTGTATCAGGGCACGGCTTCAGCCGTGCCGGCGTGGGATCTACTCAACACGGCCTTTAGGCCCTGTAATTGGGCGATCGCCACTCGGGGAGTTTGTCAACGAGTTTTTGGAGACCGGAGGCTGACGTGAACTACTATCAAGAGCACCAAGCCGAGTTTCTGGAAGGGTTGAAGACATTTCTGCGGATTCCCAGCATCAGCACGCTCTCCGAGCACAAGCCGGATATCCGGCGCGCGGCGGAGTTCGTCAGGAACGAACTGCTCGGCGCCGGGATGACTTCGGCCGAGCTGATCGAGGACGCGAACGGGGGCAATCCGCTCGTCTATGGCGAATGGCTGGGTGCGCCGGGCAAGCCGACGGTGCTGTTCTACGGCCATTACGACGTGCAGCCGCCGGATCCGCTCGATGAGTGGAAATCGCCGCCATTCGAGCCCACCATTCGCGGCAATGACATTTTCTGCCGCGGCGCCTGCGACGACAAGGGGCAGGTCTATATCCAGATCAAAGCCGTGGAGGGCCTCATGAAGACCCACGGCAAGCTCCCCGTCAATGTGAAGTTCCTGCTGGAGGGCGAAGAGGAGACCGGCGGCGAGCACATCGAAGCGTACGTGAAGAGCAAGCCGCCACGGCTGAAGGCCGATGCGGCCATCGTGTGCGACACCGAAATGTTCGCGCCCGAGATGCCCAGCATCTGCATCGGACTGCGCGGGTTGGTTTATTACGAACTGGCCGTCGAGGGCGCCGATCACGACCTGCATTCGGGCGTCTATGGCGGCGCGGCGCCCAACCCGATCATGGCTATCGCCGAGATTCTGTGCGCGCTCAAGGATCGCGACGGCCACATTCTCATACCGGGGTTCTACGATCGCGTGGTGCCGCCGGCGGCTAAGGAGCGCGAGGCATGGGCGCGCCTGCCTTTCGATGAGAAGGAGTATACCGAGAAGGAAATGGGCGCGAAGGAGCTGGTGGGCGAGCCTGGGGTTCCGCTCTTCGAGCGCGTGTGGGCGCGGCCCACGGTGGAAGTGCACGGGATTAAGGGCGGTTTTGTGGGCGAAGGCGCCAAGACCGTGATCCCAGCGCGGGCCGTGGCTAAGATCAGCACCCGCCTGGTGGGTGACCAGAGGGTGGATGAAGCGATAGCTCAGTTTCAGGCAGCGGTGAAGGCGGTGTGTCCGAAGGGCGTGACCGCCGAAGTAAGACTGCTGAGCGCCGGAGCCCCATCGCTGACAAATCCCGATAACCCGTACATCCAGGCCTCGGCCGAAGCCATGAAACAGATCTTCGGCAAAGAGACGGTCTACATTCGGTCGGGCGGGTCGATTCCGATAGTGGGCGTGTTCGACAAATACCTCGGCGTGCCCAGCGTGATGATGGGCTTCGGCTTGCCGGACGACAATCTGCATGCCCCGAACGAGAAGTTCCATCTGCCGAATTTCTACCGCGGGATCGAGGCCGTAGCGCGGTACCTGGAAGTCCTCGGCCAGTAGGTAGGGCATGCTTTAGCTTGCCAACGCCCGCTTGCGGGCGAGTGTTTCTTGAGCTCTCTTGATGCAGTCTCGCGCCGCCCGCAACCGCGATGCCAGCCCGTAGCAACCGAGGTTTCACCATGACCCCTGACGATTTTCGCCGTCTCGCACTCGGTTTTCCCGAAACCGAAGAGCGCGCCCACATGCACCACCCGGATTTTCGAATCGGCGGCAAGATCTTCGCCACGCTCGGCTATCCGGAGCATGGCTGGGCCATGGTCAAGCTTGCGCCGGAGCAGCAGCACAACTTCGTGGAAGCCTTCCCGGCCGTCTTCGTGCCGGCGGCGGGCGCGTGGGGCCGCGGCGGTGCCACCACCGTGCGCCTGAAGGCCGCTCACAAAACCGTCGTGCGCCGGGCGCTGGCAGCGGCCTGGCGCAACACCGCGCCGAAGCGCCTCGTCGAGCGGTTCGACGCCAGCGAATCAGCCTAATTAGCTACTTAACAAAGACCAGGCAGACCGGGCGCGGCTGCTCCACCGGCCGGAACCGGGTTGGCGTCAACTCTCCGGACCGCTGATGGACACGAAAGACCTCGATGTTATCCGAATCCTGGTTCGACACCAGCAGGAATCTGCCATCCGGGTCCAGCGTGAACTGGCGCGGCGTTTTGCCCAGCGTGGGAGTGTGCTCGGGCTCCGCCAGTTTGAACAGCACAGGCTGGATATCGAACATCGCGATGCTATCGTGCCCGCGGTTGGAAGCGTACACTGCGCTGCCGGCGGCGTTGACGACGATTTCCGCGGCGGTACTGGCCTGCGTGAAATGGGCGGGCAGCGCGCTCACGGTCTGGAAATCCTGGAGCGCGCCCTTCGCCGCGTCATAATGAAACGCGGTTACGGTGGAGGCTATCTCATTCAGCACGTAAACCACTTTCCCGTTCGGATGAAAGGCCAGGTGCCGCGGGCCGGACCCTGGCGCCACCACCGCGAAGGGCGGATCATTCGGCGCGATAGTCCCCTTGCTGGCGTCGAAACGGTAGACCAGTATCTGGTCGAGGCCGAGGTCGGGCACCAGCAGGTACCGGTTGTCGGGCGAGAAGACCGCTTCGTGCGCGTGCGGCCCTTCCTGCCGCGCGCGGTTGACACTAGAGCCATGGTGCTGGTCGAACCCGGCAGCCTCGCCCAGCTTGCCGTCGGCGCCCACCGGCAGCACGGCCACGCTGCCGGTTCCGTAATTGGCTACCGCCAGCCAGTGGCCGGTCGCATCGAGCGCCAGATGGCAGGGGCCGCCGCCCTTGGAAGAAACCTGGTTGATCAGCGTCAGCCGCGCCGCCGCGCGGTCAATCGAAAACGCGCTGACCATCCCTTTCCCCCCGACCTCGTTCACCGCGTACAGGAATTGGCCGTTCGCACCCACCGCCAGAAACGAGGGGTTGGTGGTTTCCACCGCCAGCCCCGCCGGTTTCAGCTCGCCGGAGGTGGTATCGAACCGGTAAGCGTAAATACCCTTGGCGCCGCCGCCCGGATTCGATCCGGAAAAAGCAAGCAGCTCCGCGCCCTGCGCCGCAGCCGCCGCCAGAAGCAGCAACGATAGAATGGTTTTCACAGTGGTATTACAGCACAAGTAAACGCGGGCGGTGGCGAGGCGGATCTTCCGGGAAATTAGGCGCTATTCTGGTTGAAGGATCAGGAGGTGTGACGATGGCGAGTCTCGATTGGTCACAATGCCCCGCCGTGGAGAGCATCCCCGGCAAGGTCAGCGGCGCGTGGGTTTTCCGGGACACCCGGATGCCCGTTCAACTCGTCTTTGAGAATCTGGAAGACGGCATGAGCATCGATGAGATAACGGAGCAGTACGACGTGACGCAGGAACAGGTGAAAGCCGTGATCGACTTTGCGGCCCGCAGCCTGGATACGGTTACCTATTAACAGTGCTGATCCTGTTCGATAACAATGTCCCGCGTGGATTGGCCCAAGCGCTGCACGCGCATACGGTTGTCGAAGCGCGCGCACGCGGCTGGCACTTGTTCAAGAACGGCGACCTGCTCCAAGCCGCCGAGGATGCGGCTTTCGACGTGATGGTAACGAGCGACAAGGGCATCCGGCACCAGCAGAACCTGACGGGCCGGAAAATCGCGCTGGTGGTTCTCAGCCAGGGGCGCTGGCGGCTGGTACGACAGAGGCTGAAAGCTATCGCCGCCGCCGTGGATGCCGCCACGCCAGGCAGCTACACCGAGGTGGAACTACCGATGGATTGAACGGCAGCGCGGATGACGCGTCCGCGCCCGCCGCAGACGCATGATGTTGACAGGTCGATGAGAATATACGCGGTCGCGATGACGGTGCTCTTGGCTCTGGCGGGCTGCAAACGGACTCCCCAGAGGCGGGTGGAGATCAAGCAGCTTGGCATCTCGGCGGTCAAGCCCGAGCCGGCCAGTCCAGCACCTACCAAGCCGAAGCGAACTGCCGACGCTCCGGGCGACGGAGCCGAGCCCGTCGTCCCGCCGGCGATGCGGGAAATGGTCAGGCTGTCGTCCCGCGAGACGCCCGACGAGATCGTTGTCGCCGCGCCTGCGACACCGGCCGGGGCCCCGGGCCCGGCGCCAACGAAGCAGGCTAAGGTGGACTCGGGCTGCGACGGGCTGGACGCCTACCCATGGCCACGCTCCTATGAGCAAGCGATCACTGACGCTTCACGAGGCGCTCGAAAGCCAGGGTTTTCTCCGGAGGTGGCGATGATTATCGGTCCCGATGGCAGGATCACGCACCTTCGATTCACTCGCCTGTCCGGCCTGGATTCCGTCGACAGACGAGCCCTTGAGTTCGTCACGAAGCAGCATTACAAACCCACCGTGTTGAACGGTGAGCGGGTTGCGGTTTGCAGCATCATGGTTATCCTTACACACTTTGAGTGAGGCGACCGCCGAACCTCGCGCCGCATCTCAACTAATCCGTGCTCCCCCGAAGATCCGGCGAGTACCCTACCCTGCTATGCACTAATATGAATCAGAAGAGCCATGCTCGAAAACATCAACCTCAAGAGGAAGCTCTCGCGTGAGGAGTACAAAAAGGCGCTGCCTGCCGTCCAGCATCGTCTCTACGATCTGGAAAAGGCGTGCTGGGACCACGGCGTGCCGACGGCGATCGTCTTCGAAGGCTGGGACGCTGCCGGCAAGGGCACGGCCATCGCCGCCTTGACCCAGCGCCTGGATCCGCGCGGATTCAAGCTCTATCCCATCACCGCGCCGCGCACTTATGAGCAGCAGCGGCCGTGGTTGTGGCGCTTCTGGCTGAAGGTGCCAAACCGCGGCGAGATGGTGATCTTCGATCGAAGTTGGTACTTTCGCGTGTTGGACGAGCGCGTGGAGCGCACTATCCCGGAAAAGGCCTGGCGCCCGGCCTACCGTGACATCGTCGAGTTTGAACGCATGCTGGCCGACGATGGCGCCGTGATTCTCAAGTTCTTTCTGCATATCTCGAAGAAGGAGCAGCGCGAGCGTTTCCGCACCATCAAGGCCGATCCGCTGGAAGCCTGGCGGGTCAGCGATGCGGACTGGGCGCGCCAGAAGAAATACGACGAGTACCTGGCCGCGATCGAGGAGATGCTGGAGCTGACCGAATCCGAATTCGCGCCGTGGATCATCGTCGAAGCCACCTCGAAATGGTATGCGCGCAAGCGGATCTTCGACACCATCGTGGCGGCGCTGGAAAAGCGCCTGGGCGCCAACGCGCCTCCGCCCGCGGTCGAAGTCCCGGCCGTGGCGGCCAAGGACGCGGAACTGCGCGAAGCCATGGATTCGCTCGCCGAGGGGAGGCGCTAATGCTCGAGACGCTCGATCTCACCCGCACTCTCACCCGCGAAGCCTACGTTCGCGAGGTGACGCGGCGTCAGATTCAACTCCGCGAATTGGGCTACCAGGTTTACCTGCAAAAACGCCCGGTGATGATTTTGTTTGAGGGCTGGGACGCCGCCGGCAAGGGCGGCGCCATCAAGCGGATCACCGAAAAGCTGGACCCGCGCGGCTACGTGGTCTATCCCATCGCCGCGCCGCAGGGCGAAGACAAAACCCGCCATTACCTTTACCGCTTTTGGCGCCGGCTTCCCGAGCGCGGCCAGATCGCCATCTTCGACCGCTCCTGGTACGGCCGCGTGCTGGTGGAGCGCGTGGAAGGCTTCGCTCCCGAAGAGGCCTGGCAGCGCGCCTACAAGGAGATCAACTCGTTCGAGCGCCAGGTGAGGGATTTCGGCACCATCCTCGCCAAGTTCTGGATCCACATCTCCCGCGAAGAGCAGCTACGCCGTTTCGAAGAGCGCAAGGGCATCGGCTACAAAGCCTGGAAGCTCACCGAGGAGGACTGGCGCAACCGCAAGAAATGGAGCGTCTACGAGGAAGCCGTCGAAGAGATGCTGGTGAAGACCAGCACGCGCACCGCTCCCTGGAGCCTGGTGGAAGGCAATGACAAATACTGGGCGCGCAGCAGCGTGCTCGCCCGCCTGGTCGAGATTCTTTCCAAGGAACTCGGCTACACTCCTAGCAATCCGCTCCAGCGCGGCTCGGGCAAGAGGCACGTCAAAGCCGCCAAGTGAGGATCGGCCCGTTGGCAGGCCGGGGCCTGCCCCACTCTTGGTAAACGTTTTGCCGCGCGGCGCGTCAGAATATCATCTATGTGGAAGGACTTCGTCTACTCCCTCCGTTCCCTGCTGCGCAGCCCGTTGTTCACGGCGGCCGCAGTGGCATCGCTCGCGCTCGGCATCGGCGCCAACACCGCCATTTTCTCGCTGCTCGACCAGGTGGTGCTGCGCTCGCTTCCGGTGCGCGACCCGGAATCGCTGGTGGTGCTGCATACCGATTACAACGCCCCCGGCGGCGCCAACAGCGACAACTACGAGTCGGTCTTCTCCTATCCTCTTTATCGCGATCTGCGCGCCACCGACGCGGCATTTTCCGCTATT
>DASWZP010000045.1:0-4514 GCA_036404395.1 Bryobacteraceae bacterium | reverse complement strand
CCAGGACCCGCGACCGGCTGGAAAAGGAATACCGCGTTTACCAGGGAGGCGAAGCATGACACCGGAAAACAGCTTCCAGGACCCGGCTCTGGAACAAGCATTGTCGGAAATTCGCGACGAGGCGGTCGATCCGGCGGTGGTTGAGGCTGCCGCGGACCGCGTGTGGGCGCGGCTGGCGGAAGCCGCAGGCCAATTGAGTGCCGAACCCATTCGCGGCTGCGCCGGCTTTCAAGCGTTGCTCGCCGATTACCGCGCGGGGCGCCTGGCGCCAGGGCGGGCCATGCTGGTGGAAGATCACCTGCATTCGTGCGTCGCCTGCCGGCACATCTACGAAGGAAAAGTGGTAACTATGCCGGCCCCGCGTCCGGCGCGGCGTGCCGGGCGTAGCTCATATACCGTTCGTTGGGCGGCCGCGGCAGTGGTCATTTTGGCCGCGGCGGGTGCCGTCTGGACCGTGATTGAGCACTCGGGCGCCTCCGGCGGGCGGGCCAGAGTGGAAGCGGTCAGCGGCGTGCTATATCAGGTGGCGGCCGATGGCACACTTCATCCGCTCGCTGCCGGACAGAATCTGCCGGAGGGCGTCGAGATTCGCACGGCCAAGGATTCCGACGCACTGCTGCGCCTCGCCGACGGATCGCAAGTCGAGTTGCGCGAGCGGTCGAGCCTCTTCACCACCGCTTCCGCCAATGACCTTACCATTCGGCTGGGCCGCGGCAGCGTGATGGTGGAAGCCGCCAAACGCCGCAAAGGCCACTTGTTTGTGGATACCGGCGATTGCCGCGTGGCGGTCACCGGGACCATCTTCGGCGTCAGCGCCGGCGTGAAGGGCTCGCGCGTTTCGGTGGTGCAGGGCGAAGTGCACGTGGCGCAAGGGAGCGGCGAAAAAGTGCTGCACCGCGGCGATCAAACCGTCACCGGCGCGGGGATGGATCCCGAACCGGTGAGGGACGACATCGCCTGGAGCGTCAATCGCGATCGTTATTACGCGCTGCTGGCCGACTTGCGCGCCAGCCTGGAGCGGATTCATCTGCCGGATCTTCGCTACCAGAGCAACCTGTTGAACCGGCTGCCCGCGTCCACGGTGCTGTACGTCAGCATCCCCAATCTGGGCGATTATCTGAGCCAGGCGCAGGCAGTGCTCAACGCCAAAATCGCCGAGAGTCCCGAGTTGGCGCCGTTCTGGAACGAGCGCGGAGGCAAGACGCAGCCGGTGATCGACACGTTGCGCGCCGCCACCAGCTACCTGGGTGGCGAGATCGCGGTGGTGGCCGTGGCTGCGGCGGATGGCGAACCGCGGGCTCCCGTATTTGTATCGGAATTGAAACGCGAAGGGTTCCCCGAGTTTCTCAAGCAGCGGGGGCTGCCCTTGACGGTGGAGGTGCGCAACGGGCTGGTGGCGTTCGGGCCTGACAGCGCGGCGGTCGAGAACCTGGCCCAGGTTTTCGACGCGCCAGCCGGCGGATTCGAAGGCACGCCGTTCCACGCGCGCATCGCGCAGCTCTATCGCGAAGGCGCCGGTTTGTTTGTGTGCGCCGATCTCTCGCGCATGGCGCGGGACAAACACCCCGCCGGCATGAGCTATTTCGTGGCCCAGGAAAAAGAAGTCAACCAGCAGATGGAAATGCGCGCCACGCTGGGCTTCGATCCCGCCCACACCGGCATCTCGGCGTGGCTGGCGGACCCGGCGCCGATGGGTTCGCTCGATTACGTTTCGCCGGAAGCCGGAACCGTGGCGGCGTTCGTGGTGCGCGACCCCGCGACGGTCGCCGATCTGGTTGCGGGCGTGGTGAATGCGAGCCCAGTGGGACTCGATGCGCAGGGCGACTTGCGCACGGACCTCGCCGCCAGCCTGGGCGGCGAGTTCGCCTTGGCGCTGGATGGCCCGCTGATGCCGGTGCCTTCCTGGAAGCTGGTGGCGGAGGTGTACGATCCGCCGCGCTTGCAGTCGGTTTTCACGCGCCTGGTGGCTTACGCCAATCGGCAGGCCGCCAAGCCCGGCGGCCACACCATCCACATGGCGCAGGAGACCGTGGACGGCCGAACGTATTACACTATCGACTCGCCCGCGCTGGGACCACTGGCGGCGGCGCACTACACCTTCGCCGACGGTTACATGGTCGCCGCGCCGAGCCGCGCGCTGGTCAAGCGCGCGCTCGACCTGAAAGCGAATGGGACCTCCATCACCCGCTCCGAAAAATTCATGGCGTTGACGCCGCGCGACCACTACGCTAATTTTTCCGCCGTGCTGTATCAGAACCTGGGCACGTCGCTGGCGCCGCTGGCCGGAATGTTGAGCGGCATGGCCGGCGCGCATCATCCCGGGCAGCCCAATCCGGCCGACCGCCTGGGAAATCTCAAGCCCACTCTGATCGCCGCTTACGGCGCGCCGGACCGCATCACGGTGGCCAGCAATGGCGATGTGATGGGAGCGCGCCTGGAGTCTCTTCTCACCGGCGACCCCGCCGGCTGGGCGGGGGCCTCAATCCCGTTGGGACAACTCTTCGGAACAGGCGGGCGCAAGCCGGCGTATAGAGAGAAGTGATGGCTCAAGAGACGGCGCCCGTCATCGAGCTCGACGGCCTGGAAGTGCGCTTCGGCGATCGCGTGATCCTGAAGGGGCTCAAGGCGTCGCTCACCGGCCGCTCCATCGGCTTGCTGGGGCCGAACGGCGCCGGCAAATCCACCCTGCTGAACGCGCTGCTCGGCTTTCACCGGCCGTCGGCGGGGACCGCCCGCATACTCGGGCGCGACATCCGCCGCGAGCCGCGCGCGGTGCGCAGCCTGATCGGCTACATGCCGGAAAACGATTCGTTCATCGCCGCCATGAGCGGCGTACGCTTCGTGCGCCTGATGGCGGAACTGGCCGGCCTGCCCAAAGCCGAGGCTCTCGAGCGCGCGCACGAGGCCTTCTTTTACACGGGCCTGGGTGAAGTCCGCTATCGCGCTCTGGGCACGTACTCGCTCGGCATGAAGCAGGCGGCCAAGCTGGCGCAGGCCATCGCGCACGGTCCCAAGCTGCTGTTCCTCGACGAGCCGACCAACGGCCTCGATCCGCCGGCCCGCCTGCGCATGATTCAATTGATCCAGGAGATTCGAGACCGCGGCGATCTGCACCTGATCGTCTCTTCCCACCTGCTGCGCGACGTGGAGGAATGTTGCGACGAGGTTTTGATTCTGAAGGACGGCGCCATCGCCGCGTTTTGCAACCTGGAAGAAGAGCGGCGCTCCAACCTGCGTTTTCTGGAGATGGAGACGCGCGGCGAATTGAACGGGAATTTCGTCGAAGCCATCCGCGGCCTCGGCTGCGAAACCGCTCCCGGCGCGCAGGGGCGCCTCAAAGTGGTGCTACCGGAAGGGCTGGAAGTGCGCCGCCTGTACGAAATCGCGGCCGCGCAGAACATCCAGATCCGCCGCCTCAATCGCCGGCGCGATTCGCTGGAAGACATTTTCCTGAAAGCCATGGAGGGCGCCGATGGCCGTCTATAAGAAGACCTACCGGCCGTACGAGGGCGCGCTGACGGCCCGCTGGGCGCGCCTGCTGGTGATTCCGCGCTTCGCTTTCGAAGATCTCCACCGGCGGAAGTTCCTTTCCATCTTTTTCGTCTGCAGCTTCCTCTATCCGCTGATCTGCGCCATCATCATCTGGGTCCAACACAATTCGAGCGCGCTAAGCCTGATTAATGCGCAGGGCGCGCAGCGCCTGATTACCATCAACGTGGTCTTCTTCCTTTCGCTGCTGGGCTGGCAGAGCATGATGGGTTTGTTTTTGGCCGCGTTCGTGGGGCCCGGCCAGGTATCGCCCGACCTGGCCAACAATGCCCTTTCGCTTTACCTGGCGCGGCCGTTCTCTCGCGCGGAATACGTGCTCGGCAAAATGTCGGTGCTGGTGATTCTGCTTTCGCTGATGACCTGGGTGCCGGGCCTGCTGCTGTTCGGCCTGGAAAGCTACCTGGAAGGCTGGAGCTGGGCGGTGGATCACGCGCGCATCGCCAGCGGCCTCTTCTTCGGCGCGTGGGTGTGGATTCTGTTATTGGCGCTGCTGGCGCTGGCGCTTTCCGCCTGGGTCAAGTGGCGGGCGGCCGCCGGCGCGCTCATGTTCGGCCTGTTCTTCGTGCTTTCGGCATTCGGCGCGGTGATCAACGGCGTGGAGCGCACCAACTGGGGCTACCTGTTCAACATCAGCTACCTGGTCGGCTCGATTTGGGTGTGGTTGTTCGAAGGCAACCACCCCACCACCAACGGCGCGGTTTTCTTCCGCGCCCCGCGCGGCGAAACGCTGCCGCTATGGACGAGCTGGGTGGGGCTGACCGTGCTGGCGCTGATCTGCCTGTATATGCTGGCGCGGAAAATCCGCGGTGCGGAGGTGGTGCGGTGAGCGACACCCATATCACCTTCGCCGGCGTTTCGCGCTTTTACGGCGAAGTGCTGGGCATCAACAACGTCAACCTGACCATTCCGCCGGGCATCACCAGCCTGGTGGGGCCGAACGGTTCCGGCAAAACCACGCTGATGAA
>DASWZP010000044.1:0-13274 GCA_036404395.1 Bryobacteraceae bacterium | reverse complement strand
GTGGCAGTTCATTCCCGAAACAGCGGTCCGCTACAACCTCAAGATCGGGCCCCTGGCCGACCTCAGGCGGCCCGATCCGGGCGACGACCGCCACCATTGGGACCGCGAGACGAAAGCGGCCGTGCGATACATGAGAGACCTATATGGCAGCGACGCGCAAGCTTCGGGGCTGCTGGTGATGGCTTGCTACAACTGGGGCGAGGATTACGTGCTCCCGCTGGTCCGGAAGCTACCCGCGAACCCGAAGGATCGCAATTTCTGGCGGCTGCTTTCGACCTACGGAGACAAGTTACCGCAGGAGACCCACGACTACGTCTTTTATATTGTGTCGGCGGCCGTGATCGGAGAGAATCCGCGATTGTTCGGCTTCGACTTCGACAATCCGCTAGCACAGCTGGAATCCCAGTAGGACTTCGCCAGATTACATTCTGATTCTGATTCTTGGGGACTAGGCCAAGAACTGACACAAGAGCATCTGCTGGTCGCCCGTTTGCAAACGCGACCACAGCAGCAGGAAACGAGCACTGGTAAAGCTACCGATATCAGGTCATAACGCCGCTTGGCGAGTTATCGAACCGCCACTATAAATAACGCTTCAGCCACGCCAGCACTTCTTCCATGTGCAATCTGTTGTTTTCGCCTTTCAGAATCCAGTGACCTTCGTCCGGGAAAACAATCAACCGCGCAGGGATGCCTCTCCGCTGCAGGATCTTGAAAGTCGTAATGCTCTCTGTCAACGGCACGCGGAAGTCTTGCTCGCCATCCGTGATGAGCGCGGGGGTTGAGAATTCATTCGCATAGCGCAACGGACTCTCATCGTTCCACTGGCCGCCCTTCTCCCAGATAGGGCCGCCCATGCGCAGTTCACGGTCGATGCCGCCATCGTTTGAGCCGTACTGCGATTCGTTGTTTATCGCGCCGGCGTGAATCACCAGGCACTTGAACTGCTTCGTGTGCCCGTTAAACCAATTCATCAAGTAACCCCCGTAGCTCGCGCCTATCGCCGCCTGCCGGCTGGTGTCGATGTAGGGATACCGCTTAGCCGCCTCGTCAACTGCCTCCAAGATCTCCTGGGCCGGGCCACGCAACACGTCGTGCTCGATATCATCGGCGAATTTCTCGCCAAAGCCCGTCGAACCGGTGTAGTCGGTTCTGAGTAGTACGTAGCCGGGCGACGTAAGCAGGTAACTGTTCCAGCGTGTCGTGAAGTTATCTTTCGACATCGAGTTCGGCCCGCCATGCGGAGACACAATCAGCGGATATTTCTTTGTCGGATCGAACTTCGGCGGCAGAGTCATAATGCTGTGAATGCGCTTGCCATTCTTGGCCACAAACCAGAAATGAATGGAAGCAGGTGCGTCAATATCCGCCACCGCCGCCGCGTTGAAGTTCGTCAGCATGGTGTGCGAGCCCTTGGCGGGATCGAGGCGCACAATCTCTGGCGGCCGCAAGGACGTCTGAAACTCAGCAACCATACCACCTTCAACCGGCTGAACGCTGGTATAGCCGCCCTCCGTCACTTGCATGATCCGTTCCAGCTTCTCGCTGGATACCGTGAGTTCGAAGAGTTGGTCGAATCCGTCGTCCTCCGCCGCAAGGTAGACGTTACGCCCGTCATGCGAAATCGAGAACGACCCGATCGACCGGTCCCAACCCTTAGTCAGGATCTTTGCTTTCCCTGTATCGGGCCAGCTGAACTGCGCCAATCGGGCTAGAGAATAGAGTCGTCCGGCCGGGTCCGGGCTGCGCTCGGTCTGCGCATATAAATAATCGCCCGTCGGCGAAAAGCGCGGATGATCATAGCTAGCGCCTCTTTCCGTAATCGCGGCCGGTTCACCACCGGCCGCTGCGACGACAAAGAGCTTCGACTCGACTTCTTCGCCCATCATCCGGTCTCGATTGGCATATGCGACAAACACGATGGACTTGCCGTCAGGCGCCCACACCGCCTGCAGGTCCTGCCCGCCCGTTTCGTTAAAAACACCATTAAAGCCCGCGCTTTCCGCGAGCCTAGATCCCTTTACTAGGTCGAGCGGCTGGGCGGAATCACTCAGCTCCTGGACAAAGACATGAGGTCGCCGCTCATCGAGCCAGGCATTCCAAAAGCGGATCGGCATGGCATCGTAAATGCGAGCGTTCCATTTTCGGTCCTTTCGCTGCTCGGCAATGGGATCCACCTGGCTTTGAAACAGGATGGCCTTTCCGTCCGGACGCCATTGCGGCCCGGTTGCGCCGCCCGAGATGTTTGTGACGCGTCGCGCTTCGCCGCCCGACATCGGCAAGATGTAGATTTGCGGCGTTTGATCGCCTTCCCGCTTGGTGGAGAAAGCCATTCGTGTCCCATCGGGAGACCAAGCCACTCCGTTCTCAGGTTCCTTCGTATATGTCAACCGCCGAGGCGGCTCGGTGCCGTCGGACCGGAGAATCCAGAGATCCGAAGTTTGTTTTGCAGGATCGTAATCGGGCTCCGTCAGGGAGAAAACGATCCAACGGCCGTCTGGGCTCACCACGGGTTCGCCCATGCGCTTCATCATCCAGACGTCCTGATGGGTAATCGGCCGCTTTTGCGCTAATGCCGTAAGCGGCGCACCTGCCAACCACGCCAGCGCCAGCAGCAGTCCCGCCGTGGCTCGGCTTACATTCGCCGGCCGAAGAGCCATGGCAGATTCAATCGAGCAACGGCGAAAAGGCGGCAGGAAAAGGCCGAGGAGAAGGCGGATCATTTGTAAAGCGTATCAAAGATCGGGAACCCACGGGCCGGTTGTAGGAAGTGCCCGCAGCGGCCGAAACCAACAGTCTGAAGCTGCTGCCAACAATTCTACCGATAAGGCGCGATAACGCTGTCGCAGACCGTGTGCCTCACCGCTAACAGGGCCGCGCCCGACCAACTTCCATTCCACGACTTCGGGGCGAGTCGCCTTCTCGGAGAGTGGCCCGGGCTTCGAGGTGGTTTCCGATGTGCACCAAGCGACGATCCGTTCGAATTTCGCGAGGTCGCCGGGGATGGCACTCGCTCGGCGCTGCCCAAGGATTTTGCGACCATGTCATAATGGACCGCATGTTTCGTGGACTTCTCTTTCTTTTGTCGTCGTCCGTGTGCTTTGGCCGGTCCAACATGCCGCCAGAAGCCGATCAGAATCTTGCCCGGGAGATCTACAAGGAGATGGTCGAGATCAAGTCGGGCTACACCACTGGGGCGACGACGCCGGTAGCGGAGGCAGCGGCGAGACGGCTGCGGGCGGCAGGTTTTCCGGAGGGCGATATTTTTGTCGGCGGAGCTAGCCCTACGAAGTGGAATCTCGTGGTGCGGTATCACGGGTCCGGAGAGCTCAGGCCGATCCTCCTGCTGGCACATATCGACGTGGTGGAGGCGAACAGGGAAGACTGGAGCCTGGACCCGTTCACGTTGACGGAGAAAGACGGGTATTTCTATGGGCGCGGGACGGCGGACGACAAGGCGCAAGCGGCGGTCTGGGTCGCGAACCTGATCCGGTACAGGCGGGAGGGCTATGAGCCGGACCGGGACATCATCGTGGCGCTGACAGCGGACGAGGAGGGCGGGGGGCCGTATAACGGGGTTGCGTGGCTGATCAAGAATCATCGGGAGCTGATCGATGGGGAGTTCTGTTTGAACGAGGGCGGGCGGGGGCAGATGGTGAATGGGGTGAAGGTGTCGAACAATCTGCAAGCTGCCGAAAAGTGGTATCTCGACCTTCGCCTGGAGGTGCGAAACAAGGGCGGGCACAGCTCCGTGCCGACGGCGGACAACGCGATCTACAGGTTGGCGAAGGCGCTGCTGCGGGTGAGTCAGGTCGAGTTCCCTCTGAAGGTGAGCGAAGTCACACGCGCTTACTTCGGTGGACAGGCGAAACTCGACCGGACGAGCGAGAAGGACACGTTGGCGGCGGCCGCCAAGGGCGACCCGGCGGCGATCGAGCGCGTGGCGGAGAGTTCCCCGGTCTGGAATTCCATGCTGCGCACGACCTGCGTGGCCACGATGCTGGAGGGCGGACATGCGCGCAACGCGCTGCCGCAACTTGCCGCCGCGAACGTGAACTGCCGCGTTCTTCCGGACGAATCGTTGGACGATGTGCTGGAGAGGATCAAGGGGGCCGTGGGGGACGCACAGGTGACGATCTCGGTAACGACGCGGGAGGAGAACTCGCCGGCATCGCCGCTGCGAGAGGACTTGGTTCGGACGATGTCCGCCATCACGGACGAGATGTGGCCCGGAGTGGCGGTGGTGCCCACGTTGAGCACGGGCGCGACCGACGGGCGGATGTTGCGGGTGGCGGGGATTCCAACCTATGGCGTGCAGGGATTTTTCGGAGAACGCGACGACTACCGGGCGCACGGGCGCGACGAGCGGATGCTGGTGCAGTCGTTCTACGAGGGACAGACGTTTCTTTATAGGTTGGTGAAGAAGTTGTCGAAGGCCCAGTAGGCCAGGGCGCGCGGCGCCGATGGACATGGGGCCCCAGTTGTCGGCGAGCGTGGTGGCGGCTGATCGCCGACCGTTGGACCGCGGGATGCCCCGATCAAGGGCTGTTAGCGACATGTATAGTCCAGTGGTGCTGCAGTTTCAGAACGCGGGCTGCCTTTCCAAGTGTCCCCGAAGTTCTTTAACGGCGTGGCGTTACTGCCCCTTTTCGCGGGCCCGAGCGCACGGGCGAAATTGGCTACCGATAGGAGGTGATATCGCTCGCGCGGATTAGGCGCCGCTCATGGCTGTTCTTGGCTGGACGAAGCTCACTCGATGGCGAGCGACACTCATGCGGAAGGCACAACCCGTCGCCCCGCGCCCAGCGGCTCTCGGCTCACCTTCGAGCCGCCCGGCCGGCGCCTGCGCTACCGCTTCATCTTGGCCACGTGCACGTCGAACGTCATACCGGGCACCAGGCTCGACAGCACGAACACAGTGAAGTCCGGGCCCGTGAGTTCCGCGTTCCGGTACACCCCCGGCTCGCGCTCCACCACCTCTTTGTTCGCGTTGAGGTCATCGAGGAACGCCTGTGCGCTCGAGACGGCCGGCGTCGCCGCGCCCGGCCGGTGCCAGGTTCCGCCTGCGATCGCTTCCGCGGCGTACGACCGGATCAGCTTCGGCCAGTACTTCTCCAGCAGTGTCTGGCTCGCGAACACGTCGGCCCAGATCAGTTCGCCGTTCACGGCGACGATCGCCCCCACCGCCTTCTGTGAACGCAGCTCATGCGCCAGCTTCTCGTACGTCCGTTCGATCGGGGCCGCCATGGCGCCGAGTTTCTCCACGACGACCGTACTCTGCATGGTTCCCGCAAGCGACGACGTCGGCGGCGGTGCCGGTGCCGCGGCTGCTGAAGCCATCACCTCCACCTCCGCGCGCGTGCGATTCACCTCGTCCCACACCTCCTGCTGGCTCTTCGACGCCATCGCCCGCAGCCGCACGCTCGGCTGCGCCATCAGGCCGTTCATCGGCCGGAAGTACGACGAATCGCCCGTCCACCGGTGCGGCTCGACGCAGAACACGCCCAGCGCGATCGGCTCACCGTGTGGCGCCACGATCCGGTCTTTGCCGATCACCCGATCCTGTTTGCCGCCGGTCACGATCTCCCCGGCTAGCAGCAGCAGCGGCCGGTCCGAGTTGTTCTCCAGCACCAGTTGGTTGACCTGCGCCTGCGATTGCGGGATCGGCCGCCGCCCGTCGTGCCGTGGCCGCACTAGCCCGCTCGCCGATCCCTGCTCCGTGACCACCACTTCACCGGAACGAATTCCTTCGTCCAGCGTCAAAAACCCATGGGTGTCCCACGTGTGCTCCGCAACGACCGGAAAGACGGTGAGGTTGTCCTCCGTGACCGGAGCGAGCACCTTATACGGCCCCGCCGGCTTCACCTCCCCGGCGCCCGCGCGCAGCACAATCATCGACGCCGCCAGGGCGCTCAGCGCCAGCAGCGCCGCTTGGCGCAGCCGCGGGCTCGGCAAATTCTCGAATGGATGCCAGTTCATGACGTTTCCTCCTAGACATTGGTTGCGACGGACCGGCTTGCTCAGCGGCCGCCCGCCCGTTCATCCCCTGGAACGCCGCCGCGCGGCATTCTTGCAGGAAGTTTTTCGATTTCTCACGGACCCCGCGCGCCGGACCGCTAACCTGCTTCGCCGCCCGGGCCTCGTTGGCATGCGGATTGCACCGGGCCATGTAGCGTGGCACCATCGAGTAGGATTGGAAGAACCGTGGATCGCGCCGGCATTCCGCTGAACGAAGCGCTCGCTTCGCCGTGCACAGCGTGGGCCGTCGAGCCCGCCCTGCTCGGGCGTCTCTACGAACGCTCCGGCGCGGCCCGATTCGGTCTCTTTCCGCACGATCTGGCGGCTATCCTGGAGGACGTCTGCGCCCGTTGCCTGCACACCGCCGCGCCCGCGGACACTCGCGCTCTGCTGGAATCACTGCACATCGAGGAACTTGTTCTGGCGCGCGCCTGCGCCGCGGGCCACGATTCCGCATGGGACCTCTTCCTCGCGCGCTATCGCGCCAAGCTCCACGACGCGGGCGTGGCTATCGCCCGGGACGAATCCATCGGCCACGAGCTCGCCGGCTCGCTCTACGCCGAACTCTACGGCACGCGCATCGATGCCTCCGGCCGCCGCGTTTCGAAACTCCTCTCCTACTCCGGGCGCGGCTCGCTCGATGGCTGGCTGCGCACGCTCCTGTCGCAGGACTACGTGAACCGCTATCGCGCCGGTCGCCGCGCCGTCAGCCTCGAAGCGCTTGAGCAGGCCGGCCGGCAGTTCGCCTCCGCCGCCGCAGCCGATCCCGCCGTCGCGCCGGAAGCCGGGCCCCTGCGCGAGGCGCTCGAAACCGCCACCGGCGAATCCCTCCACGATTTGCCCGCCGAGGACCGCCTGATCCTGGCGTCCTATTATTTGGATGGCGTCACCCTCGCCCGCATCGGCCGCATGCTCGGCGTCCATGAATCCACCATCAGCCGCCGCCTCGACCGCACCGTTGCCGGCTTGCGCAAGCGCCTCCTGCAGCGGCTCCGGCACAAAGGGCTGAGCGTGCGCCAGGCCGAGGAGGCTCTCGAGTCCGACGTCCGCGAGCTAGAGGTCGATGTTCGAATAAACTTGCAAGAAAGGAGTGGCTGATGCGTTCTTCCTCTGCAGAACCGGCGGATCGGTCCGGCGACGCTCTCACGCGGGCGCCTCGCGTGCGATCGTGGAAACGGTCCAGGCGGCTCGCTGGTGTGCGTCGCGGCGCCTCGGGCCATGCGTCGTTTACTGTGAAACGGAGGGGAGATCCCGGTTCGAGGTGAGCGCACAACGGATGCCTAAGCTGCCCAAGTCGTTCCTCTCCCGCCTGCGCGCGCAAACGCCGGCAACGCTGGACCCCGGGTCCGCGCCGCACCCGGACGCCGACACGCTCGCCGCCTTCGCCGAACGCGCCCTCCCCGCGCCCGACCGCGCCTCCGTGGCGCTCCATCTCGCCGCCTGCGCCGATTGCCGCGCCACCCTCGAGCTGGCCTTCGGCGTCGAGGCTCTCCCGGCTCCCGACGCGCGTCCCGCCACCGCGCCAGTCCCTTGGCTCGGTGCACACCTGTGGCGCTTGCTCCTCCCCGCGCTCGCCGCCGGACTCGCCCTCGTCCTGCTCCTGCCTTCCTTCAACCGGACCAAGCCGGTTCACATCGCCGCCGTGAGGCCGCTGCCCTATCCCAAGATCGAGCCGGGCCCCGCCGCCGTCCCCACTCCCACGGCGCCCGCCGCCGTCCGCGAGGCCGCGCGCGCTCGCCCATCGTCCGCGCCGGTAGCCGTCCTCGCCAAACCTCAGCCCCTACCCAGCCCGGCCTCGCCCTCGGCCGCGCTCACCGTGCAACCGGGCCTCATGGCTTCCAGGTTGGTGCCCTCGCAGATATTGGCCGCACCACCTCCGCCCCCACCCGCCCTTGTCAGCTCCCTTTCCGAGTCGGTTCAAGTCGTCGCGGCTGAAAAGTCGATCGTGCCCGTCCAGCAGGCTTCCGCGCCATCTCAGCAGGACACGCCTGCGGCCGCGAACCAATCCGGTGTGACGCGACTGGGAACGAATGTCGAGGTCGTGGCCGGCCAATCCCAGGTCCCGCCCGCCGCTAACTACTTCGAGCCCTCTGTCGAAGCCGCGCAGGACCGGCTCGCGCAGCCGCAGGTCACCGCGATCCAATCGCAGTCCGTGGCCTCTACCGCCGAGGTCACCCAAACCGCCTCGGCGGCGCGCGCGCAGCGCTTGAGGGCCGCCCTTCCCCAATCAGCCGCGCGCTGGGAGATCTGCCGCCTGTCCGACGATCGCCAACGGGTCCAGGGCCGCCTTTGCCAAGTCTCCGCCAACGGCACTCGGCGCGCAGTTACCATCGATTCCTCCGTCGAACTCCTCGCCGTCGCCTCGCGCGGAGCCGAGGTCTGGGCCGGTGGCGCGGCCGGCGCCCTCTACTCCTCCACCGACAATGGCCTCCACTGGCGGCGCTCCGTCGTCTCGGCCACGGGCACCGGCCAGAACCAGCCCGCGACCCTGACCGAGCCGATCGTCGCCATCGACCTGAGCCTCCCCGAACAAGTCCGGATCGCCACCTCTGCCGGCGAGACCTGGATCCTCCAGGACGGGTTCTGGCGCCGAAAAACCGACTAACCCCACCGGAGCGCCTGTGGTACGGCGTCAGCGACAGAAAACGCTGCTCGCAGTCGTCGGCCATCGCGACGCGCACGCACCGCTGGCGGAAAACAGTGTCCGATAGCGAATATCGCTCGCATCGAACGGTCCGTTCTTGTCAGCACGGGGCTATCTTGCGACGCCCGACTACATGCATGTCCCGATGCATCTCGTGCGCGAGTGAGGTGGCCGAGAGCAGTCGCTTCTGCCCGGCATGCAGCGCCGCCATGGCGGGCGATATCGGATCGTGGCATTGCTGGACAAGGGAGGCATGGGTACGCGCGCCGCAACCAGATGGACACATCCGCGGTGCGGAACTACCGCGCACGAATTTCGGGCCGGCCAATGAAATCTGGCGGGCGAACTGGCCGAAAGAAACATCCGCTTGACGGGATCGGTGGACACACTGCTAAACGAGGTCCTCGTGGTGGTCACGCCGGACCGCGTGGCGCAGTTGCGCGCACTGCCGGGCGTCGGTAAGTGCGTTACGGAGACTTGCTTGGAACTACGTAGAGTGCGCTTTCTTCAGAAGAGGTCACACGCAGATGACACGATTTATCCTGATCGCAACTCTGGCAATCGGCCAACTGGCGGTTGCCCAGCCGCTCCAATACGAGACTCGGCACGTTGAACGCACTCTTCCCGGCTGCGGAAACCAGAAAAACGGCTGCGCTCACGCGGAACTGAACTATGTGGAGGTCGTGTCGGGGCCGCCTGTGGCGCGGCAGCGCATCAATGCCGCGATCGTGGACTTCGTGGCGAATGGCGCCGGCGCGATCGACAGCGGCTTCGAGATGACGGGGGATGGACGCAGCCCTCGCGTGGCGACGCCGGCGGTTCATTTGACACCGCAAGAAGCGGCGGACGACTTCATCAACACATATGAGAAGTTCCGGGCGGATAGCAAGCTCCGCGGATCCTTCACCTTCCCCGCTTCCGAGAGCCGGGCCGGCGCGCGGCGCTTGGCAGGCGCGCCACTAAGGCCGGAGATGAGCATCATCCAGTGGATTGCGTGCATAATAAACGGCCCCTGTGCTGAGCATGTGGCGGAGGATGCGGAGACTTCGCCTAATCCCATCGAGGCCAGCGGAGCGTTTGGGACTGGACTCTTCTCTACTCTTCTGGAGCCCGTCTCGGAGAGATTTGCCGCCGGGGTCGGCATGCTGGGCGGCCTACTCCACTTCCAAGAGGCCGTGGACTCGGAATTGCAAGGCATTGGCCTAGCGGCCGACTGTAACGCCTCTACGAGCTGTACCAGCTCGGAGTCGCAAGCGATCGAGAACGCAGTAACCAGCTCGGGGCTGAGCGCCGTGGTGAGTGAGTTAGCCGGTATGCTCCATGTGTCCGTCGCGGCGGGAATTGCCGAAATGGCCTGACCTCCAGCGCATCGTTGGTAGCTATCGAGCATATTGTCAGCCTCGAAAGCTCCGGCGCGGTCCAAAGTAGTTCGTCTCCACCGGCGCGGGTGTACACAACTTTCAGAACTCTGGCGTATGTTTACGGCGGGAGAAGCGCACGCCAATCCCAACATCCTACCGGACGGCGACCGCCAGGCGGACGGTCGGGCGTCCGGGACCGTATCACGCCCAAACCATGGATATTCCTGGCTTGAGCGGCCACCGTGGGGCTACCGATATCTGGTCTTAATTAACTGGCCGATTCGAGCAATTGCCGCCGGCGTGCAGTTTCCCCGAACCCCATCTGGCATCGCTCGAAACTCGAAGTCCGGCCGGATCGATACGATTTGGACACACGACGTAAGCTGTCCAACTACTTCCGGACCGCCGGCGGATCACCGTACACAATCCCTCGGCCCTGAGTGCCGACGTAGACGCGGCCGTAGATCCGCGGGTCGCCCGAGACGTCTCCGAGCGCGCCGTATTGGTGGTGGTCGTCGTTGATGCGGATCCAGTTGACGCCTATGTCATCCGAACGGAAGATCCCGTAAACGCCGACTACCGTCCCAACCGCGTACACCGCTGGGTAGGAGGCGCCTGGGGCCGCCATCCCGAATCCAACCAGGGGCGCGTTGTCGATCGACGCGAGTCTCGCGAAACTCGCCCCGGAATCGGTGGAGTGGTACAGGCCGGTCGCCACCGGCAGCCAGATGTCGCCTTCGTGGCCCGCGACGGCCTTTAGCTGAGCCTCTGCGGTCCAACCGGGATACACCGCATCCGGCGGCAAACCGGTGGCCCCCGCCACAAACGAAATGCCGCCGTCGGTGCTGACGAAAACGGTGTCGGAGGTCGGATCGTGGCCGTAGAACTTGCGCGGGTTCACTCGATCCGAGACGACGAGCAGTCCGGCCGGTGCGCCCGTCGAAGAGGTGAAAGTAGCGCCTTGATCGTGCGAGTAGGCTGGGACCGTATCGCCGGCCGCCCAGATCACGGTCGCTCCATCGGCGGACACGGCGACGGAGGCGACGTAACCGTCGGCGGTGGGGCCCAGCCCGGCGCCAGGAGGGGCGGCGGCGAACGGCACCCACGTGGCGCCGCCATCGGTCGACCAGGCGCCCGCGATGTGGCCCTGGTAGTCCAGCAGGCCCACGCGCGCCATCAGCGCGGGATTGGACTCGGCAAAGTCCAGCGACGCCACTTCGATCATGACCGGATTCAGAAACGGCGGCGGAGACGTGTCGAAATCGTCGTGCCGGAAGCCGCCTTCATCCGCCATCGCGCTCAGCAGGTGAGCGCCGGCGGGCGGGCTCACGACGTGGTGCAGGACCGTCTCTTCGACTCCATTTGCGCCCACCACCCAATGCGTGAGCTGTCCGGAATCGAGGTTGGTGAGATCGTTGGTCTCCCATACGGAGTAGCCGGTGCCGTAGAGAGCGTGGTCGGAATCGAAGGGATCGATCTCAATCGTGGCGTTCCATGTGCCGAATTGCGTTCCGTAGTAGTCGAGAAACGGCGACAGCGAGGTGTCCCTAACCGAGTACTGCTTCACGCTCTCCCAGTTGGCGCCGCCGTCCGTGCTGCGGAAGATATCGTCCCCCGGCGACCAGCGGTCCCAGGTAGCGACCATGACCGTCCCATCGCGCCGGGCGTCGACGCCGACGCCGCAGTAGCCGTAGCCCAGGACTGTCCGCGTATCCGGCGGCGTGATCTTGGTCCAGACTCCGATGTTCGTGTCGAGCCGGTAAACAGCACCGTTGGTTACCCCGTTGAGCGTCCCCACATTGTTGTAGGTGACGTACAGCAGGCCGTCGGGGCCAAGTGCGCAGCGCATCGGCCGCGCCGTCGAGCCGTCGCTCAGCCGGGTGGGCTGGCCGGGCACCTGCTGCCAGGTGGCGCCGTCGTCGGTCGAGCGAAAGATGCCCCCGGTGTAGGCGCCCACGTAGACTGTCCCATTGTGGTTGGGGTCGAACCGGACAAACATCAGACCCATCTGGTCGGGCGTGGCGGTGAGGGGGAAACTCGCCGACTCGCCCCAGGTGACGCCGTAGTCCGTGCTCTGCCAGAGCCCGTCCTCGTGCGAGCCGAAGTACAGCTCGTTCGGCTTGAACGGATTAACGGCCAGGCGCTCGCCTCCCTGCTGACCGTAGTCGTCATTCGCGCCCAGTTTGAAGGGCAGATCGACGCGCCGGAAGGTGGCACCCTGGTCGGACGAGATCAGGATCGCGCCATTGATCGGCAACCACGATCCGATGTACATCCCGGCGGCCAGGTAGACACGCTGCGCGTTCGAAGGATCGAGAGCGATGCTCTCGATTCCCGTCAGGCTCCAGTCCTGTTCCGTGCCCCCGAGCCAATCCGTCAGCGGAATCCGCAACTGAGCGCCCGTGTCCCACCGATAGGCTCCGCCAATGTCGCTGCGGAGGTACATAAGTCCCGGCTGCGCGGGATGAAAGTAAGTGCCCGGTGTGAAGCCGCCGGCGACAATCTTGACGTTCTGCCAGACATAACCATTACAAGCGAAGCGTGACCCGCCGGCGGCCAATGCGGCAGAATCTGGAGCCCCGGCGCTTTCCCTGCAGCCGGGTGGCACGGGGCGTGGCGCGGGCTGGCTGGCCGAAACGGTCTCGGATGGCCCGACTGCGGACGCCTTCACGCCATTGCTCGCCACCAAGCAGAGCACTGTCGAACTGCAAATGGCGAGTGCCCACCGACCCAACATGCGGGCGACCACCTCCCAGTACGCAGCAGACATGGACCTTATATTCCGATTAGCATGACAATTATACACCTGGTGGCCCCGCGCCCCCGTGTCACTATCAGCAACTGCATGATTATGCAGCCTCTAGCGCGGCCGAAGTGCCTATAAGGCCGTTGCGTCAGATCGTCCCGCTGTAGGCATATGTCCGCTTCTGGGAGATCACTTCGATCCGTGTTTCGCAGGTGCTGATCGCGCGACATGGCTGCCGGCGCAGTGGCAGCCGCGGGATGGTTTCCGATAAGGCGCGAACTGGCTATGCACTTGACTCAGGTAGCCACTATAGGTTGCGGTTGCGATCGCAGACCGGCCCCTCCGAAATTGTGCGCAGCAGCGCGCATCGGCCCATCGGGCGCCGCCCCGACGGCTTGGCGCCCGGAAAACCGTCGCCGTCGGCCTAATCGGCCGCCGAACGCCTCCCACACACACGACCGGCGCGGTCCCTGGACACTGTTGCGAGCCTCGGTCCGCCGGCAAC
>DASWZP010000043.1:0-11660 GCA_036404395.1 Bryobacteraceae bacterium | reverse complement strand
TCGCCCGCAAATCTTGCATCCCTATCCCGACGTGCGATTTGACGCGACACATCCAAGGTAGGAGCCGTATGCGGTAATCCCGCTCGTACGGATCTGTGCGGGGGGCGGCCAGCGATGGTCGTCCCTACCGCGACCGCATTTTCAATCGATCGTGGCGCGTGCTCGCTCACTTCGTCTGATCGCTGCGCGATCGAAATCCTCGCGGCTCCTTCAAGCCGCGTCCCTGACTTCGACAATCATCTGCTTGCCGAGAGCCGCCAGCGCAGCCTGGATCTTAACCGCTTTGGTCGCGTGTGCGGGATCGAGCATACGGCGGATCACTCGCTCGTGGACGCCAAGGCGGCGAGCCAGTTCGGAGTTGTTAACTTGGCCGTCGCGCATCGCCAGATAGAGCGCCAGCTTTGGCGCCAGCCAAAGCGGCACGGGCACCAGCCTCTGACCACGCTTGGCAGATGAAGGCGCCGGAATCTCTTCGCGGCGGGACAGGCGAATCGAGAGATCGGATCCAAGGGCATCCATGGCTTCTTCCATTGCCTCGCGATCGTCTTCGCCGTCGGTCGCGACTCGCGGCAGATCGCCGAACTCGACCAACACGCGGCCATCGCTGCCGGTCGTGAATCTCGCGGGATACGTAAAGGCGGACATGGGTTCACCTCCTACAGGTCGCGCGGATCGATCTTGAGATCCCTACACATCTTGGGCAGCAGGGTCGCGGCCGATTTCTTTCTTCCGATCCTTGAGGGTTGTGAATTCGTCGCCAAGGTACAGGCGGCCGTGGCTTCCCTTTCCCCGGTCAGCGACGAATTCACAGGCGACCTTTCTGCTCCGCGCCAACCTCTGCACGTGCCGCTCGAATTCCGAGCCCTTCATTTGTCCAGTATCGGACAGTTCTGTCCGAGCGTCAAGCCCCCTTCACCCTCGCTGGTGTTCCTCGCGTCGCGCCCTCACGACGCTACACTAGACATTTCATGCGTCGCATTCTTACGGCTCTGACAGCGGTGCTTTCCGGCTGCGGCTACGTGGCTGGGCCGCTCACGCCGTTGGCCAACATTCCGGCGCGGGTCACCGACCTTGCGGCGGTCGAGCGCGGCGGCAAGCTGATCATTCAGTTCACCGCGCCGCAACTGACCACCGAGGGCGTCGCCATTAAGGAACCGCCATCGTTCGACCTGCGCATCGGGCCCGGCCCGGTTCCCTTCACCGCCACGCAATGGGCCAGCCAGGCGACGCGGATTCCGCCGTTTGCTGCCACGGGCGTCCTGGTGCGTCATGACGTTCCATGCGCGGAATGGACCGGCAAGGGAATCTCCATCGCGGTGCGCGTGGTGGGAGCCAACGGGAAGGACGCCGGGTGGTCGAACTTCGCCAACGTGGAAGTGATCGCGCCGCCGGACAAGCCCGCGGACGTGCGCGCGGAGATGACGCGGGGCGGCCTGCGCCTCACCTGGCGCGCGCAGGGCGACCACTTCCGCGTGCTGCGCGCGCTGGCAACATCGGAGAAATATGACTTGGTCGCCGAGGTGACCGTGCCGGAATGGACCGACAAGGCCGCGGCAATCGGCACGCACTACCGTTACCTGGTCCAGACCTTCGTTCCGCAGAGCGACAACCGGGTGGCCGAAAGCGATCTCTCCGAACCGCTCGAAGTAACGCCGGAGCCGGTGACGCCGGCCGCACCCACCGGACTGCGCGCGGTGGCCGGGCCCAATTCCATCGAGTTGGCGTGGGATCCGGCGGAGGAATCCGGCATCAAAGGTTATCTCGTGTACCGCGCTCCCGCCGGCGGCGCTTTCGAGCATATTGCCGAAAGCGGCGCGGTTCCCACCTATTCCGATCACGCGGCCGAGCACGGCAAGACGTACCGCTATGCCGTCTCCGCCGTCGGCGCAACCGGGAAAGAGGGCCCGCAATCGGCGCCGCTCGAGATCACGCTGCCGTAATCGGCCAGTGGGGCAGGCGCTTTCGCCTGCCAACTTCGCCATTGGGGTTGGCAGGCGAAAGCGCCTGGCGAAAGCGCCTGCCCCACCGGCTACTTCTTCGCCGGCGCCTTGGGATCCAGCGTCTCGCCGTACTTGATGGTGGACCTGCCCTCGAAGCGCTTGTAGTCCTGGTATTTCACCACCAGGCGGATGCGCTGGCTCATGTCTTTGAAGTGCAGCGTATCATCCGCGTGGGTGTATGTGGGAAACCAGTACTTGCCGTCGATCTGCTCGCGGTAGGTCTCGAACTTCGGAAACTGCTGGTCGGCGTTTCTCTTCTGGAGGCCAACACCTTTGCCGTAGGTCTTGACGATCTGCAGATCGTGATCGTCCACCCACGCCTGGCCTTCAAAGTAACGCTTGCCCGGCAGCATCTTCTTGGGCTTCACCGAAAAAAGGTAGCAGTCGATCTCGTCGATCTTTTCCTTGCCCAGATAGTTGATGTCGTAGTTCGGCACTTCGTCAGAGGTCAGGACGAAAGGCTGCACGTTGTGCAGGTCGTCAATGTCCTCTTTCGACAGCCCGATGTGCTGCAGGTTCATCACCGGAGCGTACACCACTTTCTCGATCCGCTTGCCATCCGGAGTGAAGATGATGTCGTCTATTTCTTCCCATTTCCCGCCGGTGGGGTTTCCGCCGGGATCCAGTTCCTCAAGCTTCAGGCTCTGGCGGTAGGTGTAGTTGCCGCGCGCCTCGGAGAACTCACTTTCCTTGGCGGCGAACTTGCGGATGATCTCGTCAGCGTTGACAGTGTCGGCGGCGGCGGCCCAGATGGGCGCGCTCAGCGCGGCCAGTGCGGATGTCAGGATAAGCGCTCGCATTTTCCCCCAATATACTGCAAGACGGGATTACTTGCTCAACAGTTTCTTGGCGATGGTCAGCAACTGGATATTACCGGTGCCTTCGTAGATACGGCCGATCTTCGCATCGCGGTAGAGCTTTTCCACCGGGTAATCGCGCGTAACTCCCACGCCACCGTGGACTTCGATGGCCTTGGAGGCCGCCCGTTCGGCCACTTCGGAGGCGTAATACTTGGCCATCGCGGCTTCCGCCAGGAAAGGCATTCCGGCGTCTCGCAGGCGTGCGGCGTTGTACACCAGCAGCCGCGCGGCTTCGATTTCGGTGGCCATTTTGGCCAACTCGAACTGCACGCCCTGAAATTCGGCGATCACTTTCCCGAACTGCTTGCGTTGTTTGGCGTACTCGGTCGCGTGTTCGAGCGCCGCGCGCGCGAGGCCGATCATCTGCGCGCCGATGGCGATGCGCCCTTCGTTCAGCGATTCGATGGCGATCCGGTATCCCTGGCCCAGTTCGCCCATCACGTTTTCGCGCGGCACGCGGCAGTTATCGAGGATCAGTTCGCAGGTCGACGAAGCACGCAGGCCGAGCTTGTCTTCCTTCTTGCCCACCTGGAAGCCTGGGAAATCGCGCTCCACCAGGAACGCCGTGATGCCCTTATGGCCGGCTGACGGGTTGGCGTTGGCGAACAGCAGGAACAGGCCGGCTTCGGCGGCGTTGGTGATCCACAGTTTGCGGCCGTTGAGCAGAAAATGGCCGCCGTGGTCCTCCGCGCGGGTGGCCAGCGCGAAGGCGTCCGAGCCAGCGCCAGCTTCCGACAGCGCATAGGACGCCACGGTGTTTTCCGCCAGCCGCGGAAGATAGCGGGCTTTTTGCGCGGCATCGCCCCAGCGCAGCACGGCGTTGTTGCAGATGGTGTTCTGCACGTCCACGATCACGCCGGCCGAAGGGTCCACCGCGGAAAGCTCCTCCACCGCCAGAATGGCCTGAAAGAAAGTGCCGCCCTGCCCGCCATATTCTTCCGGGATCTCGATCGCCATCAGGCCCATGGCAAAAAGCTGCTGGAGGATATCCTTGCGGAAAACGCCGGCTTCGTCCATCTCGCGCACGTAGGGGCGGATTCGCTCGCGCGCGAACTTGCGCACGGTGGATTGAAAGAGCTTCTCGTCCTCGCTCAACGCGGTGAGCGGCCGCGGAGCTGCCTCTGGCTTTTCGGCCGGCATCTCCCGAGCCTACTCCACTTCGGCTAGCGCGCGCCAGTGGCGGCCCTGCGATCCGGCCACGCCGCGGTGCGTCACATGACCCTGGTAGGTGTTGACGCCCTCGCGCAGCGCGGCGTGGCGTTCGCAGGCGCCTTCCAGGCCGTGATTGGCCAGTTCCAGCAGGTAGGGAAAGGTGGCGTTGGTGAGAGCGAAGGTGGAAGTGTGGGGCACCGCCGCGGGCATGTTCGAGACACAATAATGCACCACGCCGTCCACCACGTATACGGGATCGCTGTGCGTGGTGGCGTGCGCCGTCTCCAGGCACCCCCCCTGATCGATGGCGACATCCACAACCACCGCCCCGCGCTTCATGCCTGCGATCATCTCGCGCTTCACCAGCTTGGGCGCCGATGCTCCGGGAATCAGCACCGCACCCACCACCAGGTCCGCGGTTCTGAGATTCTCGCGAATCGTCAAGGCGTTCGAAGCCAGCGTCACCACCTGGCCGTTGAAGATGTCGTCGAGATCGCGCAGCCGGTTTAAGTCGCGGTCGATGATGGTGACGTGCGCGCCCAGGCCCAGCGCCATCTTGGCGGCGTTGGTTCCCACCACGCCGCCGCCCAGAATCACCGCATTGGCCGGCGCCACGCCCGGCACGCCACCCAGCAGAATGCCACGGCCGCCGTTGGGTTTTTCCAGATACTGCGCGCCCACTTGCACGCTCATGCGGCCGGCCACCTCGCTCATCGGCGTCAGCAGCGGCAGCGAGCCATCGGCTTCGCGAATGGTTTCATAGGCCACGCCGCTGACCTTCGATTCGATCAGCCGGTTGGTCAGCTCCGGCAGCGGCGCCAGGTGCAGATACGTGAACAGCACGAGCCCGGGCCGGAAGAACGCATATTCAGCCGGTTGCGGCTCCTTCACTTTGGCGACCAGATCGGCCTTGGTCCACACCTCGGCGGCGCTTTCCACAATCCGCGCGCCGGCACGGGCGTATTCCTCGTCGGAGATGGAGCTGCCTTCGCCAGCGCGCGTCTCCACGAGCACCTCGTGCCCCGCCTCGCGGAGAGCGATAACGCCGCTCGGGACCAACCCCACCCGCGTCTCGTGGTCCTTAATCTCCCTGGCAACCCCGACGACCATAGAATGGCCTCCGATTCAGTTTAACACCACGTCCAGGTGGGGCATGCTTTAGCTTGCCTTGATCCCAATGTCGCCCACCGCGTGAGGCCATGAAAGAATTATAGCCACGGATGAACACAAATGAACACGGATAGAGAACAAAAAACCTGCAGTTCTTAAGTGCTATCCGTGTTTATCCGTGTTCACCTGTGGCCGGTTTTTGAGGAGAATCCCTCCTCAGAACATCAGCCGGAAAGCCACCTGCATGCGCCGCGCGTTGGTGCCGTCTATCGGGCCCCAGCTCACGTTGCCCACACCCACGCCGGGAACCGGCTTCAACACGCCCAACTGAGCGGTATAGGCGACGTTGTTCACGCTGGTATTGAACTGCGAGTTGAGCGCGTTAAAAGCCTCGAAAATCAGTTCGCCGCGGAACCGGTTCGTGAAAGGCAGGCTGCGGCTGAGGCGCGCATTCACCGGGTGCTGGCTGCCCGTCGACAGGCTGTTGATCTGGTCCAGCGGCATGCGATTCCATCCGCCCGTGCCGGTCATCGAACTGGTATAGACCATGGTGATGCCGGGAAACTGCTGGCCGACCACCTGTACCAGCGCCGTCTCCGGCAGCCCCGTCGCTACCGTCGCGATCGCAGAGAATTGCCAGCCATTCAGCGCGAAGCGCGCCAGCGAAGACGTGCTTCGGGTGAGCGTTGGCTGCCACACCAATTCCACCACCCCGCGCTGCGTCTGGTCGAGATTCGACTTGCCCTTGTCCAGTATGTAGTCGCCGTTGTAAGAACTGAGCGGCACGCTGCCGAAGATCAGTGGTCCGCTCTGGGTGTCCAGCGCCTGCTGCCAGGTGTAGGAGCCGTCCAGCGACAGTCCGTGCCACATCCGCTTGCGGAATTGCGCCACCCCGGCGGTATACCACGAGGCTCCGTTGTTCACGATGTTATACACCTGGCCGTAAAACGCGCTGGTCTTGCTGGTCGTCATCGGCAGGAGCACGGAATTGACGGCGGCGCCGGCGGCGTCGTCGACCGTGTACGTCTTGTCGATGGTCGAGGGATTCAGATTCACATCTTCCGCCGTCCACAAGTGCAGGCCGCGGCCGTAGACGTAGCTGATCGTGACCGTGGTGTCCTTGCCCAGACTGCGCTCGATGGCGAACGTTCCGCTCTGTTCATTCTCATTGCGAAACTTGCCATTGGCGAAGGCGATGTTGCTGGTCGAGTTGGGGATGGTTGTGCCGCTGGAGATCGCCTTGGAAAACACCGGCGCGCCGCTCTGATAAGAGTTCACGCTGATGCTGGTCTGGTACAGGCCATTGCCCAGGAACAACGCGTCGATCAGTTGCATCGGGAACGGCGTGTAGAACATGCCGAAACCGGCGCGAATCACTGTCTTGTCGTTCAACAGGTAGGAGAGGCCACCGCGCGGCTGCAGCGTCATAGTGGGCGAGGTGATGTACTGGGTGAGGTAGAAGCTGGTGTTGTATTCGGTCGGCTGCGGCAAGAACACCTTATCCCAGCGCAGGCCAAGCTCCACTTGCAGCCGGCGCGAAACCTTCCAATCGTCCTGCCCGTAAACCCCGGCCGATTTCGATCGCAGGTTGCGCGTCGGATTGCCGAATTGCTGCGTAAACAGTGTGTAGTCCTTGGCATTATTCTTGTTGGAGTTGAAGTCCTGCGCGAAGGCCGTCAGCGAGGAGTAGGCGTATGTGCCGTCCTGGTTGTACACCTGGCGGATCCAGTCCTCGCCGAGCGACCCGTCGGCGCCGATTCGCAGGATATTGGGGCCGGTGGCCACAGTGAAATTCTCCGCGGCCTGATAACGCTGCTCGCTGGGCACCACGCCAGGATAGTTTGGGTTCGCGCCCAGACTCACCCCAGCCACCGTCAGCCCGAGCCCCCCGGTCGACGGCCACTGTTTAGTCTCCGGCGGCACTGAGATACGGTCCTTGTACCAACCGAAGCGCAGTTGGTTGACCTTATTCGATCCCAATTCCGCCGTCCAGCCGGCATTCGCGTAGCGCGTCTCCTCGCCCACGTTGCCGTTGCCGCCCAGCAGGCCGCCGTCGGCCGAGACGGCCAGTTGGTCGGCTCCGTTGGGCGAACGGTAGTGCTGCGCGTCCGCCACCAAGCTGAGGCTGTTGTGCTCGGTCCAATGATAGTCGGCGCGCGCCAGACCGGTAAAGGTTTTTTGGGAGCGCGCTACGATCGCGTTCATCTGCGACTGGATGAACTTGTCGGCCGCCGCGCATTGCGCCGACGTCGCGGGCGCGCCGCAGCGAGAGGGCAGTACCTCGACGCTATTGGCATCGGCGACGAGCGGGTTGGTGATGCGATTGACGGCTTGCGAGCTGCCGCTCGACGCTTCCAGGCCCACAAAGTAGTACAGCCGGTCGATCGCCTGGCCGCCCACGTTCCCGCCCTCCGTCTCCTGTTTATCGTCGGGCCGGAAACTCGGATCGTAGCGGTCGGGCGAATCGAAACTGCCGTTGCGGTAGAACGCGTATAGTTCGCCGTGAAAATCTTCCGTGCCGGTGCGCGTGGCCGCGTTGGCGATTCCGCCGGTGGCTTTGTACTCGAGCGGCGCCGTGGAAGCGATCACCTGCACACTGTCCACCGCTTCCGCCGGAAAGGCGCGCAGCGGGTCCGCCTTGTCGAGGAAGTAACCGTCGGTCGCGTCCAACCCGTCCACCACCGCGACGTCCGAGGACGGGCTGCCGCGGAAGCCGATAGTGTCGGGCGTTCCGCCCAGCGTCGCCAGCGGCGACTCCGCCACCAGCGATTCCACGTGCCGCCCGCTCAGCGGCAAATCCACAATTGCGTCGCGGCTGATCAGGTCGGTGACGCCGTTCTTCGTGTCCTGCACCCCCGGCGCTTTGCCGGTTTGCGGTTTCACCCCCGGCGCGGTCTGCTGCAGCGTGATGTGGAAGTTCACCGTTTCGCCGACCGGAACCCGCAGATTGGACGCGTCCCATCCGGCAAACCCCTTGCGCGTCACTTTCACCGCGTAGCCGGCGGCCGGCGACAGCGCGGGCGCGTAGAATACGCCATCGTCGGTCGTCGTCAAAACCAGCCGCAATCCCAGCGCCCGGTTGGTGATGGTCACCGTTGTATCCGGGATGCCATCTCCGTATATGTCACGCACCTTTCCCGTAATCGCGCCGAACCCGGCAACGGCCTGCGCGTAGGCTCCTTCGGAGCACATCAGAACGAATAGACAGAGAGCGGCTGGGATTCGCATTCACAAAACCTCGGCAAGATAAGTACCTATTGTAAAGGGTTTTTGCCTTCAACAGGTTACGCTATCCGCAGCGCGCGTTTCCGTGTGGGCGTTCGGGTCACATCTGGCCTTGCCCGGCACACCTGTTGCGAGTCGCGGTTTCGGCCGATAACTGTGCAGGATGAGACAGTCCAGGATGAGGCCGTCGTCGAAGCCGGGGGCGCGAATTCTCCGCTGGGTGTATGCGCGCACGCGGGCGTTTGCTGGGTGGATCGTCCTGGTCCTTCTCATACTTCTGAGTAGCGTGCTGAACAGCCTGCCGGCGCAGACTCCCCCGGCGCCATCGAGCGTACCCGCCATGACGAATGCGCCGGCCGCGCCGGCCGCTGCAAACCCACCGGCCGCTGGAAATTCGCCGCCGACCGCCGTCGTTAACGCCAAACCGCCTCCCACTGCCGCGGAACTACAGCGAGCGGCCATCGCGCAGCAGCGGGCCGCCATTCGCAAACAAGCCGAGAACCTCGGGTTGTGGCTGATGCCGCTCGATGGAAAATCGCCGCCCGAAACGGCCGAGCCGCCGGACTGCGATCCCTTGGACGACAATCTGGTCAACCCGCTGATTGAAGACGCCGCCAAACAACAGAGCCTCGATCCCAAACTGCTCCGCGCCGTGATCGGGCAGGAGTCCGCCTTCCGCCCTTGCGCCGTGTCCGCCAAAGGAGCCCAGGGGTTGATGCAGCTCATGCCGGAAACCGCGTCCGAGCTGGGCGTCGCGAACCCGTTCGACCCCAAGCAGAATCTCGATGGCGGCGCTCGCTTCCTCAAGCAGCTCATCGACAAATACAAGGGCGATCTGCCGCAGGCTCTGGGCGCCTATAACGCCGGACCGCAGACGGCTGACCAATCCGGCGGTGTGCCGGACCTTCAGGAGACCCGCGAGTACGTGGGCGCGATCCTAGCCAAGGCCGGCCTCAAACCCGCGGACGGGTCCGCTACTAAGGCCGCCGAGCCGCCCGGTAAACCGGCCGATCCAGCGGCCAAGCCCGCGGAGCCGCCGGCGAAACCCGCCGATCCAGCGGCCAAACCGGGTGAACCGCCGGTCAAACCTTCGGATATTCCCATCAAACCTGCTGGCGCGCCCGCCAAACCTGCCGACCCGTCTGCCAACTCGCCCACCAAGCCTGGCGGGAATATGTAATGTGCCGGCCCGGTTGACGTGGCTGAATATCTCGATGTACCGGTAAGCTTCGAGTTAGAATCAGCAGCGGATTCGTCGATACCCAAGGGTATTCGGTTGTAATGGACCGCGCCACCCGCGCATCCTGCTTGCCCTCCGCGCTAAACTGGAACTCTTATGGCCATCAGTAAAGATCTGCTGGAGATTCTCGTGTGCCCCGTGTGCAAGGCAACGGTGGAGCTCACGGCCGGCGGGAACGGGTTGAAGTGCGTGCAGTGCCATCGCGTCTATCCGGTTCGGGACGACATACCGGTGATGCTGGTGGACGAGGCCAAGATCGAAGACTAGACCCGTGCAGAACGTGCTGGAAGAGCTGCCGCGTCCGGGCCGGGTGGCCGTCGTCCGGCTGCGTTCGCTGGGGGACTGCGTTCTCTCGACGCCCGCGCTCGCCCTATTGAAACGCGCGCGCGCGGACCTGCGCGTCGCGGTGGTCGCTGAAGCCCGATTCCACGCGCTGTTCGAGCATAACCCGGATGTGGACGACATTCTGCCGCCCGACCCGCGCGCGCTGCGGCGCTGGCGGCCGGATTTGTGCCTCAACCTGCACGGCGGCACGCGCAGCGCTTTTTTGACACTGGTTTCCGGCGCCCGCTGGCGCGCGGGCTTCGGCCATTTCCGTCACCAGTTCGCCTACAACATTCACATCCCCAGGGCGCAGGAGATTCTCGGGGCTGAACGCACCGTGCATACGGCCGAGCACCTGGCCAGCGCGATCTTCTACTTGGGCGCGCCGGTTGGGGAAATTCCGCGCGCGCGGCTTGGGGCCGAGGGGCAGCCACCGCCGGCGCGGCCGTACGCAGTGCTGCACGCGGTGGCAACCGCGCCCGAAAAAACCTGGCGCGCCGACGGGTTTCTGGCGGTGGCGCGGCACATCGAACAAAGCGGCCTGGAAGCGGTGTTCATCGGAGCTGCCGGCGACGACTTGCAGCCCTTCTCGCGCTACCGCACCGTGCAAGGCGCGCCGCTCGGGCAGGTGAAAACGCTACTCGCTGGGGCGTCGCTGTTCGTTGGCAACGATAGCGGCCCCGCGCACATGGCGGCCGCCTTCGGGCTTCCCTCGGTAGTGATCTTCGGCACGTCGGACCCCGCCATTTGGAGCCCGTGGCGCGCGCGCTCCGAAGTGGTGCAGGTGCCCGGCGGCACGGCCGAGGTGACGGTGGCGCAGGTAGTGAACGCGCTGGTGCGGCTGCGGGTACAGGCATGAAGGAGTTGCTGCGGCTGTTCGGTTATGCGCGGCGGTACACGGGACACCTGGCAGTCTCGGTGGTGCTGATGGCGGTGGCCGGAGGCGGAACCGGCTTGATGGCGCTGCTGATCGGCCCGCTGCTCTACACCGGGCTTGACCCCCACGCGGCGGAAGAACGCGTCAAGATCTACACCATCCCCATTTTCAAGCACACCATCTATCTCGACCAGCTCGTCCCCTCCTTCTTCCGCAACATCCACAACTTCCACAACGTGTTCAGCATCATGGCCTTCGCCACGCTGGCGGTGTTCGTCACCAAGGGCCTGTGCGATTATTGCGCCAACTACCTGGTCAACTACGTCGGATTTTCGGCGGTCACCAACCTGCGCAACCGGGTTTTCGACAAGGTGCTGCGGCAGGGGGCGGAGTTCTTCGAATCCCACTCGACGGGCAAGCTGATGTCGGCCATCATGAACGATATCGACAAGGTCCAGCTCGCCACGTCGCACATCCTGGCGGACCTGCTGCGGCAGACGTTCACGCTGCTGGCGCTGCTGGCGGTGGTGATCGGCACGGATTGGAAGCTGGCGCTGATCAGCCTGCTGCTGGTTCCGGTGGTGATCTACCCGGTGACCACCATCGGCAGGCGGATCCGGCGCACCACGCGGCGCACGCAGGACAACCAGGGCGAGCTGAGCCAGGTGCTGCAGGAAACGCTCAGCGGCCACATGGTGGTGAAGGCCTTCAGCGCCGAAGGGTACGAATCGCGGCGCTTCCACGATGCGGCGCGCAGGCTGCTGAAGACCAACCTGCAATACGTGCGGCAACAGGCGCTCTCCTCGCCGCTGATCGAGGTGGTGGGCGCGGCCACCGTGGTCGGCTTCATCTGGTACGCGCGGACGCAGATC
>DASWZP010000042.1:0-10550 GCA_036404395.1 Bryobacteraceae bacterium | reverse complement strand
CGATGGCGATCACCGATATCGATCCGCTCCAGTACGGGCTGCTGTTCGAGCGCTTCCTCAACCCGGAGCGCGTCAACCTGCCCGATATCGACATCGACTTCTGCATGAACCGCCGCGGCGAGGTGATCCACTATGTCACCGAAAAATACGGCCGCGAACAGGTGGCGCAGATCATCACCTTCAACACGCTGGGCGCGCGCGCGGCCATCAAGGACGTGGGCCGCGTGCTCGAGATCCCATACGCGGATGTGGACCGGCTCACCAAACTCGTTCCCGGTGTACTGAACATTTCGCTCGAAGACGCTATCAAGCAGGAACCGGGTTTCGCCGAGGCCCGGAAGGATCCGCGCATCGACGAAGTGCTGACCGTCGCGCTGCGGCTGGAAGGCCTTTCGCGCAACTGTTCGGTGCACGCGGCGGGGGTGGTAATCTCGCCCCAGCCACTCAGAGAACTGGTGCCGCTCTACAAAACGAACCGCGATGAAATCGTCACGCAGTTCGATATGAACGGCCTCGAGAAGCTGTCGCTGCTCAAGATGGATTTCCTGGGGCTTACCACGCTGACGCTGATCCAGGACGCGCTGCGCCTGATCAACAAGCGGCACGGCGTGGATCTGGTTCCCGAAGACTTGCCGCTCGACGACGCGGCCACCTACGACGTCTTTTGCAAGGGCTTCACCTGCGGCGTGTTCCAGTTCGAATCGCAGGGGATGCGCGACATTCTGCTCCGCTACAAGCCGAGCCGGCTGGAGGATCTGACCGCGCTCAACGCTCTCTACCGTCCGGGGCCGATTCAGGGCGGCATGGTGGACGATTTTATCGAGCGCAAGTGGGGCCGGCGCGCCGTGCAGTACGACTTGCCGGAACTCAAAGAGCTGCTCGAAGAGACCTACGGCGTGATCGTCTACCAGGAACAGGTGATGCAGATTTCCAACCGCCTGGCCGGCTATTCGCTGGGGGAAGCCGATCTGCTGCGCCGCGCCATGGGCAAGAAGAAAGCCGAAGCAATGGCCCAGGAGCGCGAGCACTTCGTGAAGGGCGCGGTCGCGCGCGGCTTCGCGCAGCGCAAGATCGAAAAGATTTTCGATCTGATGGAGCAGTTCGCCGGCTACGGATTCAACAAGTCGCACTCCGCCGCGTACGCCTTCCTGGCGTTCGTGACGGCGTATCTGAAAGCCCATTACCCGGTGGATTTCATGGCCGCGCTGCTCACTTCGGAAACCGGCAACACCGCCAAGGTCGTCAAGTACATCAACGAATGCCGCGCCATGGGCATCACCATCCTGCCGGCGGACGTGAATCAGTCCGAGTGGAGCTTCACGCCGGATGCGCACGCGCCCGGTGGAATCGGCATCCGCTTCGGCTTGGGTGCGGTGAAGAACCTGGGCCAATCCGCGGTCGAGGCCATCGGCCGCGCGCGCGAGCAACTGGGCCGCTTCCGCACCATCCATCAGTTCGCCGAAACGGTCGACCTGGGAGCCGTGAACCGGCGCATGATCGAGAGCCTGATTCGCGCCGGCGCGATGGATTCGCTGGAGGGAACGCGGGCGCAGAAATTCGCCGCCGTGGAAGGCGCCATGGAAGCGGGCCAGCGCGCTCACCGCGACCGCGAAAGCGGGCAAACCGGCTTGTTCGGCGAAATGATGGGCGGCGCGGAACCGCACGACCCGCAGCTACCCAACGTTCCCGATTGGACCGAAAAGGACAAGCTGGCCGGCGAAAAAGAGCTGTTGGGGTTCTGGGTGACCGGGCATCCGCTCGATCGCTATCAGGAAAAGATCGCCGAGCTGGCCACGCATGATACCAGCAATCTCGAAGGCCTCGCCAAGAATGCCGAGGTCGCCCTGTGCGGCGTGCTGCGCTCGATCGCGCGCAAGCGCAACAAGGAAGGCAAGCCCTGGGTGGCGCTGACCATCGAAGACCAGCAGGGGTCGGTGGACGGCATGGTCTTCGCTTCCAGCTACGAACGCCTCGCCGCGCAGGTGGTGGAAGACCAGGCCGTGCTGGTGCGCGGCCTGATCCTGCCCGAAGAGAACGCGCCGCCCAAGGTGTCGGTGCAGGATATCATTCCGCTCGATGTGGCGCGCGTGGACATGCCGTCGGTGATTTCCATCCGCGTCTGGCTGGGCCGCAACGGCGGGACGGATAGAGCCGCCGCGCTCGACGAACTCTTCAAGCGCAAGCCGGGCGAAACCCAGGTGCGGCTGCGCCTGGAAGCCCCGCGCGATTTCTCGGTCCTGCTCGACGTTCCGGCCAAGGTCCGCCCCGATAAGGAATTCCGCGCTGCTCTCGAAGCCATCTGCGGCGCCGAGTGCCTGGAGCGGGTGGCCGGCTGAGGGCGTAAGCGACCCATCTATCGTCAGGATCGACGCGCGGACTTGTGCCCGGTCAGTTTTCCACTTAGTTGTGTACCGTGATCAGGGTTCCTGCCTGTGTGGTGGAACCGTTGTATGTCGCCGTGAGCGGCTGATCCCCATCCGCCAGCGACGCGGGCACCGTTACGTTGAACTGGAACTCGCCCGGCGCAACCAGGCCGGCAAACGCGACAAACGCGTTCACGCCGCCAATCTCGACTACCGGCAGCGGCGACAAGCTTCCCGACTGCACCTCCGATCCGCTGACCACGGGCACGCTCGTCGCGCCGAAGCCATTGGCGTAGAGCAGCACCGTCTCTCCGGGCTTGGCGGGCGTCGTCGAGCCGGCAAACAAACTGGCCGGCCCCAGAAGGCTATAGTCGGCGTGCCGCGCGGCCACGTATGGTGTGCCGCCGAAGACGAAAAACGATGGCGATAGCGTCTGCGCCGGAACGCTGATGGATGCGCTGGTGACGCTGTTGTAGGTGAGTTCGATGGCGACCGATCCCGACAGAGCATCGGGCGGGGTGAGAATATTCACCTGCGTGGGACTGATATAAAACATGTACGCGGGTTTGCCGTTCACCGTTACGTTGACGCCGTCGAGCTGAGTCGGCATATTGCCGTTCTGAAAATCGGAGGCCTGCCAGGTGCGCGAATCCCCGGCCTTAGCGAGGTTCGCCCCATCGATCTCAACCCAGGTGTTCGGCGCGATGGTTGGGCTGCCGCTTTCGGCGTTCACCGCCCCGGCAAGGGTGGGCGGACCGGCCGGGCCCGAGATCTTGGCGAAGAAGCCTTCGTTGTACCCTCCACCGTTGGTGCTCTGATAAGCGCTGTCGAGCGGCAGGCCTCCGGCGGTGTAACCGGCGACGTAGATGTTTCCCTTCGCATCGACCGCCATTCCCGTCGGAAACACGTTGTTCGGACCGCCGTAGAAGGAGCCGAACAGTACCTGTGAGGCATCGCTTTTCAACTCGGTGACATAGGCAACCCCGCCGGCGTAGCCCTGGAAGCCGTTGTTCAGCGGAAAATCGCCCAGTCCACTCGCGTTGGCGGCGATGTAGACATTCCTGTTGGCATCGAGCGCGATCGCCGATACGGTTTGGTTCCCTCCGGCCGTCGAGGGCGAGCCATAGAAAGTCGACCACACCAAAGCTCCCGTCGGGCTCAGCTTGGTCACAAAGCCGGTACCGCACTCACCTGAATTGGTGGCGACCAGACAAGCCGGCTGCAATACTCCCGGCGTTGTCGGGAAGCCCTCTTGCACGGTGTAGCTATCTTGTCCACCGGCATACACGTTACCCGAGGCATCGGCCGCAAGCGCATTTACCGATGAAGATTCGGTCCTCTGCGTCGATACCGAACCATTCAAATAGGTGGAGAAGACCAAGGACGCCGCGCCGGACTTGGCCGGATCGAACTCGGCGACATAACCGTTCGCGCTGTTATCTACACAATCAGTGTCGGGACCCGCCGCGGTTGGACCGCCTTGGCAGGTACTCGATATGGCGCCCGGGGTTGTGGGTAGGTGCGGGTCCTGGGTGAAGCCGCCGATAAAGATTTTCCCCGCTCCAACCGCCAGAGCGTTGTTATATGTGTTTTCGTTAGGGCCGCCGAACATCGTGGAATAGAGGATGGTTTGCCCGCCCGGAGCGAACTCGGTGACGAACGCCGAGAACGCACCGCCGGTCAGTGCTTGAGTTTGAAACGCGGACGGTGTGGTTGGATAGTTATAGTAACTCGTCTGCGCGAACGTTCCGGGGGCGTTGGTGTAGGCCGTTCCCGCGACATAGATGTTGCCCGCCGCATCGAGAGCGATCTGAGCCGCAAGCTCGCCGTTAGTGCCGCCCAGAAACGTTCCGTGCAACATAGTCGTCCCTGTTGGGTTGAGTTGGACGAGGAACAAAGAATAGGTGCCGTTGTAAAAGTATCCCGAGGCGTTCGGGCCGCCGCAACTGTTGGCTTTCGTCGAGATTATATAAGCGCCCGAGGCTATTTCCGCCGGTTCGCAGTTGAGGCTGTAAGCATCGGCCGTAATGGGGAAATTATTCGAATTGGTTTGGCCCACAACCCAGGCATTGTCACTGGCATCCACCGCGATTCCAGTGCCGAGGTCGTTTCCGCTGCCTCCTGCGCCGGCGGCCGCTCCGCCCACTCCGTACCCGCCGCCACTTCCACCCAGATAGGTGGAATAGATGAGTGACTGGCCGTCGGCGCTGATTTTGGAGACAAAGGCCGCCGATGACGATGACGGACCGCACTTAGTATCAAAGGTTCCATTACTAGCCGGGCAGCTTGTTTGGATGACGCCTGGTGTGGTCGGGTAATCGAGTGCGTTGGTAATTCCGGTGACATACATCTGGCCGGCGGCGTTGATCGCCATGCCGTAGATGACCGACTGCTGCGAGGAGCCGCCGAGGTAGCTGGAGTACACCAGTTCGGGATCGATTACCAGTTCGCGGCGGTGGTCGTAGGCGCCGACCTGGAAACCGACATCATGATTGGCGGCGACGGTGAACTTGCCGTTCACGGGACGGCGGATTCCCTCCACCTGCTGATAAAGGACCGGCTTGTGGAAGCGGATGTCGTTTTGGCCGTCCTTGGTCGCGAGCGCCAGAACCAGGTCGCCGCACCCATCGATCACCGGTGTGGCGCCTGAAAATCGCAGGCGGATGCTGGCCGGATCGGCATGTGGAGTTAGAACGAAGTCATATTCGAGCTGACCTTGGGTGCCGTAATAGATGAGGTCGATACCTGGATACACATTTGACGAGCGGGTCTTCGCATAGGTGGGAAGGTTGGTGGGCCATTTAGTGCGGGTGCTCCCGGTCAGGTAGTTGGCGATGCCGGGCAGCTTGCCTTGCGGCTCGATCGCGATGTCTGGGTTGGCGCCCAGCAGATCCATGCGCACCACGGCGGACTCCGCTGAGGAGGGCTGCTGGCCGGGTAGGGTTGGCCGGCTTGTCCTGGCGCCACGCTGGAGGGCGAACGTCGCTGAGGCCGGGCCGAGGAAGATGGTGTAGCCGGCTCCGCGAGAGACGAACTGCACCCGCGGGTCGGTTTGGCCCTGGTTGGGTTCAAAGCTGAGTGGTAACTTGCCATAGCTTGCGGCAACCTGCCGCGAGGCGGCGGTGCTATCTGGCGAAGTCAAATGTGAGGGAGCCTGCGCGCAGGCAGCCATGCCGATCAGGAAGACAGGAACCACGGTGCGCACACCGGTGACGATTCTGATTCTCATTGAATGATTTCCTTTGGCCGTCTTTCGATTCGAATCAAGGTGGAAGGGTGCGGCGCTTTCCTATCCTCTTACTTCCTCTTATTGCCCACTGATCGAGACGGTGAGACCCGACGGTGTACTTGCGGTGCCGACTGTCAATTCGAGCGGGACTGTTCCGCTCACGCCGGCCGGAATCTGAATGTCGACCTGCAACACACCGGCCACAAAATCGGGCGCGGCTCCCGCATAGATAATCTTGGCAGGCTGCCCGCCCACCGTCGCGCTAACCGGCAACACCGGCTGGGGATACACGGAGGTGTTCACGCCGCCATCCACACCCGCCGGTATGGTTTGCCCCTCACCCGTGCCGTATAACACCACGATTCCACCCGATGGGGCCCGATTGGAGGGCGTGTTCAGTGAATAGTCCAGATTCGTGATCGCAAACGATCCGGGGGAGGATGCGACGACGGGCAAGGTGACTGTGTTGGTGGGCTTACCCTGAAAACTCACCTGCAGTTGCGTGGAGGTTTGACCGGCGACTTCATACGGCACCACGGCGTTGATCTGTGCCGCGCTGACATAGGTCAACGGCGCGGGCGTCCCGCCGAACGTCACCACGGTGCCCCCTAGCTGGGTCGCGACGCGGCCCGACGCATCCAACTGCAAACTCAGCGGGGTGGCCGGACCCAGACTGACTCCGGGCCCTGCATAGATGGTGACAATCTCTCCCGGCGCCACTCCGCCGGCCTGGAAAGTCGCGCTGTTGGCGACGCCCTCCTTCACGATCTCGACCGGAGTAAGTTGGCGGACTCTCAAATTGTTTTCGTCGGCGAAATAGACGTTGCCGGAGGCATCCACGGCGATGCTTTGCGGCCCATTCACCTCGGCCAGAGTGGCTAATCCACCGTCGCCGCTGAAACCGGCGGTTCCATCTCCTGCGATGGTGGAGATCATTCCCGTGACCGCGTCCACCTTGCGAATCCGCGCGTTGCTCGTGATATACAGATTTCCCGCCGCGTCCACGGCCACCCCATACAGGTTGCCGCCAATGGTAGCGGACGTGGCGGGGCCTCCGTCGCCCAGGGTCCCGCTGCCGCCGCCGGCCACCGTGGTGATGGTGCCGGCGGGGGTGATTTTGCGGACACGGCTGTTGCCCCAGTCGGCGATGTAAAGATTATCGGCAGTGTCGAGCGCCAGTTGAAAGGGCTGGAACAGTTTCGCCAGCACGGCCGGTCCACCGTCGCCGCTAAAGCCGGCAACTCCGGCGTCGGCCGTAATAGTGCCGGCGTAGGTAGTGATGATCCCCGCGGAGTCTACGCGCCGGATCAGGCTGTTACCCCGATCTGTAATGTAGATGTTCCCCGCGGCGTCTCCCACGGCATCGGTCGGCCCGATCATTGCCGCCGACGTAGCCGGGCCGCTATCGCCGCCATACCCGACCACGCCGTTCCCCGCGACGGTCGTGACGATCCCGTTCGTCGCGATTCGCCGGATATCTCCGGTTGCGAAATACAGGTTGCCCGCCGGATCAAAGCCCACATCGGCCGGGTCGCCGATTGTGGCATTGATCGCCAGGCCTCCGTCGCCGCCAAAGCCGGGCACGCCGTTACCGATGATGGTGGTGATGTTGCCTGCAGGCGAAACCTTGCGGATCCGGTTATCCACGTGATCGGCGATGAGAATATCGCCGCTCGTGTCCACCGCGACGCCAAATGGGTCCAGTAGAGCAGTGGATGTGGCGGGGAAATTGTCGCCGGCGCCTTGGGTCGGCATCACTCCCGCGATGGTCGTAATGGCCGATTGCGTGACTTTCCGCACCCGGCGATAGTTGATATCCGCAACCAACAGGTTTCCGCTATTGTCGAGGGTGATTCCATTCGGCGAGAGTCCCGCCGAAAGCGGCGTCACGCCCTCCAGCAGCGAACTGCCTCCGCCCGCGACGCTCGAGATGATGCCGGTCGTCAGATTCACCTCTCGGATGCGGCCGTTATTGCTGTCGGAGATATACAAGTTACCCTTGCCGTCTAACGCCACATCCGCCGGCAGCGAGATCGACGTCAATGTGGCCTTCAATCCATCGCCCTCATAACCGGGTTGCCCGTTACCGGCGACAGTCGAAATGATGCCTTGCGCCGAAATCTCGCGAATCTTGAAGTTCTCCTGATCGGCCACATACACGTTGCCCGCGGCATCCACCCTGAGACCCTTGGGGCCAAAGAGCAGGGCGGCGGTGGCGGGCCCTCCGTCGCCGGAAAAGCCCGGCGTTGTGGCGCTCCCCGCAAAGGGCGTGACGTTACCGGCGGTATCCACCTTGACGATGGCGTATCCGCCCGAAACGTACAAGTTGCCCGCCGCATCCACGGCCACGCAGGCGACGCCGCTGCCCACGGCCGCAACCGTCGTGATCACGCCGGCCGGTGTCACTTTGCGCACGCGGTAATTGGAAGAATCGCCGATGTACAAATTGCCCGCCCCGTCCACGGCGAGACCCTGCGGATTGAAAAGCTGCGCCGAGGTTGCCTGTCCGCCATCGCCGCTAAAACCCGCTGTGCCGTTGCCTGCATACGCCGCGATGATTCCGCTGGGCGAAATCTGAAATACCTGATGGAAGTACGTGTCGCTCACATAGGTATTACCAGCGGAATCAACCGCAACGTACCTCGGCACCACAAGCTTGGCGCCAATCGCCGGTCCGCCCGCTCCAAATTGGAGCCGGCCATTGCCGGCGATGGTGGTGATGTTGTAAAACTGCGCCGAAGCAAGCGTCGGCCAAAACAGCAAGGGCAGCAGCCTCCGAGTGGACATCCTCTTCATAACCCCTCCCGTTTTCTTGCTAGGCCGCGCTGATGGATGTGGGACCGCGCGGAACCGCGTTAACCAACGTTAATGGGCAGGGCGGAGGGAAAACAAGGAGCAAGGGGTAGCGCTACGGTAGCAGCGCGTGCGATAAGCCTTGGTATCTATGGGAGTTGCATAGCGGAGAAAAAGTGCGTAGCCTGTTAGGTACGTCGGAGGGGCCTCTGCTTGAAAATGCCCGCCCAACCAGACCTCGATAATCAGTCGAAAGCCGCCGCCGAAGAAATTCCGCCGGATGCGGTGCTCGCGGCACTCGACATGGTGGTCGCGAGCGCGGCGTTTGGCACAGCCAAGCGGCCCGCCCGATTCCTGCGGCATCTCGTCGAAACCGCTCTCCGCGGGGAACGCCACCTCTTGAAGGAAAGCGTGCTGGGAACCGACGTGTTTGACCGCCCTGCTTCCTGGGACCCCCGTCTCGATCCGGTTGTGAGGCAGGAGGCGGCAAGGCTGCGCAAGCGGCTCGCCAGCTACTACGAAACCGGCGGCGCCGGGGCCGAGATCCGGATTGAATTGCCGGTGGGCAGCTATGTGCCGTTGTTTCGCCGGAAAACGGCCGAAATCGGAACCGCGCCGGCGGAGAACCCTCCGATCGAAGCCGCTCCTGTCCCTGCTGCCCGTTTGTCATGGAATCCGGCGAAGCGCCGGATCTTCATCGTCGCTCTGCTTCTGACAGCGGCAGCGGTGGGTGTCCTGTTTGTGCGGTTTGTCCGGCCTGACGGGAGCGGCCGCAGGGGGATCGAGAACCCCAGCGAACGCGCGGTGAGCCCCGCCGCTCAGGACTTGTACCTGAAGGGCAAGTATTACTGGAACAAGCGCACGCCGGAGAGTCTCAATCAGGCCGTGGATTATTTCACCCAGGCGATTGTGAGGGATCCCGGCTACGCCAAGGCCTACTCTGGCCTCGCGGATTGCTACAACCTGCTGCGCGAATACGCCGCTATGCCTGCCAGTGAAGCCTGGCCTCGAGCCATTGCCGCCGCGAAGAAGGCGGTCGAACTCGACGACTCGTCGGCCGAGGCGCACAGTTCCTTGGCGTTCGTCCTCTTCTACGGCGCGCTCGATATCGGGAATGGCGAACGCGAGTTCCAGCGCGCGATCCAACTGAATCCGAACGATGAGAAGGCGCATCACTGGTACGCCACGTCGCTCATGGTGTTGGGCCGTTATCGGGAGGCTCTCGCCGAGATCGAGCGGGCCCGCGAGCTGGACCCGGCCTCAACCTCCATCCTGGCCGATAAGGGATACGTCCTGTTCTATGGAGGCCAGCCCGATCAAGCCATCGCGCTGTTAAAGCAGGTCGAAGCGGCCGAGCCGGCCTTCCAGTCCGCTCATATCTACCTGGCGGCCATTTATCTGAGTCAAAACGACGCTCCCAATTACCTGCGGGAATCGCGGAAGGCGGCGGAATTATCGCGGAATCGGGCGGCCCTGGCGATCTGGGAGGCGGCTCGAAAGGGCTTCGCGGCCCGCGGCCCCGGCGGCATGCTGGAGAGCATGCTGGAGGCCCAGAAGAGCCTCCTGAAGGAGGGACGAGGCTCGCACTACAATGCCGCTAAGACATGCGTGCTGATGGGAAGACGGCAGGAAGCCCTCGATCAATTGCAATTCGCTATTGAGAACCGTGAAATGGACATCCTGGCCCTCGGCATCGATCCCGCGTTCGCCAGCCTGCGCACTGAGCCGCGTTTTCAGGAACTGCAGAAAAAGCTGAAGCTCGCGCTTCGATCTGGCGTGGGTTAAATGGTAGGGACGGGCGGATTCGAACCGCCGACCTGTCGCTTAGGAGGCGACCGCTCTATCCATCTGAGCTACGTCCCCACGTTCCCTTCATTGTACCGTTCCAGCCCCTTGCGGCCAATGTCGCGGCGGAAGTGCGCGCCGTCGAAGTGAATCGCTTCCACTCCCTGGTACGCGCCGCCGATGGCCGCCGCGAGATTGTCTCCACTGGCGGTGACGCCCAGCACGCGCCCGCCGGCGGTCTCGAGGCCGTGCGCGCCTGCGCGCGTTCCGGCGTGGAACACCACCGTGCCCAGCGACTCCGCTTCCGCAATTCCGCCGATGGCTTTCCCGGTTTCGTAAGCGCCGGGATAGCCGGCCGATGCCATCACCACGCAGACGCT
>DASWZP010000041.1:0-5545 GCA_036404395.1 Bryobacteraceae bacterium | reverse complement strand
CGAGATGTGATGGATAAAGAACAGCAACCAGCCGACGCAGACCAGCGCCAGCAGCATCGCCCCCAGCACCGTGACGACCGGCGCGAACGGGTGCGGGAGCGAATGCGCCGCCGGAAGCGCGGCCATGCAGTAGGAAAATGTGCCGAGGAAGATCCCCAGCGTCCATTGCGTCACGCGATCCCTGGAAAAGCTGACGATAATGCGCGGGGAGAACTGCATGGAGGCCAGCGTGAGCGTCATCAGCAGAATCGCGAAAACGATCGAGACCACGGTCATGATCGAGGTCGCGATGCTCCCCAGAATCACCTGCGCCACTTGTGGATCGGAATGAGACGGAAAGAGCACCTTGGGAACGAAATCGGAGAACCCGGGGACCAACTCCTCGAGGAACGACAGCACCGCACCGACGCAACCGAGTGTGAGCGTGATGATTAGAGGACGAACCAGGAATCCGCCGCGTAGATTGTACGCAACCTGCCGGATCACCAATGGAATGCGCTTGTCCAAAGTCCTCCGCCCGTTTCCCTATAGTTCTGGCCGGCCGGCTCAAATTCCCGTTGCATCGTTGAGCCGCACCGCCCTATTGTAGAATGCGGCGAAATGCTCCGCGTTGGTAGAGAGAGACCGAATGGTCGCGTAGCGGCCGACCGGCGGAAGTGACCGGCGCGCGGACACACTAACCCACCACCCGGTTGGGAGCCGTTCGCGAAGCCTCGAAGGGACTCTCCCGCAAGCGGGCGTTGGCAAGCTAAAGCATGCCCTACCTACTTTCGCGCGGCCTGGTCCAAGGCCAGGTTCAGTTCCAGCACATTCACGCGCGGCTCGCCGAAGAGGCCGTATTGGCGGCCTTCGGTGTGCGCGGCTACAAGCTGGCGAACACTCTCTGCGCTCATGCCGCGCGCAGCGGCTACGCGGGCAACCTGCACGTCGGCCGAAGCGGGACTGATGTGCGGGTCCAGGCCGCTTCCCGATGCGGTTAGTAAGTCGGCTGGGATTGGTCCGGTGTAAGTCGGGTTCTCAGCGCGAAACTTCTTTACATCGTCACTTACACGGTCACTCAGCTTCTGGTTAGTCGGTCCGTAATTGGAGCCGCCGGAGTTCAAGCCGTCATACCCATTGCCAGCGGCCGAGGGGCGCCCGTGAAAATATTCGGGTTTGGTGAAGCTCTGGCCGATCAGCTCCGAACCCACTGTCTTGCCGTTCACCACCTTGAGACTGCCGTTGGCCTGGTGGGGAAAGAGAATCTGCGCGAGGCCAGTCACCGCCAGCGGATACAGCAGGCCGGTCAACACAGTCAGCAGAAGCGTCGCTTTAATCGCAATCATGAGCTGTTTCATGTCGAGTCTCCTTTACGCCAGACGCAGCAAAATCAGCAGGCGGTCGATCAACCAGATGCCGGGGAACGGCGCGATCACTCCGCCCACGCCGTAGATCAGCAGGTTGCGCCGCAGCAGCGAGGCCGCGCTCATGGGGCGGTACTTGACGCCGCGCAGCGCCAGCGGAATCAACGCCATGATGATCAGCGCGTTGAAGATCACCGCCGCCAGCACCGCGCTCTCCTTATGCAGCCCCATGACGTTCAGCTTCGCCATTTGCGGGTAAGTCACCATGAACATGGCGGGCAGAATCGCGAAGTACTTGGCGATATCGTTGGCGATGGAAAACGTGGTCAGCGCGCCGCGCGTCATCAGCAACTGTTTGCCGATCGCCACGATTTCAATCAGCTTGGTCGGGTTGCTGTCCAGGTCCACCATGTTGCCGGCTTCCTTGGCCGCCATGGTGCCGGTGTTCATGGCCAGACCGACGTCGGCCTGCGCCAGTGCCGGCGCGTCGTTGGTGCCGTCGCCGGTCATCGCCACCAGGCGCCCGCCGGCCTGTTCCTTCTTGATCAGGTCCATCTTGTCGCGCGGCGTGGCCTGCGCCAGAAAATCGTCCACGCCGGCCTCGGAGGCAATGGCCGACGCGGTCAGTGGATTGTCGCCCGTGATCATGACGGTGCGGATGCCCATTGCGCGCAACTGCTCGAAGCGCTCGCGCATACCGCCCTTCACCACGTCCTTCAGATGCACCACGCCGAGCGCTCGCCCGCCATCGGCCACCACCAGCGGTGTGCCGCCGGAGCGGGAGATCCGGTCGGTGATTTCGGTCAGCTCGCTGCACGGCTTGCCGCCGTGCTCGGCCACGAACTCCATCACCGAATCGGTGGCGCCCTTGCGGACCTGGCGGCCGTCGATATCCACGCCGCTCATGCGCGTCTGGGCCGTGAACGGAATGAAGTGAGCTTCGTGTTCCGCCACTTCGCGCCCGCGAATGTTATAGCGCTGCTTGGCCAGCACCACGATTGACCGGCCTTCCGGCGTCTCATCGGCCAGGCTCGAGAGCTGCGCCGCGTCGGCCACTTCGGCCTCCATCACCCCGTTGAGCGGAATGAATTCCACCGCCTGGCGATTGCCCAGCGTGATGGTGCCGGTCTTATCCAGCAGCAGTGTGTTCACGTCGCCCGCCGCTTCCACCGCTTTGCCGCTCATGGCCAGCACGTTGTGCTGCATCACACGGTCCATGCCGGCGATGCCGATGGCCGAAAGCAGGCCGCCGATGGTGGTGGGAATCAAGCACACCAGCAGCGAGATCAGCACGGTTACCGAAGGCGCCGTGCCGCTGCCGCTCGAATGAACGCTGAAGGCCGCGAACGGTTGCAGCGTGACCACGGCCAGCAGGAACACCAGGGTCAGCCCGGCGATCACGATGTTGAGCGCGATTTCATTGGGCGTTTTCTGCCGCTCCGCGCCTTCCACCAGCGCGATCATGCGATCCAGAAACGTCTCGCCCGGGTTGGAGGTGATCTTCACTCTAATCCAGTCCGAGAGCACCCTTGTGCCGCCGGTTACCGCGCTGCGGTCTCCGCCCGATTCGCGGATCACCGGCGCACTCTCGCCCGTGATGGCGGATTCGTCCACGCTGGCGATGCCCTCGATCACGTCGCCGTCGCCGGGGATGGTCTCGCTGGCTTCCACCAGCACCACGTCGCCCGCGCGCAGCATGGTCGCCGCCACGGTCTCCGTTCTGCCATTGATCACCTTGCGCGCGGTGGTCTCGGTCTTGGTCTTGCGCAGCGTGTCGGCCTGCGCCTTGCCGCGGCCCTCCGCCATGGCTTCGGCGAAATTGGCGAACAGCACAGTAAACCACAGCCACAGGGTGATCTGAAAAGTGAAGCCGCCGAGGGCCGCGCCGGATGCCAGGTCGCGCCCGGCCAGTATGGTGGTCATCACCGCGCCCACTTCCACCACGAACATCACCGGGTTCTTCATCATCACACGCGGGTTCAGCTTGACGAACGAATCGCCGATCGCCCGTTTCACGATCGGCGGATCGAACAGCGGCCGGGCGCGCGATCCCCTTTTCGAAATCAGCGAAGTGTCGTCGCTATTGACGGGTGTTACGGTTGCGACGGGCATGTTAGCTCCACAGCCTCCCCTGTTGCATCAGGAAATGTTCCACCACGGGACCGAGCGAAAGCGCGGGGAAGAAGGTCAGCGCTCCCACAATCAGCACCACGCCCACCAGCAGCGCCACGAACAGCGGCCCGTGCGTGGGGAAGGTCCCCGCCGACACTGGCACCTGCTTCTTGGCCGCCAGGCTCCCCGCCGCCGCCAGCAGCGGAATCAGCATCAGGAATCGCCCGAACAGCATCGCCAGCCCCAACGTGAGGTTGAGGTACATCGTGTTGCCGCTCAGTCCCGCGAAGGCGCTTCCATTATTCCCCACCGCCGACGTGAAAGCGTAGAGAACCTCGGAGAGCCCATGCGGGCCGTGGTTAGTCAGGCTGTCGCCCACCGTCTTCAGGTTGATTCCCGCCGCGGCGAATCCCAGGATGCTGAACGCCAGCACCAACACCGCCAGCATCACCATCTTCACTTCCTTTTGCTCGATCTTCTTTCCCAGGTACTCCGGCGTGCGCCCCACCATCAGCCCGGCGATGAACACCGCCAGAATGGCGAACAGCAGAATGCCATAAAGCCCTGAGCCGACGCCGCCGAAAATCACTTCGCCCAGCTCGATGTTCACCATCGGCACCAGGCCGCCGAGCGGCGTCAGACTATCGTGCGCGTTGTTCACCGCGCCGCAGCTCGCGTCCGTGGTAATCACCGTGAACAGCGCCGAATTGGCGATGCCGAAGCGGACTTCCTTACCTTCCATGTTGCCGCCCGATTGCCCCGCCGTGGCCTGGGTTTCGAGGCCCAGCTTGGCCAGCACCGGGTTGCCCGCCTGCTCCGCCTGATAGACGACGAACACGCCGGCCAGGAACAGCACCGTCATTGCGGCCAGCAGCGCCCACCCCTGGCGCGTGTCTTTCACCATTTTGCCGAACGTGTAAGTCAGCCCGCCGGGGATGATGAAGATCAGCAGCATCTGAATGAAATCCGCAAATGGCGTGGGGTTCTCATAGGGATGCGCCGAATTGGCGTTGAGAAATCCGCCGCCGTTGGTGCCCAGCATCTTGATGGCTTCCTGCGAAGCCGCCGGTCCCTGCGGGATGGTCTGCACCGCGCCCTCCAGGGTGGCTGCCTTGGTGTACGGGTGCAGGTTCTGAATCGCTCCCTGCGAGCACAGCAGCAGCGCGGCAACAATGGCGATCGGCAGCAGCACGTAAACGATCGCTCGCGTGAAATCCACCCAGAAATTGCCCAGCGTTTTCGACGAGTGCCGCGCGAAGCCGCGCACCACCGCGATGGCAACGGCGATTCCCGCCGCCGCCGAAAAGAAGTTGTGCGTGGCCAGCGCCGCCATTTGGGTCAGGTAGCTCATGGTGGTTTCGGGCGTGTACGATTGCCAGTTGGTGTTGGTGGTGAAACTGGCCGCCGTGTTCCAGCCCAAGTCCGCCGCCACGTTGCCCAGTCCCTGCGGATTCAACGGCAGCCACTGCTGCACGCGCATCCAGAGGTAGGTCAACAGCAGGCTCACCGCGCTGAATACCAGCACGCCGCCGGCATAGCGCTTCCAGCTTTGCTCGGCCGCTTCCTCGATGCCGCAGATCCGGTAGATCAGGTTTTCGAGGGGCCGCAACACCGGATGCAAGAACGTGCGCTCGCCCTGAAACACGCGGGCCATGTATGCGCCCAGCGGCTTTACCAGCAGCAGCAGCACGGCTACGTAAAGTCCGATTTGAAACAGACCGTTCGATGTCATCGGCTCTCCCTCAGAAACGTTCCGGGCGCAGCAGGGCGTAGAACAGATACACCCCCAGGCCGGCCGCTACAATCAATCCCACGATGTATTCCATAGGCTTGGCTAAAGCAGGTCGCATCCTTTCGTAAATGCCCAGGCGGCAAGGAAAAACAGAATGGTCACAAGAACGAAGATCACGTCCAGCATGGTTCACCTATTGTACATGGATCAATGCGACGTTGTGTCCGCCGCGAGCCAGGTCGCGCGCCAGGCTTTCTTCCCGCGTGCGCCAAAAATGTTTTCGCGCGCCCACCAGCACGGTTGAGTCGGGATGCATGGCGTACTCGAAGCCCTCTACCCAGCCACGTGCCATCACCAC
>DASWZP010000040.1:0-21653 GCA_036404395.1 Bryobacteraceae bacterium | reverse complement strand
GCCAGCCGCTTGCCCACCACCGCGTCGCGCGCATCTTCGCGCTCCGGCACGGCCACGATCTCCAGGCCTTCGGGCAGCTCGGTGGGCAAATCTTTCAAACTGTGCACCGCCAGGTCGGCGCGCCCGTCCAGCAGCGCCTCTTCGATTTCCTTGGTGAACAATCCCTTGCCGCCCACTTGGGCCAGCGGAACGTCGGTTATCCTGTCGCCGGTGGTTTTAATTATCTCGATGCGGCAGGCGTGGCCCAGCGCGGTGAGCTTCGTTTCCACCCAATGGGCCTGCCACAATGCGAGCTGCGAGCCGCGCGACGCAATCACCAGCATCCGTTAATCCTGTAAGTGAAACGCTTTGCGAATGGCCGCCACCACGTGCGCGCCATCGGCCTCGGCGGAATGCGTGCGCAGCGCGGTGATGGGCCCGTGGGCGACCTTGTTGATGATACCGCGCGTGAGCGCCTCCAGCGCTTCCTCCTGCTGCGGGCTGAAGGGGCCGTAACGGCGGCGCACTTTGTCCAGCTCGCTCGCGCGGATCTGCTCGAGCTGCTCCTGCAAACCGACGATGGTGGGCGTGACCTCGGCCACCTTCAGCCGCGCCATCATGCGGTCCACTTCCTCCGCGACCATCGCCTCGGCGCGCTCGGCCTCCTTCATGCGCTCGCGCAGGTTCGCGTTGACCACTTGCTCCAGGTCGTCGATATCGTAGAGGAAGATGTTGTCGATTTCGTTGACCGAAGGCTCGATGTTGCGCGGCACCGCGATATCGATCAGGAACATGGGCCGGTTGCGCCGCGCCGCGATCACGCGCTGCATGTCCTCCTTGCGCAGGATGTAATGCGGCGCGCCCGAGGACGCGACCACGATATCCACTTCCGGGAGCATCGCCAGGAAGCGCGTGTAATCGACCGGCGTGCCCTGAAACAGCGCGGCCATCTCCGCGGCGCGTTCCGGCGTGCGGTTGGTGACGAAGACGTGCGAGGCGCCCGACCGGCGCAGATGGCGGGCGGCCAGCTCCGACATCTTGCCCGCGCCCACCAGCATCACAGTACGGTTTTCCAGCGACCCGAAAATCTTCCGCGCCAGCTCCACCGCGGCGTAGCTCACCGAAACCGCCATCTGCCCGATACCGGTCTCCGAGCGCACCCGCTTGGCCACGCTGAAGGCGCGCGTGTAGAGGCCGTCCAGCCAGCCGCACAGCGCGCCGCTCGCTTTGGCCACGTTGTAGGCGGTCTTGAGCTGCCCCAGAATTTGCGGCTCGCCCACCACCATCGAATCCAGGCTGGCCGCCACGCGAAACAAATGGTGGATGGCGTCGCGCCCCTGGCGCCGGTAGATGTGCGGCTCGATGGTCTGCGGGCTGACGGATTTTTGCTCGGCCAAGAAAGCGTCGACGATGGTCTGCGGATCCGCGCCGTCGCCGGTGGTGAGGACGATCTCCACGCGGTTGCAGGTGGAAAGAATCACCGCTTCGCTGACGCCGTCGCACGCCTTGAGTGCGCCCAGCGCGCCGGCCAGCGATTCCTCGCGGAAGGCCAAGCGCTCGCGCACTTCCACTGGCGCGGTCTTGTGGCTCACTCCCGTCAGCAACAGCTTCATGGCTTCAGCAGGACGCCCAGGCGCGCGTGCGCGGCCCAGGTCAGCGCGGAGAATCCGAGCACCGTCACCGTCATGATGGCCGCCTTGCGGCCCCGCCATCCGGCGGTGACCCGCAGGAACACCAGGGCCATGTAGGTGCCCCAGGTGAAAAACGAGATCGCGATGGCCGGCTGTTTGATCCAAGCCTCCTTGTGCTCGATGAACGCCCAGGTGCTGGCGGCGATCACCGCCAGCGTCATCAGCGCGAAGCCCAGCGTCATCGATTTCGAAATCAAATCGTCCAGCGTGCCCAGCGGCGGCAGCCGGTAGGATAGCTTGCGCGGCTTCTTGGATTTCAGTTGGCGCTCCTGGTACAGATACAACACGGAGGCCACCGCGGTGAACAGCAGCGCCGCAAACCCAAGCAGCACCAGCACGATGTGCACGGTCAGCCAGGCGTTGCGGACCACCGGGCTGGTCCAGGCGCTCACCGGGTTGCCCATCGTCGCCACCAGCGCCATCACGAAGACCAGCGGAAAAATGAACACGCTCAAGCTCTCCAGCCGGTAGCGCCAATGGATGAACAGGTACAGCACCACCACCAGGAAAGCGCACATCGAAAGCGTTTCGTAGAAGCTCGCGATCGGGCAGCGATGCGTGCTGAGGCCCTCCTCCATGATGGAAACGAAGTGGAACACCGCGCCGATCGAAAACGCCCCCAGCGCCACGCGGAACAGGTTCTCGCGGCGGCGGACCAGGGTAAGGATGGCGTGCAGGAGGCCGAGGGAATACAGCGCCGCGGCCACGCGCAGCCAGATGACGCTCATCTCAGCCATCGGCAATCCGTCGAGTAACAGTCTCTTTAAACCAGTATAACGAAAGCCCCGCGCCAGGGACTTCACGGCGCTCCCGGCGGGCGAAAGGCGCCGAAAAAACAGCTTTAGAAACATCGGTAAACAAAGTGCGATTCCATGCGGGTATTTCCGGAATTCGGACGCGTTTTCTCCTATTCCAGGAGAATCCTCCCGCCGGCTCGGAATCATGAAAATCGCGCGAATCGGCTGGCGTGCCAATAGGTTGCGCCGGAGCCGGGCGGCGGGGGCCGGCCACGGCGGCTATTCTGGATTTAGTTATCCTAAATTCATCATTTAGCACATTTGGCTTGACCGGACCCGGGAACCAATTTATGTTGCGGTTGTATCGTTAGTTTCGCGTGGACCGGCGGCAGAGAGGGTGATCTCTGCGAAAGTCGGGTTGCGCGGGTATGTCGGGCTGAATTTCAGGGGAGAGGTTTTATGCGTTTTGCCAGGATCTTCGTCGATCGTAGAAGCGCCGCGGCAATCCTTTTGATTGCGTTAGCGGTTTTAGGAGCATTCGCTCCGCGCGCCAGAGCGCAAGCGGTGGCCATCGCGGAAATCGATGGATACGTCACCGACCCGAGCGGCCAAGCCATTGTGGGCGCCCAGGTGAAAGCGACCGAAGTGGACAAGGGCCAGGTTCGCGACACCGTGTCCGAAGCCACCGGCCGCTATGCGCTGCCGGACCTCCCGGTGGGCAATTACAAATTGGAAGTTTCGGCGCCCGGTTTCAAAACCTACGTGCAGACCGGAATCGTTCTGCAGGTGGCCAGCAACGTTACGCTCAATGTGCCGATGCAACTTGGCTCGGTGACCGAGAGCGTTCGCGTGGAAGCCAACGCCGCCATGGTGGAGACCAAGGAGAATGCCGTGGCGCAGGTCATTGACGCGGAGAGAATGATCGATCTGCCGTTGAACGGCCGCAACCCAACCACGTTGCTCACGCTCACCGGAGCCGGCACCAGCAACATGACGCTCAACGGCGGCGACCTGACCGGCAGCAAGAACATTCAGGGAACGGCCGGCGGTTCGGGCCAGTTCTCGGTGGCCGGTTCCCAAGCCAACGGCATCAACTTCCTGCTGGACGGCGGCGACAACAACGACGCGTTCAGCAACGTAGCTCTGCCGATTCCCTTCCCGGACGCGGTCGCGGAGTTCAACGTGGAAGTTAACGGTCTGCCGGCGCAATACGGATTGCATCCCGGCGGCGTGGTCAACGTGGTGACCAAGTCGGGCGCCAACGCTTTCCACGGCGACCTGTTCGAGTTTCTCCGCAACTACGAGCTCAACGCCCGGCCGGAGGGCGTCGCGACCGTTTCCTCCAGCGGCGTGGTCAGCAACTCGCTGCAACCGCCGCGCGATAGCCTGAAGCGCAACCAGTTCGGTGGCACGGCGGGCGGCAGGATCATCAAGGACAAGCTGTTCTTCTTCGGCGGTTATCAGGGCACGCGGCAGCGCACCAACCCGGCGCAGAACACCGCCTATGTTCCGACTCCCGCAGTGTTGCAGGGTAACTTCAGCGTGGTGGATGGATCCAAGGCGAACGGCGGTTGCTTGAGCACCGCCAAGCAGTTGAAAGACACCTCCAAGAATCCCTATCCCGGCAACATGATTCCGCTTTCCTCGTTTGACCCGGCCGGAATCAAGCTGGCTTCCACATATCTGCCGGCTACCTCGGATCCCTGCGGGGCGGTCTTGTTCGGATATCCCGCCAACAACCCCGACGATGAGTGGATCGGCCACGTTGACTACATTTTCAACGACAAGCACAGCCTGTACGGACGCTACTTCATTTACGATTACCTGGCGGAGACGGTCTTCGCCGGCAACAACGCTCTGACCAGCGGGCAATCCGGCAACAAGGACCGTACCGAGAACATGACCATCGGCGACACCTATACGCTGGGACCAACGGAGGTGAATTCATTCCACGCCACCGCCGTTCGCCGCCGCGACGACCGCTCGGACCCCTCCAATATGTTCGGCCCCAACACGCTGGGCGTGAATATGTGGACGGCAATTCCGGACTACACGCAACTCAGTGTCACCGGTTACTCCGGCGGCGGGTTCAACGTCGGCTGCGGCACCTGCGCGTTAGCTACCTTCGACGTCAACACATATCAACTGTCGGACGATTTCACCTATATCAAGGGCAGGCACCAGTTCGCATTTGGCTTCGACGGCCGCAAGAGCCAGTTCAACTCCGTCAACAACCAGCAGTCGAGCGGACAGTTCACGTTTAACGGCAGCACCACCGGAGACGGCATGGCCGACCTCCTGATTGGCCGCTTCTCCGGATTGACCGACGGGAAGGTGATTTCCGATTACATCCGCCTGACCGTGGCCGCCGCGTATGTGCAAGATGCCTTCCACGTCACCCCGCGGTTCACCATCAATTACGGGGTGCGCTGGGAGCCCACCGTGCCGGCGTATGACAAGTACGGGCGCGGCAACCAGTTCAATTGGAGCCTCTTCGAACAGGGCTGGCACAGCTCCATTTATCCCACCGCGCCGGCAGGCCTGGTTTTCAACGGCGACTCCGAGGATGCTTACGGCAAGGCTTTCACGGCTTCCCATTGGGGCACCGTTTCGCCGCGGCTCGGCATGGTGTGGGATCCCAAAGGCGATGGCAAGCAGACCCTTCGCGCCGCCTTTACGCTGATCCACGATACCAACGAGCTGTTCTACCCCGAGCGGTGGACCACCAATTCGCCGTACGTGTCTTCGCTCGCTTTCACCAGCGGGCAGTTCTCGAATCCGTTCGCGGGCGTAGCGGGCGGCGACCCGTTCCCCGGCACCAACGTTTTCCCGTCCATCGCAACCACCGGCGCGCCCGGCGCCTACATCAGCGTTCCACCCAACATTTCGCCGATGTACGTCATGCAGTGGAACCTCAGCTATCAGCGGCAGTTCGGCACTGATTGGCGCGTGACGGCGAGTTACATGGGAAATGCCGACCGGCACCTCCTGGGATCGGATGACGTCAACTATTCGATCGACGTCCCGGTGGGAACCGCTGCCGCGAGCACGTCCAACACCAACCAACGGCGTCTGACCTACCTGATGAACCCCACTACCGGGGGTTCTTACGGCGACATCCAGGTGTCCGACGATGGCAACAATGGCGATTACAACGGCTTGTTGGTTTCCGTCCTGCACCGCATGTCGACGAACTTCACGTTGTTGGCCAACTATACCTGGAGCCACTGCGTCAGCGACTGGGATTTCGCCGGAGAACTTGCCGGCCCGGTTTACCAGAGCAGCAGTTACAGCAGCCGCGTCGGCGAGCGAGGCGCCTGCGGCTTCGACCACCGGCAGGTTGTCAACATTTCGCTGGTCTACAACAGCCCTGGATTGGGCCACAGCGCTGTCAAGGCGATTACCAAGAACTGGCAGGTAAGTGCCATCTCCAGCCTGGCCAGCGGCTACCCGATCCAGCTCACCGACGGCGGCAAGGACATTTCCTTGAGCGGCCAAGGCCTGGACCGGCCCGAGAATATTCTGCCCAGCCAAGTCTATATGAAGCAGACGACCGGGAGCTATTACGATTGGTTCAACCCTCAGGCGTTTGCATGTTACGGCAATCCCACAGGCACTTCGTGCAGCATTTTCACCGGCCAGTTCGGCGATCTCGGCCGAAACTCCCTGTACGGTCCCGGCTCCATCGGCCTCGATACCGCGCTGACCCGCCGCTTTGCTTTTAAGGAGCGGATCAACATGGACATCCGCGCCGACTTCTTCAACGTCCTGAATCACGCCAACCCGAACAACCCGACCACCAGCATCACCAGCGGCACGTTCGGCGACATCACCACCTTTGGCACCCCACGACAGATCCAGATGGCATTGAAGTTCTACTTCTAGCACTCACGCGAGAGCAATTCTCGAGTCCGGGGGCAGGCATCGCGCCTGCCCCCTTTTTTCTTGGAAGGGCACGCTTTAGAGGCTGCTGAAAAAGTCCGAAAGAACATTTTTGGGCCACGGATGAACACAGATGAACACGGATAAAGCAATTCTTTTCAATCTGTGTTCATCTGTGTTTATCCGTGGCCATGATGCTTTTGGTGTTTTTCAGCAAGCTCTTTAGCTTGCCGCCTTGTCTTCTTAGCTTGCCGCTTTGTCTTCCCGAACCATCCCCACGCCACCCGCGGACCGCACTCCCGAAATCGCGGATGATAATGGAAGATGGCAACCAGCCCGCCGCCCGCGCGGCCCTTGCCGCCAGCCGCGGCGCAATCTTCCTCCACGCGCACCGCAGCGGTGATGTTCGCGGGCTTCTGCGCCTTCCTCACGCTTTATGCGCCGCAGCCGCTGCTGCCCATGCTGGCCCGCGGGTTTCACGCCTCGGCCGGAGCGGTGAGCCTCGTCCTGACCGCCTCCACCGCGGCCGTGGCCCTGGCCGCGCCCTTTGCCGGTATAGTGGCGGACCGCTTGGGGCGCAAGCGCGTGATCGTCCTTTCGGCGCTTTTGCTCTCCGTCCCGACGGCTGGCGCGGCGGCTTCCGGCAGCCTGGCGCAGATGCTGGCCTGGCGTTTCTGGCAGGGTGTCTTCACGCCCGGCATCTTCGCCGTCACCATTGCCTACGTCAACGACGAATGGGAGCAAGGAGTGGGCGCGGCCATGTCCTCCTACGTCGCCGGGACGGTGCTGGGCGGCTTCAGCGGCAGAATGATCTCGGCCCTGGTGGCGGCGCATTCCTCCTGGCGCTGGTCGTTTATCGCGCTGGCGGCGCTCGATGCGCTGTGCGCCGCCGCCATGTGGGCCTGGCTGCCGCCGGACCGCCATTTTACGCGCTCCCGGCGTGGGGCATCCGCCATGCGCGCCATGCTCCGCCATCTCCGCAATCCGCCGCTCGCGGCAACTTACGCCGTCGGCTTCTGCGTCTTGTTCACCCTCATCGCCACCTTCACCTACGTGAATTTCTATTTGGCCGCGCCGCCCTTCCGCCTGGGCACCACCGCGTTGGGGCTGATTTTCGTGGTCTACCTGATCGGCGCCGTGGTGACGCCGGTGGCCGGCCGCGCCATCGACCGCATCGGGCACCGCTTTACCCTGGTGGCCGCTTTCCTCGGAGGCGTGGGCGGCATCTGTCTAACCCTGGTGCCGCATTTGCCCGCCGTGCTGCTGGGCCTCGCGCTGACTTCGACCGGCGTCTTCATCGCCCAATCCGCCGCTTCCAGCTATGTCGGCAGGTTGGCCGAGGGCGCGCGCGGCGCCGCCGTCGGGCTGTACGTCATGTTCTATTACACCGGCGGCAGCTTCGGCGCGGCCGTGCCGGGCACCTTCTGGAACCGCGGCGGATGGCCCGCCACAGTAGCCCTCATCGCCGCTGTCCAGGTCCTCACCATCGCGCTCTGCCTGTTGTTCTGGAAACCCGCCGCCGCAGGGCCGGGGAACGAGCCCTACGCAGCCGGACAGGTGGGATAGAACACGAATTGATTTCGAGCCACGGATAAACACAGATGAACACCGATAAGACTCTTCTCTTTAATCTGTGTTTATCTGTGTCCATCCGTGGCTGAGTATTGCCTCTCGGGCCGGGCCGCACCATGCGAAAATCGAACCGTGAACCTTCGACCCGACGCGGAAAACCCCGAGTTGCGCATCGTCAATGTTGACGGCCTCGATCTCGCTCTTTGGGATTGGCCGGGCGCGGATCCGCCGCTCGTTTTCACCCACGCCACCGGCTTCCACGGCCGGCTATGGGACTACCTCATTCGCCGTCTGCCGGGGCGGCGCTGCCTGGCTATTGAAACGCGCGGCCACGGCCGCAGCGCCCGCCCCCGTCCGCCCTACCGCTGGCGCTATCTCGGCCGCGACCTTGCCGGCATCCTGCGCAGCCTCGGCCTGCGCGGCGCTTTCGGTATCGGCCATTCCTCGGGCGGCCACTCCATGGTGCAGGCCGCGGCGCTCGAGCCGGCAGCCTTCGCCGCCATGCTATTGATCGATCCCACGATTTTCCCCGCGATCCGCTACGGCGGCGCGCCGCTCGATTTCGCCTTCACCCTGCGCCGCAAGAACGTCTGGCGCTCGCCCGAGGAGATGATCGAGCGCTTCTCGAAGCGCGCGCCGTTCGTCGCCTGGCTGCCGGAGATTCTGCGCGACTATTGCCGGTTCGGGCTGCTGCCCGCGGGCGATCATCTGGAGCTGGCCTGCCCGCCGGCCGCCGAAGCTTCCATCTACCAGGAATCCATCGCCCCGGAATCGAATATTTACGCCGAGGTCGGCCAGCTCACCGCGCCCGTCACCATCCTGCGCGCCGGAATCGCCCGCCAGCCCGGCCAGCTCGACCTGGCCGCTTCGCCCACCGCCGCCGACCTGGCCGCCCGTTTCGCACGCGGCCGCGATGTGGTGCTGGACGGCGCTTCCCACTTCATCCCCATGGAGTTCCCGGATCGGGTGATCGAAGAAGTGCGCAGGTAGGGCATCCTTTAGGTTGCCCGAATAGCTCGCCCTAAACGAGCCCTCACAAAACCTGCGAGAATTCCTCTCCCGCCGGCCACTACATCCAGGGTGCTATGCGAGCTGCAATTCTAGTGGCGGTGTGCGCTCTGGCAGCGGCGCAGGCGCCCGACCCGGCCTACGAGCCGCTAGCGCGCGCCTACGCCGCATTGCAGGCGCACGATTATGACGCCGCCGTGGCCGGCTTCACCCGCGCCATCGAGCTCGCGCCGCAGCGCGCTTCCGTCCGCAAAGACCTCGCCTACACCTACCTCAAGATCGGCGAAAACGATTTGGCGCGCGACCAGTTTCGCGCGGCGATGACGATGGATTCCGCCGACGTCCAGGTGGCCATGGAGTACGCCTTCCTTTGCTATGAGAGCAAGCGGGAAGCCGAGGCGCGGCGCATCTTCGATCGCATCCGCCAAACCGGCAACGCAGAGGCGGAGCGGGCGTTTCAGAATATCGACCGGCCGCTGGCCGCCGCGATCGAGCGGTGGAAGAGCGCGCTGGCCGCCGGCCCGGACAATTTCAGCGCGCACTTCGAGCTCGCCCACCTGGCCGAAGAGCGCGACGAGCTGCCGCTGGCGGCCGAACATTTCGAGAAGGCCTGGCGTTTGCTGCCGGACCGGCGCACCGTGCTGGTGGACCTGGGCCGCGTGTGGAAAGCCCTCGGCCGCACCGATGACGCCATCGCCGCCCTGCTGGCCGCTTCCCGCGGCGGCGAGCCGCGCGCCGCCGAGCAGGCGCGCGAGCTGCTGCCCGGCCGCTACCCGTTCGTCGCCGAATTCCGTGGCGCGCTCGCGCTTGATCCCCGCAACGCCGAGCTGCGCCGCGAGCTCGCCTATCTGCTGCTGCGCATGGAGCGCGCGCCCGAAGCCGAACAGGAGTTCCGCACGCTCACCGAAACCGCGCCGGATGACATGCTCGCCGCCACCCAGCTCGGCTTCCTGCTCCACGCGCGCGGCGACGACGCGGCCGCCCAGCCGCTCTTCGATCGCGTGCTGGCCGGCCCGGACGAGGACCTGGCCAACCGCGTGCGCGCCGTGCTGCACCTGCCCCAGGTGCTCAGCCGCCGCCCGCAGCAGCCGCCCGATTCCATCGACGCCAAAGTCATGGCCGAGCGCAGCATCAAGGCCGGCTACATGAAGGACGCGCTTAAATACCTGCAAGTGGCCCATGAGGACGACCCTGGCGATTTCGAGGCCATGCTCAAGCTCGGCTGGACCTACAACATCCTGCATCAGGACCCCGCCGCGGCCCGCTGGTTCGACCTGGCGCGCCATAGCCCCGACCCGAAGATCGCCGCCGAGGGCCGCCAGGCGTGGCGCAACCTGAGCGGCGTGTTGCGGAAATTCCGCACCACCTTTTGGATCTACCCCATCTATTCCACGCGCTGGAGCGACTTCTTCGCTTACGCGCAGGTCAAAACCGAACTGCGCAACAAGACGCGCGTGCAGCCTTACCTCAGCGTGCGCTTCGTCGGCGACACGCGGGTCACGGTGGGCACCGTGACGCCGCTTTATCTTTCGGAAAGCTCGTTCATCGTGGCTGGCGGTGTGCGCATGTTGCCGTGGCACGGCCTCGGGGCCTGGTTCGAAGCCGGCAGCGCCATGGGCTACGCCACCGGCCATATTCTGCCCGACTACCGCGGCGGATTGAATTATGCGCACTCGATTGGCCGGGCGCTCGGCTCCGAATCCTCCGGCTGGTTTGCCGACACTGCCGTGGACGCGGTCTTCATCAGCCGGTTCGGCAACGATTTCCTGGTGTACGATCAGTCGCGCCTCGGCTACTCGCTCGGGCCGGCCGCGTTTCGCACGCAGTTCTTCTGGAACGCGAATCTCAATTTCGACGCGCAACGACAGATCTGGGCCAACTTCTTCGAAACCGGGCCCGGCGTGCGCATTCGCGCGGCGTGGATGCCGCCCTCGATGTACGTCACCACCAGCCTGTTGCGCGGCGCCTACCTGCTGAACAGCTTTGGCGCCAGCCCGGCCACCTTCGGCGACTTCCGCTCGGGAATCTGGTATGCGTTTACACACTAGTGGTAGGGCATGCTTTAGCTTGCCAACGCCCGCTTGCGGGCGCATTCGGAGCCGCGACCGTCAGGGAGCGGTCGCCAATATTGTTGCGCTTGCCACGAAACGGCTCCTCATCGCACTCCTCGCCGCCGCCGTCGCTTCGGCCGCTCCGCTGCCCTACTATTGCGTTCTGAACGCGGACGCCGGCGCCTGGCCGGAGATCCTCTCTTCGATTGGCCTGGTGCGCCAGCCCGCCAACCTGGCGCATGTTTTCGTGGCGCGCACCGGCACGCCCGCGTCGAACGAGTGGAATCAGCGTGTCGAGCAGGGCGCCATTTTGATCCTCGAGGGCGAATCTTCGCTGGCCGAAATGTTCGGCTTCCGCCGTGGCGCAGGGTTCGTCAAGGTTGGCAGCCTCACCGATGTGCACCGCCCAGGCCTGCCCGTCATTTGGGAAAAGGGGCTCGAACTGCCGACGTTCGATTTGCCCGGCGGCGCCACCGTGTTCGCCCGCGAGCGCTGGACCGGCGCGCCCATGATGACGGGAATGCGGCGCGGCGCCGGCATTCTGTTGTGGGTGGCCGTCCCGCCCGGCGACCGCGGCTATGAGCGCTTCCCCTATCTCTTGCAGGCCTTGGCCGATCTCGGCATGGAGCGGCCGTTTTCCTCCGCGCGCCTGTGGGCGTTTTTCGATTCCGCCTACCGCTCGCGCGTGGACCTGGATTACTTCGCGGCGCGCTGGCGCGCGAGCGGCGTGGCCGCGTTGCACGTAGCCGCCTGGCATTTCTGGGAAGCCGACCCCGAGCAGGACGCGTACCTCGCCAGGCTCATCGCCGCCTGTCACCGCGAGGGGATAGTGGTTTACGCCTGGCTGGAGCTGCCGCACGTCAGCGAGAAATTCTGGGCCAGCCATCCCGAGTGGCGCGAGAAGACGGCGATTTTGCAGGATGCCCAGCTCGATTGGCGCAAGCTGATGAACCTCACCAACCGGGACTGCTTCCGCGCCGCGGCCGAGGGCACCGCGTCGCTGGTGAAACGCTTCGATTGGGACGGCGTGAACCTGGCCGAGCTGTATTTCGAATCGCTGGAGGGGATCGGCAATCCGGCGCGTTTCACGCCCATGAACGACGATGTGCGCCGCGAGTTTCGCGCGCGCTCGGGCTTCGATCCGATCGATCTCTTCGCCGCCCGCCGCGACCAGGCGTCGCAAAAGCAATTCCTGGATTTCCGCGCCGAGCTGGCCCGGCGCATGGAAGAGGAATGGCTGGGCGTCCTCGAGAGCCTGCGCCGCGAAAAGCCGGATCTCGACCTGGTGCTCACCCACGTGGACGACCGCTTCGACACCGGCATGCGCGAAGCCATCGGCGCCGACGCCGCGCGCGTGCTGCCCATGCTCGACACGCACAGCTTCACCTTCCTGATCGAAGATCCAGCCACCGTCTGGAACCTGGGGCCGCAGCGTTATCAGGCCATCGCGGAGCGTTACCGCGCCATCACCACTCATGGCGACAAACTCGCCATCGACCTGAACATCGTCGACCGCTATCAGAACGTCTATCCGACCAAGCAGCAGACCGGCACCGAGCTGTTCGAGCTGGTCCACAACGCGGCGCGCAACTTCGAGCGCGTCACGCTGTATTTCGAAAACTCGCTGCTGGCGCCGGACCTGGGGCTGCTGCCCTCGGCCGCCGCCGCTGTCAGCCGGGTGGAGCGGATCGGGCCGAAGCTGGTGGTGGAATCGGCGCACGGGGTGGGCGTTCCCTGGCGCGGCCCGGCCGTGGTGGATGGCCAGCCCTGGCCGGTGCGGGATGCGGAAACCGTATGGCTGCCGGCCGGCGCGCACTCGATCGAGGCGTCACCGGCCGATGCCGGCCCGCGCCTCGTGCGGCTCAACGGCGAGCTGAAAGCCGCCCGCAGCCTCGATGCGCACTCCATCGAGTTCACCTATCAAAGCTCCGCCCGCGCCATCGCCGTGCTGGATCGCACGCCACGGGCGGTCGAGATCGATTCGGTCCCCGCCATGGCGAAAAGTGCTGGTCCCAACACGCTGCTGCTGCCACGCGGCCAGCACATCGTGACATTGACCATCGAGTGAGTTAGGATTACGAATGATCGATGACCGACGTGGCCATACAGTCCGGACCGCCGGACATCCCGGATAAGCTGTACTTCAAGATCGGCGAAGTGAGCGATCTGCTCGGTGTCGAGCCCTATGTGCTGCGCTTTTGGGAGGGCGAGTTCCCGGTGCTGCAACCGAAGAAATCGGGCACCGGCCACCGTCTGTACCGCCGCAAGGACGTCGAGCTGCTGCTGCGCATCAAGCATCTGCTTTACGAAAAGCGGTACACCATCGAAGGCGCGCGCCAGTCGTTGCAGTCCGAAGGCCGCCGCGTCAAAGCCAGGCGCTCCACCAGCGTCCAGCAGGAATTGTTCGCCACCGACCCGTGGCCCGAAGTCCGCCGCCAGCTCACCGAGATTCTGAACCTGCTGAAGTAGCCCGCAGCGCAGGCTGTCGAGCCTGCAGAGCCGAGGCCCTCGTGCCGGCGTTTCTTGAGCTTCTCCGGAGCGAAGAAATGTCGAGATGACTCTACCGACACGGCAGGCACGACGGCCCCGGATGGTGCACGGGCAAGCCGCGCCACGGCGGCTCGCGATTTCTGCATCCTCGGCGCCTCGCGCGTGCGTAATAGTAAATATGCGACTCGGCAAGCTGTGGCCGGCAGCGCTGGCGGTGGGGCTGGCGCTTTCATCGCCCGCGCAAGATAAACAAGTTAAACCGGAATACACGTTTGGAACCACCGTTGTGGACGCCTCCGGCCTGCAAGGCCGCGTATTCTACTTGAAACCTGGAACCAATCGGCTGCCGAAGCTTGCGAAGATGCAGCCGGCCGGCTCGATTTATACCACGCACTTGAACGTGTGGCCGCAGAACTTCGATGAAGGATTCCCGAACGTCACGGACCGATTCGAGTGGTTCGCGATCGAGTATACCGGCCGGTTCTGGATCGAAAACGCGGGGCAATACCGTTTCAGCTTGTTGTCCGATGACGGAGCCAAGCTGTATCTGAACAACCAAGTGGTGATCGACAACGACGGACAGCATTCGGCAAGGGCAATCAGCGGGAGCGCGACCCTGACACGAGGCGTTCACGAGATCAAGGTTGAGTACTTCCAGGGCCCACGCTTCACGGTTGCCCTGGTGCTCGCGGTTTCCCCTCCCGGTGAACCATGGCGCATTTTCAACACCAACGATTTCAAGCCTCCCAACCTTCCGGACCAGTTGCAAAAAGGGGAAATCTCCGACATCCGGCCGACCACGCAGTAGGGGGAAAGCCGCTTTCGCGCAGGAGACCGGGGGACAGACTACACTGTCCCAAGGCGCCGCTCTTGCGCCGCGTGGACAGTGCTGTCTGTCCCCCGCACCGACTTGTCCCCCGCACCGACTCAGAACACGAACGGCACCACGCGTCGCGTACGAGCGGCGTAGCCGGCGTATTCCGGGTACTCGCCGACGATGAGAGTCTCCTCGGCGAGCATCCGGACCGCGAGGCCGGCCGTGGCGACGAGAGCGACGATCACGTGCGCTAGGGATAGGTGAGCGGCGACGCCGGCCCATAGGAAGTACAGCGCCGCCGCGTAAATCGGGTGGCGGAGGTACCGATACGGGCCGTTGGTGACCAACCCGCCCTCCGTGGGGTTGGCGACGGCATGAAAGCTGCGCCTTCCGAATGTGACACGCGCCCAGACCATCAGGGCCACGGCCGCTAGCTGAATGGCAATCGTGACCGGCCCGCTGCCAAAGACCGCCCTATCGAAAAACAGCCACAGAAGACACAGCACAGCTACGACAAAGCCGAAGAAGGATGCCCGCTTCCAGGTCATTTTTATATTAGTGCACAGGCGGAGCCTCTTTGCACTGAAGAAAAAAGCCGGAAAAAAGCCGGGAGAAGCTACGTGTTTCCGGTTTCTCTGAAGCCAACACGCGCTGTTCACTTGCACTTGGGCAGAAAAATGGAAACACGTAGCCTGGTTCTATTTGTCACTGGTTCTATTTGGTACAGACGTGGAGCGACTGGCGGACTTCAGCGTCCGCAGCGCCTTCCAGCAAACTCGGCACCTTGCCTAACTCAATATCCGGCTTCGCGTCCGTGGCGGACTGCAAGAATCGCGACCTCTTTCCCGTCGTAATGATACAGGGCGATGTAGGCGCCGGACGCGAATTCGATTACCCACTCGCGAAACTCCGGCGGCAACTCTTCGACAGGACGGCCAATCTCCGGGTGCTTGCCAAGCGCTTTCACACCCTGCCGGATCGTCTTGACGGACCGCTGCGCGGCCTCCCGGCTCTTGGGAGCCAGAAACTTGTGGAGGCGAGCCACGTCCAGCAGGGCGGGCCAAGACCACACTAGACGTGGCATTTGGGAATAACGGCGCGCTTGCCCGCTTCCAGTTTGGCCAGCCAAGCGTCGGCGTCCCGGGCCGTAACGTGCAGGCCAGTGGTCTGATACTCGGCCCACGCGGCGAGCGCGTCCTGCCGGAGTCGCTCGCGCTTCTCCTCGCGTTCCACATACTGCTCGACGGCTTCGCGCATGACCCAGTGCGGCGATCGGCGAAGCGCCGCGGCGAGCCGATGCACGCGCTCTCTGGTCGCGCTATCGAGCTTCAGGCTGGTTGTTGAAAGTGTCGCCATCGCGGGTGCTCCAAGGTATTACCTGGTAACACTATAGCACAGAAAACCGATTGGGTGCGCGGAGACCGGCGCAACCGGCGGAGCCTCTTTTGCGCTGAAGGCCGTCAACTAAAGCCGAGTCTCACAAGCTGTGACTCAAGAGCGTGGTAGCCTGCACCCACGGTTAACCGCTTTCACGGCTTTTGTTTCGCCCCTTCACCTGAAATCTCCGCCGGCCTTGTGGGTTCGACCGGGTCCCGCTTGAGCATCGTCAGCATTCCCTCAAACGGTTCAAACGCCATCGTGCAGTCGGCCTCCCGCCCATCTGGGCTGTGCCACCTGGCCCGAACGAGCCAGGTCAGCCCAGCCGCCTTCGTGGTGCCCGATGTGCCAAGCCGCACGTAGAATTCCACCGATGTCAGCTTGAGTTCGCCGCCTATGAACGGTTTCAATTCCTCGAGCGGCAATGCGCGGAGAAACTCAGCCTTGCGATCGGGCCCATATTTGGCGCCGGCCTCGTTCAGAGCTGCCGTAATCCGTGCGTCGGACCAGTCAGGATGCCTGTCAACCTCGTCGGCAAAGCTATTTCTGCGGTCGTAGATAGCCGGGCCCGAGACGCTCAGGTCGTACAGTTCTTTGTCCTTGGTCTGCCAGTCGAAGGCCAGTTGGGCCGTGACCACGCGGTCCGAACACCAACACGCCGCGCAACGCTGGTCGGATTCGGGAGGGTTGGCGTATAGATCCATCGTAAAGAAGTTCATGAGGTCCGGCCTGCCGATCGACCCGTCCCGCAGATGGTTCCCGATGACTACTATACTGAGGCGACCGCCCAGGCCAGGGTAGAGCGTAGCGAGGATCTGCTTGCCCCGCGCAGCGTAGTTTTCAGCACCGATGCTGGCGTGATCGCCTCCGGCTGCGGCCTCTGCGTACAGTGCGAAGAGAACGACCAGAGCTAATGCATTCCTATTGTGTTTTCGCGTTGAAACTGACACTGCCGTCTCCTATGACTTGCCACGAATAGTCCGAGTGGTTGCCCGCTGCCGCCTGGTCGCCAAATGCCACAACATCGCCCACGGTGCCGCCCTTGCCCAACTTCAGCAGCATCGCCTCCGGTTCGTTCGATGCCTTATTCAGGTCTATGTCCATACTCGCGTTGCCGTAGGAGGGCCCCTCACCGCCCCGGCCGCCTCTCTTCGAGCGACTGCAGGTTGTTGCGAGCATCGTCGTAGTCGGGGCGGATGCGAAGGGCTTCGCGGAATTGGGCGACGGCCTCTTCCTCTCTGCCCGGGATCTCGGACAGGACCACGCCGAGATTGTTGTGTGCCTCCGCGTAAGACGAGTCGAATCGCAGGGCGGTTTCGAACTCGGCTGCGGCTTCGCGCGGGTGGTCCGCTTGCGCCAGGGCAATCCCTGCTTGGTAGTGCGTCTGCGACAGCGTCGCGCTGGTGTTGTGTGCGTCCTTGTAAGCCGGGTCGATTTGCACGGCCGTATCGAGCTCGGCCGCGGCTTCGCGCGGATGGCCAGCCTTTGCCAGAGCAACCCCTGCCTGGAAATGCATCTCCGCCGTCACGCGGGCCATGTGATCTTTGACGCCAGCGGCATCCGGCTGTAGCCGCAGCGCCGTCTCATACTCGGCCTCCGCTTCCTTCAGCCGGCCGGCCTGCGCCAGCGCATTGGCCATGTTGATATGCGGAACCTCGGAATCCGGCCGCAGGCGCATCGCGGTGCGGAATTCGGCGATCGCGTCCTCGAGGCGCCCCGGTGTCCCGGCTAGCGCGATGCCCAGGTCGGAATGCGCCTGGCCCGATTGCGGCTCCAAGTGCACGGCCCGCTCCAGATGCGCCACCGCCTCGGGCAGCCGTCCCGGCTGGTCCGTCAGATAGGTGCCCAGGTTGTGCTCGGCGATGTAGTTGTCAGTCGTGACTTCCAGTGCGTGAGCAAACAGCGTTTCGCTGTTCCGCCAATAGCCGGCCTGCGCCCAAGCCGCGCCTGCGCAGGCTGCGCACGCTCCGATTGCCAGGGCAGTGCGAAGACGAGGCCATCTGCGCAACAGGTCCGCTCCGCCCCACGCAATCATCACCGCCAGGCCGATCATGGGCACGTACATGTATCGATCAGCCCTGGCCTGCTCGCCCGCCCGCACAATTCCGATCACCGGAACGAGAGTCCCCAGAAACCAGAACCAGCCGACGGCCAGGTAGGGACGCACCCGGTGGAGGCGGACCACTTGCCAACTGATCGCGGCCAGCGCCGCCACGGCCAGCGCGACGCGCCATAACGCCACTCGCTCCGGATACGGGTAGAATACGGCCAGACCAGCCGGCCAGAAGGTCTTGGCGACGTACACGACGTAGGAAACCAGCGCATTGCCGAGGCCGAACAGGGCCGCCGGATTCACCGCTCCGCCAGCCCTCTGCACCACGATGGTCACCACCGCTCCCGCCGCGGCGAGCGCAAACAACGGAAGCTTCTCGCGCACGCGCAAGCCGCGCTTGAGCGGCCACACATCGAGCAGCAGCAGCGTAAGCGGCAGCGTCACGATCATCGGTTTCGACATCAGGCCCAGCACGAACGCCACAATCACCAGCGCGCGCCAGCCGCGGACATACGCCCATAACGCGAGGAACCAAAAGAGCGCGCAGAGAACGTCCTTCCGCTCCGCCACCCACGCCACCGATTCCACGTGCAGGGGGTGCAGCGCGAAGACGAAGGCCACGAAAGCGCTGGGGGATCGAGCGCCCGTCGCGCGCATCAGGAACAGGAACAACAGCACCGAAGCCACGGCGTGAATCAGCACGCTCACGAGATGATGCCAGCCGGCGTCCATTCCGAAAAGCTGCACGTCCAGCATATGCGAGAGGCGGGTGACCGGAAACCAATTGGCGGCTTCGGTGGAGGTAAGAGCCCAGAGGTCGCCATCCGCGGTGATGCCTTGCCGCACGTGCGGATTGTTGGTCACGTAATCCGGGTCGTCGTAGTTGACGAACGCGAAATGGCGCGACTGCGCATAGACGCCGAAGATGGCTGCCAGCAGCAGCAGGCAGATCCACAGGTCGGCGCGCGGGCGCGGCTTGGCGGCGGGCTTCGGGGTTTTGGCGGCGGGTTTCTGGACCTTGGGCACCTTCCTCCCGATGCTAGCCCACCCGGCATCGAATCTTCAATCCCGCAGCCTGGCGCGGAAGTGGACGCCCGAGCCGACCCACCACTGAATTCCGCGCTCCGCCATCGTAGAATAAACTACTAATGACGCTCCGCAAACTCGTTCCAGGCGCCGCTGTTTTTCTCGCGGCGCTCGCTCCGCTGGCCGCTCAGCAGCAGCCTTTCTCCGGCACTCCCGACCTGCTCGAATCGGTCGAGCGCCTCAACCAGCTCGGCAGCGTCCTGATGATCGCCGCGCACCCGGATGACGAGCGCACCGGCGTGCTGGCCTATTTCGCGCGCGGCCGCCACATGCGCACCGCCTATCTTTCCGTCACCCGCGGCGAGGGCGGCCAGAACCTGATCGGTTCCGAACAAGGCGCCGCGCTGGGCGTGATTCGCACGCAGGAGCTGCTGGCCGCGCGCCAGATCGATGGCGCCGAGCAGTTCTTCACCCGCGCCATCGATTTCGGCTTCAGCAAAACCGCCGCCGAAACCATGCAAAAGTGGGGCCACGACCGCATCCTCAGCGACATCGTGTGGATCATTCGCAGCTACCGGCCCGACGTCATCGTTCTGGTTTTCACCGGCACGCCGGCGGACAACCACGGCCATCACCAGGTCTCGGCGATTCTGGGAAAGGAAGCCTTCGCCGCCGCCGCGGATCCGGCGCGCTTCCCCGAGCAACTTCAATACGTGAAGCCGTGGCAGGCCACGCGCATCGCGCATGCCTTATGGAATTTCGGCCCTCCCGGTGGACGCGGCCCGCAACTGCCGCCAGGCGAGCGGCCGCCTCAATTGCCGAAATTGCCTCCAGCGGGCCAAGTGGAAACCGGCGCCTTCAACCCGGTGCTCGGCTATTCGTATGAGGAGCTGGCGGTGCTGAGCCGCAGCATGCATCACAGCCAGGGAACCGGCGCCATGCGGCGGCCCGGCGCTTTCACCACCGAATTCGGTTTGCTGGCTGGCCAGCCAGCGCCCGCCGACCTGTTCGATGGCATCGATACGTCCTGGAGCCGCTTGCCGGGCGGCGCACCGATCGCACCCATCCTGGCGGAAGCCATCCGAGGCTTCCAACCGGAGCACCCGGAAAAGATCGTCCCGCTGCTCGAGAAAGCCAGGCCGCTCGTCGCCGCCATCGACGATCCACTGGCCCGAGAAAAACTGAAGGACCTCGACGAAGCCATCGCCGGTTGCGCCGGCATCTGGATCGAAGCCCAGGCCCACGAACCCGAAGCGGTGCCGGGTAGGCCGCTTGCCGTCACCACTACCGTCCTCGATCGAACGACGGAGCCCGTGGAACTCGCAGGGGCGCGTATGGAAGGCATGTGGGACCAGGAACAGATTCCGCCCGTGAAGCCGATCGAGCCCGCGCCGCTTGCCTATAACCAACCGGTCGCAATCGAGTTCAGCCGCGACGTGCCGCTCGCGCAGCCATATTCGCAGCCCTATTGGTTGCGGAAGCCTCCTTCGGGCGACGTGTACACGGTGGAAGACCAGCGCCTGGTGGGCCTGGCCGATACGCCGCCGGTGGCGCGTGTGCGCGTGCGGCTGCTGGTGGCCGGTACGCCGATCGAATTGGTGCGGCCCGTCGAGTATCGCTATGCCAGCCGCGCTGAGGGCGAGCGGACGCGGCCGCTAGTGGTGGTTCCGGCGGTAGCGGTCAACCTGCCGCAGCCGGTCGCCGTGTTCGCGTCCTTCGAGCCGCGCGCCGTCCATGTGGTTGTCGAAGCGCGCGTGGAGAAGGCCGCTGGAGAATTGCGCCTGGATGCGCCGCCGGGTTGGAAAGTGGAACCGGCCATGCGCAAGTTCGAGCTCGCCGCGCGTGGCGACTCGAGAGACCTGGCGTTCACCGTGACGCCGCCGGCTGGCGAGGCAACGGCTTCGCTTCGCGCCGTGGCGACGGTTGGCGGACGTGAAATCTCGAGCGGCATCCAGGTGATTTCCTATCCGCACTTCCCCGCGCAGACGCTGTTTCCGCCGGCCGAGATCAAGCTCGTGCGCGCCGATATCAAGGTCACCGCGCACCGCATCGGTTACATCATGGGCGCCGGCGACGAAATGCCGGACGCTCTGCGCCAGTTGGGGCTGGAGGTCACGCTGCTCAGTCCGTCGGATCTCGAACAGGGCGACCTGGGCCGCTTCGACACCATCGTGGCCGGCGTCCGCGCCTACAACGTGCGCGCCGATGTTCGCGCCAATCAGCAGCGGCTGCTCGATTACGTTTCGGGCGGAGGCACTTACATCGTTCAGTACAATACCGGCGATCTCACGCTCAACCTTGGTCCCTATCCCATGACCGTGCCGCCCGGCTCGCGTTACCGCGTCACGGTGGAAGAAGCGCCGGTCGCCCTGATTCACGCCGACAGCCCGCTGCTGCTCGCGCCGAATTCGATCACGGCGCGCGATTTCGAAGGCTGGGTGCAGGAACGCGGCCTGTATTTCGCCTCCGATTGGGACAAGCGCTATCAGACCGTGCTGGCCTCCGGAGACCCGGGCGAAAAGCCCCTGGAAGGCGGCGAACTCTGGGCCCGCTACGGTAAAGGCGTCTATGTCTTTACCGCGTACGCGTGGTTTCGACAGTTGCCCGCCGGCGTTCCTGGCGCGTACCGTTTGTTCGCCAATCTCATCAGCGCAAAATGAAAGTGGGGCCGGTCGCGCGACCGGCCAAGGCGGGCATTGCGTGGCGCGGGCCGGGCATGCCCGGCCCCTACGGTCGGTGGGACGATACAAGACACCGGCGGCAAGACCAAGACCGCCGGCGCTACCGGGAGACACACTACGGGCGATAGGAATGGATGAAACAGGTATGAGTGCGTTGCGGGTGGCCGGGCTTCGCGGACTTAGCGCCGTGCGTATCGGCCACCCGATGATTTGAGTAGAAACTTCGATGATTTAGGCCCGCTGGATGGCGGGCACATCCTTGCCGATTCGTTCCTTACTCTCTGTTATC
>DASWZP010000039.1:0-26654 GCA_036404395.1 Bryobacteraceae bacterium | reverse complement strand
CCCTCCGAAATTGTGCGCAGCAGCGCGCATCGGTCCATCGGGCGCCGCCCCGACGGCTTGGCGCCCGGAAAACCGTCACCGTCGGCCTAATCGGCCGCCGCACGCCTCCCACACACACGACCGGCGCGGTCCCTGGACACTGTTGCGAGCCTCGGTCCGCCGACAACCACAAGATCTTGGGGCTACCTGAGTCAAGTGCATACCCAGTATGAATAATATCGCTGGCGTGAACACTCGCCGTTCGTGGTTGGGCGGGGCCCATTCGACGGTTTGGCGACCTCTTCCCACAAGGCGACGGGGATACAGGAAACTGCCAATCACGCCTCTGATAAGGCAAGCTGGCACACGATCATCCTGCGCGCGTGCCGCTTGTCACTCGGTCGATGCCGCTTTCAGGTTCAGTAGCTTTCGCTCGCCCTCAGCGAACTTCACCGCCTCGCCATACTTCTCGAACGGCTTCAGCGCATCTGGGTCGCGGCGATCGATCTCCGTGCCCGCCGGAAATGCGTAAACGTGATACTCGCCGGGAGTGATCCCTGCGACCTTGCAAGTCCCATCCGGTCGTGTACGGCATTCGCCGAATAGCGCAGCCTGCCGCTGCCGCGGCGCGTCCGGCGCGACCAGGATGCTGGCGCTGGGTACGGGATCCCCTTTGTCATCGGTCACTGCGCATTCTGCAGCGCCGCCGTTCGCCTGTAGAACGATCTCGAGCGGCAGTGGCTGCCCCTCGCCAACATGCACGCCTTCCGCTAGCGCGTCCGCGTCGCCCATGCGAATCGCCTGGATGTAGGCGTCGTCCTCCCCGTCCGTCGTGGAACCTATGGCCACATCGTACTCGCCGGGTGCGACCTGCGATATCGTGAACGCACCATCGGCGCCCACTTGCGCCACACCGCCGGCTTGCGTGTCTCCTGCATCCTGCGACTCTAGTTCCACCATCAATCCCGGTTGTAGCTTGCGGCTAACCGGTGGGATGACTCGCCCGCTCAGGCTCCGCGATTGCCCTGGAGTCAACTCCAGCCCCTCGATGTCTGAGTCACCTATCTCCAGCGTCCGCTGGGCCGAAATCCGGTTCGGCTCGTTGAAGCCTCCACTCTCAACCCGCAGGCGATACGTGCCCGGCAATACATCCTGGAATTCGAACTCTCCCTTGGGACCTCGAATCAGGAAATTATACGATGGCCCTGGCGAATCAGGCTGGCCGATTGGACCTAGCGTAACCACCTGGAATAGCAGGGTCGGACTACCGGAAGTGGCCGCGATGCGGCCGCGCACCCGAACAGCGTGTGCCCGGACCAACTGCAGGTCGAAGCCTTGTAATTCCGCTCCAGGTTCAACCTTCACTACGGCCGCCTGTCGGGCGTCTACTGTGCCCGGATAGAAGACCGTCGGATAAGCCTCACTTCCGGTCGCCGCGCCAGCCCTTGCAGGCCGCTGCATGCGGACTCCGTCAAACTGGTTTTTCGGCGCGTATATTGCCGACACCCGGTACTCGCCCGGCGCGATCTGAAAGACTCGGTACTCGCCCCGGTCGTTCGTCGTCGCATAGCCCCTCCCCGACCGACTGTCCTTTCTCGCCCGCGTAGCTGACACAACAACGCCCACCCCGGAAATCGGATCGCCGTCCGCGTCGAGGATCCGTCCCGAGATCGCACCAGTGCGCAGCAGCGTCACCTTCACGTCCGATGCAGTCTGTCCCGCTTGCACATCTACTGTCGGAGATTGTCCGCGCCCGACCACATATCCGTCCCGCTCGACCGTAAGCACGTAGGTTCCTGGATCCACATCGCGCAGCGTGAACTTGCCCTCCGAGTTGGTGATCGCGCCGATGCCGCCCCCCTGATCGTGGCGGAGGATTACGACGGCCTTCCCGACGCCGTCGCCCGATTTCCCGTCAATGACGACTCCTGCGACGGATCCAGTCTTGGCTGGCTCCGTCGGAGTCCCCTGACCCGCGATCGGCCCAGCAACACACAGCAGGGCTGACGCGGTCAACAGCCGGATGCGCATGATTTAGAGGCCTCGAATGCTATTATGCAATCCCCGGAACCTCGGCGCTACCTCCACCTGGCCGTCTAACGCCCCGCGGTTCCCCTGGAAGCCGGACAGCGCGGGTGATTCCCATTCAGCGGGACGGCGACGACACGTCCAAGTGGAACGTCCGTGCTGCTCCCGCGATCTCGTTTTGCGCGACGGCGTCGCAACCGCGCACGATCTCGAATTGAGACCAAACGGACGAAGGAAATTCTGCTCTCTCCTCGCTGAGGCGCTACCGGGCCGGTGCGAGTGTTACATCCCTGGCGACATACAGGACCAACACGATGCGGCCGGTGTCTTCCAGCCAATGATATTCCAGGACACCGGTGCCCGCTTTCTGCGGCGTGCTTCTCAGCGGAACTTCCGTCTCGCCGATCTTGAGGTGTACGTTTTCCACCGAAAGGTGCATGGAATCGACCGCGCCTGAGGCGGACGGCGCGGCTGTGGAAGTGACCTGGCCCTCTACTTTGGTCCCGGCTTTGGCGGCGATGACACCGCCTGACTCCAGGTCTTCGGAAAGGACGAAGGTAACCGGCCTCGCGGTTCCCGTCGTGGCGGAACGCAGGTCCTCTACGGAAAACAGCGGCACCGGGGTGTCGTCGCGCAGAACGGGCTGCCGCCGTGCCACCGTTTTCGGCACATGGGTCGTCAGCCAGCGGTAGACGAATTCCTGTATCAGATGATCGGTTGCCCTGCCGCTGAAACCCAGCAGAAAACCATGAAAAGCCCGCAGTCCCGGGCGGGAGGTGTAGGAGTGGAGGGGGGATAAGATCTCCCGCGCGGCAAGTCCTCCGATCATATCGGAGTAGTCGGGCTGCCAGTGGCCATTATTGCCCTTGGCAACGAACGCGGTCCCGACGGCGTAAAGAAATCGTGAGCGGAGACTGCCGGTTCCTTTATAGAAGTAGCGCGGATCCTGGTGAAACACGGATTGGGTGAGGGTATGGCCGATCAAGACGTGGGTGACGCCGGCGGCGTAGTCCACGCCAAAGCGCTTCCCGTACCCTTCCATCCCCTGGCCGAATTGCCGGTCGGTGGTGTTGCGCCATTGTTCGATTCCGGCGCCGGCTGCGTTGCCCAGGATGGTCTCCGGATCGATCAGGGTTCGCAACCCAAGGTGAAATTTCTGGGCGGCGGTCAAAGGCGCGGCATTCGGATCGTAGGTGACGTAGAAGTTCGGAACAATCCCGAGCAATCGCTGTTTCTCCTCGGCGTGCACCTGCTGGACGGCCAGTTCGTGCGGCGGCAGAGTCACATCCACTTTGCTGATGGCGGGTGCGATCTGCAGAACGACCGGAGGGAGCGGTGGGTTCTCCCCGGAAACCACGGAAACATTGGTCTTCTCGTCCATGAAACCACCAGCCGTGATGGTGAGGGTGTAGGCCCCGGGCTCGACCGCAGAGAAGTGGAACGAGCCCGTCTGGTCGGTAAGAGTAGTGCGCAGGGCATTCGACCCGGGCGCCTGTAATCTGACGATGGCGGCCTCCACCAACGATCCGGAGGAGTCCGCGACGGTGCCGCGGATGGTTCCGGGCGCAGGGCTAGTTTGTGCCGCGCATGACTGTGCAACCAGTAGGATGCAAATCGATGACGTAACAGCAGCCCCCCACCCGCCGCGCGATTGGCCGCGTTGTAGCTGCGCTCGCATGAACTGATTCTCTCACCGCCCCAGTCGGCTGGGGAAATGGGCCGCCAGGCTGTTCGTCCCCTTGAACAGCCAGGTCGACGAGTTCCTTCATTCGGCGTAAATCGATGCCAAGGTCAAGAAGATGAGTAAGCGCGCGCCCGCGGCTCTGCGATGGGAAAGCTGCTGCGACGTGCCCGGGCCGCAAGAAGTGCTCATGCTCGAGTTTGGCCAAATCGCACGCCGTCTTCAATAGTGCAGGGGCGTTCACGCTGAGCCCCCGCACCGGCGGAGACTCGATCCCGAAACTGATCTTGGGCTCCCGGCCATCGAAATAGGTGTTTTGCACCTCCATATACCGTGCGGAACCATGAACGGCATCAACGAACGTCTGGCCGGCTTTGTCTAGAGGACTCTCGTTAGTCGCCTTCCATCCCGATTCCACCAGTGCGAACAGCATCAGGCTTGTCGAAACCTGGCCGTGATCCGGATTCCGCTGGGGCCCCAGATTTCCTGCCAGTAAGAGGAGCCTCCGCAACTCTTCATCAGGCGTGACCCCTTGCCCATCGAGAAACTCCGACACGGCTGTTTCCGCCGATCCAGCCTCTGACGATTGACGCTCGCCCTGCTCTTGAATTGAGTCCGTACCAAACGCGCACAGGCGCTCGAACGCGGCCTCCGACTGGGTTGTGATGGTGATCGTATCAAGACCCGCGGATCTGGCAGCCCGTTTGATTGCGCCCCACATTTTCACTGCGGTCTCAATGGAATCCAGACCGCCATCACCGGATCCGAGAAGTGGCTGCAACAATCGTCTAATCCCAAGGTCTGCCGCCAGGCGGACGACGGCTTCGGCGGCTGCCTCTGGTCGAGCGCCCTTCTCGTCGAAGGCAGTCGCCACGATAATGTGGTCCAGCGGGAAGATGTTTTCGCCGGACACTTTCAACCCAAAGGGGCGATCCACGCCAAACTCACTACGGGCGAGGGTTGCATCAACGGCTTCCTATATCGGTTCCCATTCGACGCCCACCGCCTGCCGGAGCGCTCTGGCGAGGCTACCCTGCAGGCTGCCGTCGGCATCAGCGGGCACTACAAGGGCATCGCCCGGAAGCCGCCAGGGCGCATCAGTAAGTGCGGCGGATATGATGGTCTGCCCAACCTTGGCAACAAGAAACACCTTGTCCGTTCTTTCGGCACGCATGTCTGTCCTCCGCACCACACCTTGGATGTGGCTGATGCAGTAGGCACACAGTCGAAGCGCGTTCAACGTCGTTTGAGTCGGCACCCAGTAAGCGCATCCTTCGGCGCCGGCATGGATCACAGTCTTCAAGTGCCAGGATTGGTTTGGTTGGGCACCTACAACCGCGCAGGCATCAACGTCGAGAAGCGGCCTTCGGGGCTGCGGTGGCGACAATCGCGCCTGGTAAGTCCGGTCCACGTCAACTGGACGAAGCGCCCACTCCACGGGAAAACCGCTACAGATAACCCGAAATAACGCCGCCTACAGAGCCCCGAATCGTCCGCCTCGCACCGCGTCTTTGCAGCCGTCTGATCCGGATCTACTGGATCGCAATCTCGACCGGGTTGGAAAGCTGGCCGTCGACTGTCAACTCCACGTTCACGGTTCCTGCGCCGCGCAGCGTCACGGGCAGCGCAACGTTCACCTGGTCCAGGCCCAGGTACTGCGGTTGCGCCCCGGCATACTGAACCGGCGTCGAAACGTCGCCCGCCGTGCACGTCACGTTGGCGAGCGACGACCGATTGCGAAGGCCTGTGCCATAAAGCGGCAAGTACACGGTGGATTGACTATCCAGCTCGATGGGCGACACAACACAGGTTCCGCTACTGCAATCGAACACGGCGACCGGAGTTGGTGCGCCACCGCCATTGGGGTAGCGCGCCGCCGTGGCGGCAGCTATGCTGTTTGCCCCCAGCGCATACAATCCGGGCGCGACCGCGTTCACCTGGACGGTTCCGCTGGCCCCAACGATATTGACGGTAGCCAGCCCTGACGCCGTGCCGTCGGGAACTTCGAAGTTGACCTGCGACGGCGAGACATACGTGAGCGGCGCGGGACGGGCAACGCCAGTTGCATCGGTGACCGTCGCCTGAACCCCAGCCAGAGTGTTCGGCAGGCTTACCGGAGGGGCGTTGCGCGCCACGAACCCTAAGTTCTGGCCGTACGCCGAGGCCAGGCTGTCGGCCGCCACCTGCGGCTTGCCGCCGGCGGAATTGCCGATCCCTAAGGCGCTCCCGCCAAACCCAACCACCACCGCACTGCCCGAGGGAACGCTGATGGAATACACCCCAGCGGAAGCCCTCGCAGTTTCGAACTCGGCGGGCGACCACGTCCCGTCGGCCGCCACCGCCGCACCGCCCAAGAGAAAGCCCGTGGTGGAATCGAGTGCCGGCGTGGTGAGGCTCAGCGCTAGTGCCCTGGTGTAGGTGGAACCGGGCGCGATGCTCATGGCGGCGTCATGCGACGCGTCTGCGTTGATCACCGAGACTCGCAAGGTGCCATCGCCGGCCAGCACCGCGTAAGCGTTGAGGTCGATTCCGCCGGTGCTGAGCGTAATAGGCACCAGGCGGCCAGAGGAGGCTGCCTGAAACACCCTCCCGGACTTACCTTGAGTTCGAACGGTGTCTTGAGCGGCACCCCGGCTGCGGCCGGCTGGTTCACCTTCACCGCACAAACCGCGGACAGCTACGCCATGACAGCGCTGGGACAGCTTGCGCTCACGATCAATGCCGCCTCTCCACCTAACGCGTTTGTCACCGGGTCGGCCACCGCCGGCCAGATTGAGCCTTTTGCCGCGGAATCGATTGTCACAGCTTACGGCGCCAATTTGGCCATCGGAACGGTTGCTGCGCCGGTTGTGCCGGTGCCAACGACCCTCGACGGGACCGTTGTAACCGTGACCGATTCGGCTGGCGTCACGCGCCTGGCGCCGCTGTTCTACGTTTCTCCCACACAGGTCAACTACGAGATACCATCGGGCACCGCGCCGGGTACGGCCACGGTGACGATCACGAATCAAAATGGAGTAAGCCAGACGCAAACCATCCAAGTGGGAGATATTTCGCCGGGGTTGTTCGAGCTGACGGGCTCCGGACTGGTGGCTGCCTGGGTCCTGCCGGTGATTTCAGGGGTCCAGCAAAGCTTGCGGCCTGTCTATCGGGTGAATGCGTCGGGTAGCCTGGTCCCTCTGCCTATCGATTTGAGCACTCCTGACGCCGCGTACTATCTGGAGATGTACGGCACGGGCATACGCAATGCCAGCAATGTCACCGTGACCGTAGGCGGAGTGAGCGTACCGGTGTTATACCATAGTGCCGCGCCCGGCTATGCCGGATTGGACCAGGTCAACATCGGTCCGCTTCCCGGCTCACTGTCCAGTCAGGGTAGTGTCAACATCGTCCTTGCCGCGGACGGCCAAGCTGCTAATACTGTCAACGTGACAATCCAGTAATAGGGACAGCCGGCTCGGGGAGATTCATTTGCGAATCGGGCATGAACTCACGGTACGGCCCATGCCGTTTGCGGCCAATGTGCCAATGGTGGCCGCCGTGTGCCATGCTGGATGTTCTATGCGAGACCCGGAGATCATCGAAACTGAGCTGATGGAAATCAGCGCCATCGCTGAGGATACGGTCAAGTTCGAGCGCATCGTTGTCTGGTGCGCATCGCACCCCGACGAAGTCCCCTTCGCCCTGCATCAGCTCCTGGGCGGGGGCGCCAAGCGCCCGTCGGATAGCTCTGAAACTTAACCGCCAGCGCGACTCGCTTCACGCGACAGTTTCGATGGCAAACTCCAGGTGATCGGGGAGGCGGCAAGCAGCCGTCCGTGCACACGTAGTCACCGGCTATCCGCCGCTCCCTGGCGGCGAGCGGCTCAGGACCGGCCTGGGCCTGCGTCTCCCAGCGTGGGCGGTTGCCCTCATGCCGCAAGGTCCGAGGTTGGTCTCTTAGACCCCCGCTTGCGTTTAATCGTCGCCCATTGTAATCGGCTGGGAGGCGACCTTCATGTCGCAGGGTCCGAGGCTGATCTCGTAGTCGCCGGCTGGCATCTTCGGATCCAATGTGAGGTACGACCTGCCTGCGGGCAGTGTCGCCTGGCCCTGATTCTCCGGTTTAGTCTCGAAGAGCCCGGCCGGGAAACAGATTTGGGTCTGCGGATTGCACTCGAACCACACGTTAGGGTGCGACTTTCTGTGAAAAACAAACCTGAGTTGATTGTTTTTGATCACGATGTCGACTGGTTGATTGGCCATAATACTCTCCTTTGATTTGGTGTTACTTTCCCTTGGTCTTGAGCCGCGGATCGTTGAGCAACGCGCCGAGTTGCGGATGGTCCTTTAGGTCGTCGATCACGCCGCCGCTCTTAAAATATTTTTCAGCCCAGCGCAACGCCTGCTCGCGCTCGCCCAGACACTCATAGACGTCGATAGCGGCTTCCAGGACGCCAACGTCGCCGGGTGCGAGGGCCTGCGCCGCCTGGAGGGCCACCAGAGCCTGCTCTCGCATTCCAAGCGCCGCGTAAACCGCTGCCATCTCGCCCATGGCGGCCGGATCCTGGGGGTTTAGCTTGACGGCCTCCTCCATCAAACGGAGCGCGCGGCCATATGCTGCCCGGGACTTGGCGTCCTGCTTCATCCAGGCGTATATGTTCCCCAGATTGTCCCACGCGCGGGGATCTTTATCGTTGACTGCCAGCGCTTGCTCCAATGCTTGCGCGGCCTGAGCGTATTCCCCGCGCAAGCGATAGATTTCGCCCAAATTCAAATAGCCTGCGTAGGATGGGCTAAACCGAATGGAGGTGCGGTACGCCTGTTCGGCCTCCGCCAACCGGTGCAGCTTCTCATACGCCACGCCCAGGTTGAGCCAGGCGTAGGCGTTGTCGGGGGTGCGGGCGACGGCCTGCTGAAACTGAACGGCGGCGTTCTGGAACCGGCGCTGGCGGAAGTAGAATTGGCCGAGCCGGTTATAGCCGTTCCAAAAGTCCGGGCGCAAGGCCACCGCTCGCTGGAAGCTCTCCTCGGCGTCGGAGGGCCGTCCCATCCTTTCGTAGGTTTGAGCCATGCCGAGGAAAGCGTCGGCGTTGCGAGGATCGAGCTGGAGCGCCCTTTGGAACTCCTCCAGCGCCAGTTCATGCTTGCCGGTGCCATCGTGAATTCGTCCCAGCGATACGTACACGGGCGCCAGCCGATTGTTGATCGCGGAAGCCTGGCGGCAGTAGTCGAGCGCCCGGTCCACCCAACGGGAGTCGTGCCCGAGGCTGTACTTTGTGTAATAGCTGTCAGCCAGCCCGGCCAGCGCGAGCGCGGATTTGGGATCGGCGCGGCGCGCGGCATCGAACGCGGCGATGGCCTTGTCCACGTTCCCGGGCTTGTCGTACCGTTGCAGGTACGCCAAGCCCTTCAGATAGGAGTCGTAGCCGGCCCCTGCGCCGCCGGCGAACTCCTGGCGCAGACCCAGGCCGGCGGCCGCCAGCAACACCGCTGCCAGCGCCGCCCACATCACCCAACGCCGGCGCGTGGGCCAAGGCGCCGCCCGGTCCTCGGAGAACATTGAGGACCGCCGGATGCAAGCGGCAAGGTCGCCGGGCTTGATCGAACGTGCTGCGCCGGCGCCCGGCGTTTGGAGGCCCCGCAGGTCGTCGACAACCTCCTGCATAACCTGGTAGCGCTCCGCCGGATCCTTCGCCAACGCGCGGTAAATGATGGGGCACAGTTCGGGCGGCGCCTGGTCGAGGCCCGCCGGCGGGGAGTGCACCACGGCGTACAGCGTGGCCGGTGCGTTGGCCTTCTCAAACGGTCTTCGCCCCGTGGTCATTTCAGCGAGCGTCACGCCAAATGACCAGATATCGCTGCGATGGTCGACCCTCCGGCCGAGAGCCTGCTCGGGAGACATGTAAGATACCGTGCCGCGGAGTGCGAGGCTCTGGGTAATGGAACTTGACTCTTTGCGGGCCAGCCCGAAATCCACGACTTTCGGAGTACCGTTAGCCGTGATCATGACGTTGGCCGGCTTGACATCGCGGTGGACTATGCCGTTGGCGTGGGCTTCGGCCAAGGCGTTCGCCACCGGAATCGCTAAGTCGAGGGCCTGCGCCAGTGGCATGGGAGCGCGACGGATCCGGGCAGCCAGGGTTTCACCGTCGTAGTAGGCCATGACGATGAACAGGCGGCCGTTCGGCGCATCTTCAATACCGTGGATCGCGCCGATGTTGGGGTGATCGAGGGCGCTCGCCGCACGCGCCTCCTGGAGGATGCGGCTTCGCTCCTTCTCCCCGGCCACCTGGTCCGACCTGGGGAACTTCAAGGCGACCACGCGCCGGAGCTTGCGGTCGACGGCTTTATACACCACCCCCATGCCGCCTTCGCCCAGCCTGGCTTCGATGCGGTAATGCGCCACTGTGTCGCCAGGCGCCAGTTCGGCGGCCACCGCGAACAGTTTCGCAGCCGCACTGGGCCAACCCGGCTCTTCGTTCCCAGCCAGCATCCGCTCGACTTCGGCGCGTAGGTCCGCATCTCCGCCACAGGCTGACTCCAGGAATTGGGACCGTTGCGGTTCCGGAGTCTCCAGCGCCGCAGTGAAGAGTTCCTTGATCTGGGCCCGGCGCGCAGGTGTCACAGCCGTCCTCCCGGAACTTTCCCGCGAGCGTCCGCCATGCCAGCCAACCTCTCCAGCCGGATCTAGGTTCCGGCTCCGATTATCCGCAATTTTGGCGCCGATTTCCAGCTCCCGCGGCACGACGCTAGATTGCCGATCAATTGGCTGGAGACTACGATCTCGACTCGCCGGTTTTGCTCGCCATGAGCCGGACTGGAGTTCGACACCAGAGGCCGAGAGGCGCCCAGTGAATTAGGCGAGAGTCGCGCCCCACAAAGGGAGCCCGATTCGGTGGACCGTTCAATTGACCCACGGTTTGAAATCCCATTCCTGCCCTTCCTGCCCGTAGTATGTGCAGATAATCTCCAGAAAACCATGCAGCGTACCAGCGGGGATCGGCACGTCTTTGGGCCCAAATTTCTTGCCGTCAGGCGTGGTGACTTCCAGGCTGATTCCGGTGGTAAGGCCCAGATGTCCACCCTTATTTTTGATGTGAGCGGAAAAGGTCTTCACCGCCGGATCGATGTCGATCTCTCCGTGGGCTCTCGGGTTGATGGTGACGTCCCATGTTCGACTGGCGGTCGCGATCTTGATTGTGACCACTTGGCCGGCCTGCGGGCAGAGGGTCTTGGCTGACTGCGCATCGATTGATAGGATGAGTTCCTTGGGCTCGACCTTGAGCTGGGATTGTGCATTGGCCCGCAATCCGACCAACGCCAAAACGACTGTCAAAGCGATTAACTTCATACTCCCTCCAGTCATTTCTTACTATAAGCCCTTACACTTCATGCCACGGGTTCCTTTTGGTAGTTTCGACCGGTTTCGCGGCCGTGTGTGTTTTGGATCACGCTGGCGCAACGAGCGGACGTGTGTTCCTGCCTCAGGCGGGAGGAGTGCGCATCGAAAACGGGATAAGCTAATGGATATGCTACCGAAGCGGAAACTGGGAAGCCAGAGCCTCCGAGTGTCTGCTCTTGGACTCGGATGCATGGGGATGAGCCAATCGTACGGCGCGCCAGACGACATTGAATCTATCGCCACCATCCACCGGGCACTCGAACTCGGGCTGGATTTTTTCGACACTGCTGAGGTCTACGGCCCGTTCATCAATGAAGAGCTGGTTGGGCGGGCGCTCAAGGGACGGCGCGAGCGGGCCGTGATTGCCACCAAGTTCGGCTTTCGCATTGAAAATGGCACCATCCTGGGCACCGATAGCCGGCCCGATCACATCCGCCAGGCGGCCGAAGCCTCTCTGCGCCGCCTCGAGACCGATTACATTGACCTTCTTTACCAGCACCGTGTCGATCCCAATGTCCCGATTGAGGATGTCGCAGGAGCTGTAGGCGACCTCGTGCGTGCCGGTAAGGTGCGCTATTTCGGTCTTTCGGAAGCCGGTGAAAAGAACATCCGGCGCGCCCACGCCACCCACCCGGTGACTGCACTGCAAAGCGAATACTCCCTGTGGGAGCGCAATCTGGAGCCACGGATCATCCCGGTGTTGCGCGAACTTGGCATCGGCCTTGTGCCATTCAGTCCGTTAGGGCGCGGCTTCCTGACCGGGACGGCCAAACGCGCCGAAGAATATCCCGAAGGCGATTACCGCCGCGGCGATCCCCGCTTTCAGGGCGAGAACTACGATGCCAATGTGCGCGCCGCGTCGCTGGTCCAGAAAATCGCGGAAAGACAGAACGCGAAACCGGGGCAGGTGGCCTTAGCCTGGCTATTGCAGAAGGGCGAGGATGTTGTGCCTATTCCGGGCACTAAGCGCAGAACCTATCTGGAAGAGAATATCGCCGCCGTGTCTCTGAAACTGGACTCCGATGAAATAGCCCAGCTCGAGCGGGCATTGTCGCCCGAAGCCGTGTCCGGGCCGCGCTACAACCAGCGCATGATGGCAACCGTGGACCGGTAGAGCACAGCTCTGATCTCTCCAAGGCGTTGTCTTCGCCGGCTGTCTGCCCCTCAGACCTCGGCCTGGGTAGCGGCGGCCTTTTGTTGAGCTTTTTTCTGCCGGCGTGGCAATCGGGACTTGTTCTTTTTCTGAAGTTTCGGTACCTTCTTCGACTTCGTCTGTGGCTTCGGTGGAGCAGGTTCGGCGGGTTCGGCGGCTGCCGCCACCGGTGCTTTCTTGCCCGCGGGTTTCGCCTTAGCGGCTGAATCGCCGCCTTTAGTTTCCGGTTCGGCCGGCTTTTTACGCTCTTTGGGCTTCTGTTCATCTGCCATAATTGCCTCGAAATGGCGCTAGCACGCCAACGGCCATGATACACGAAGAACTCATGCGGCGCAGGAAAAGAAGAGTGCGGATGGTGCGGGAGATGAAAGTTAAGGGATCGCTGGCTCCCCAGGAAATAGCGAGCTTTTGAGCGTACGGCGTACGCCGAATCCTTCAAAGGAGTGGAGCAAGCCCCGACAGGGGCGACAGAAAAAGAGCCCAGTGCGTGAGCACTGGGAACGCAGACGAGTCACGCAGCCCCGGAACGGGGCGAAAGAGACGGCCAGGCCGGCAAGCGAGCGCGCGATCATCCTGTCGCCCCGTTCCGGGGCTCGATGATCTCACGCCGGCCCCAGTGCTCCCGCACTGGGCTAATGTCCTTCACCCTCCGGGCTGGCCCTATTGTGTTGTGGCCTCGTGCCCAACTCTTGCGTCGCACACCCGAAGGTGGATAGCCGGCGCGGCTGACAAGTGCGCCGAAAGCAGCAGGTCCCGGAGCCCGGCGCTACACTAGGCATTTCATGAAGCATGTAGCTATTGTCGGGACCGGCCTGATCGGCGCATCGTTCGGCCTTGCCCTCCGCGAGGCCGGGTTTGGCGGCTCCATTGTGGGCGTCAGCTCGCCGCGCGCTATTGCCGATGCCGTCGCGGCCGGCGCCATCGACCGCGGCGCGCCGCTGGCGGATGCCGTCGCCGAGGCCGACCTGGTCTTCCTCTCGCAAGCCATCGGCCGCATCCTCGACACCATCTGCCATCTCGACCCGTTGTTGCAGCAGGGCGCGCTGGTAACCGATGCCGGCAGCACCAAGTGCGAAATCGTCGATCTGGCGCGGCAGGTGATCACGCGCGGCCAGTTCCTCGGCGGCCACCCCATGGCCGGCAAGGAAAAGCGCGGCGCCGCCGCGGCCGAAGCCGGTCTCTTCCGCGGCCGCACCTGGGTACTCACGCCGGACGATCCGGCGGAGCTCGAAACCCCCGCCGCGCGCGATTTCACCGCCTGGCTGGGCCGCTTCGGCGCGCGCCTGTTGACCCTCGATTGCGACCAGCACGACCAACTGGTGGCACTCACCTCGCACGTGCCGCAGCTTGCTTCCACCGCGCTCGCCGCCACCTTGGCCGATCGCCTTCCCGCCGGCGCGAGACTCGAAGTTGCCGGCCCCGGCCTGCTCGATATGACCCGCCTGGCGCTCAGCTCCTACGACCTGTGGCGCGACATCCTGGCCACCAACACCGACCACATCGAGCGCGCGCTCGGCTTCTACATCCAGAAGCTGGAGCACCTGCGTGAAAACCTGCGCACGCGCCAACTGCAAGAAGAGTTCGCCCGCGGCGCAGCCATCGCCGCCAAGCTGAGAAGCGAATAGCGGCGCAAGTCACAAACGGTTCGCATCGAACCGGCCGTTCGAGACGGCAACGGATGCCAGCGACATGAGGGTTTTGCGCTCCAAGCTCCGGAGGAGTGAAAGAATATAGCCCACGGCGTAAGCCGTCGGAACAGATGGCGGCTAGCTAGCGCAGCCCCGGAACGGGGCGCAAGACCATTGTTCCGCCCAGTTCCGGGGCTCGAACAGAATCCTCTCCTGTCCTCATGGCTTGCGCCGCGGCCTATTATCTGACGCCGATCGAGCTAAAGACCGCCCGGCCCAGCTCACTGATGCTTCGCGAAGGTGAGAGTGATCATGGTCTTCGTTTCCACCGGCTCGCCGTTGACCAAAGTGCGGCTGTAACGCCATTTCTTGACCGAGTCCAACGCAGCCTTCACCAGGATTGGATCGCCGCTCAGTACCTTGATGTTCTCGACTGCTCCATCCGGGCCAATGGTGGCTTGAAGTATGACTTGCCCATGGATGCCGGCCTGCTTCGCCTCCGGCGGATAAACCGGCTCGACACGAGAGATCAGGCTGGGGCCTTGCGCATTGTTGCCGTTCACATCAAACCGCATCACCGGTGTTTCGACGTTTTCCGGTGAGGGCAGCCTGAAGTTGAGTTCGATGGTCGCTTTTGAGTCCACCGGCTCGCCGTCGATCAGCTTGGGACTGAATACCCACTTCCTCACCGCATCCTTCGCCGACTGAACCAGCAGTGGATGGCCGCTCACTACCTTGATGTCCTCGACTGCTCCATCTTTGCCAATGGAGACCTCCAGCACGACCGGTCCCTGGGCGCGCATCTGTTTCGCCGCCTCCGGATACTCGGGCTCGACGCGGGAGATCACGCTGGGGTGCGGCGGTGCGCCTTCCGATGGCGCCAGCGTGAAGCTGACGCTGATCTCCGTGGACACTTCCACCGGCTCACCGTTGAGCAGGGTGGGCTGGTAGACCCAGTTCCTGACCGCATCCAGGGTTGCCTGAACCAGCAGCGGATGGCCCCGAATGACCCTCAGGTCCTGCACCTTGCCATCCTTGCCAATAACGACGGACAGTTCGACGGTCCCCTGAATTTTCGCCTGTTTCGCCAGCGGCGGATAAACCGGCTCGACGCGAGAGATCAACTGGGATGCCTGCACGTTGCCGCCGACTCGAACGCGCGAGGCGGCGGGTTTGGCGAGCTCCGGCGCCGCAGGGTTGGCGCTGGTGGACGTGCCATCCGGCGCCGGCGAGGGCCGCGCGCGCAGTGAGCGCGCCGATTCGGTGGTGGTTGTCTGGTTCTTGCCCGTGACTTCCAACTTGAAGCTTACGTCACCGGTTGCCGGCGCGTACGCAACGCTGCCGGTCCTCAGCTGGTTGGCGTCCATGTCGAAATGCTCGTGGCGATCCCCATCGCTGATCGACAAAACGCCACGCGTAGCTTCGGCGATTGCTTCGCAGTCCTTATTCCACGTCAGCAGCAGCTCGGTACCATCTGGTTTGACGCTCAGCGCCAAGCCGGCGGCGCCGCCAGCCGATTCGGGGGCTGGTTGCGCGCTGGCGTTGCCGCCGTTCACGGTGCCTCCAAGCTGCGTTCCCGGTCCGATCTGAATCGCGACCTCGTCATCGCTCGGGCTCATTAAGACGCCCAGGCCACCCGAGCCGCCCGGCTGTCTCTTGAACTCCTCCACGGCCAAGGCGAGGTTAATGTTAGCGTCCTCCGTCAAGATGTCACCCACGTGGACCGGCAGGCGAGCCAGGAGATCGGCCTTCGCCTGTTCTGAGAGCCCGATCACAACGATGCTTTTGATCACCCGGTTCCACATGACATTCGGGAGACCCGCGTATGTTTTCTTCCATAGGGCGCGCCGCTCCTCCTGGAGGTGAGCCGCGGCGTCCTTCTGTAATTCGAAGGTGACGATGACCTGCCGGGTTCCGCTCGCCCAGTCCTTGGCGAAGTGCCAGTTGAACACCGATTGCAGCACCGCTTCGCGCAGCTCATGCGCGCCGCTCAAACTGCTGGCGCCCGTCACCGCGCCGTCGGCATCCACCACAACCTGCACCACCACGGTTCCTTGCACGCCCTTGGTGATCGCATCCTCGGGATAGTAAATCCCCGGGCGGTGCACGATCTGCGCGCCGCCCAGATCCACCGTTACGCCGGGGGCATCCGGCACCACCTGCGGCGCAGCCGACAGCGGGAATGCGCCCGTCACCATCCAGCACGCCGCGGCAAGGAAAACCACGCTGGCGGCCAGTGCGGTGATCCATCGCGTCTTCGACATAGTTGCCTCCCGGATGATTTCGACCACTCTTTGTCTCAAATGCCTCTTGCGCAGGAACAGCGGCGCCGGCGCCAGATCCAGCTCCGGCCGCGCGCCGGCCATTTCGAGCAGCGCATCCACGTAGGGATCGCGCGATTGGGTAATCTGGACCACCTGCGAATCCACCGCCTGTTCGCGCGCCAGTTGAATTTCCGCCAGCAGCCACCAGATGGCCGGATGGAACCAGAGCGCGGCGCGCACCAGTTCCTCGGCGATGGTAAACAGCCAGTCGCGCCGCTCCACGTGCAGGTTTTCGTGGCACAGGATGGCCTCCTGCATGGCGTCGCTCAGTTGCGGAAATCGCTCCGGCAGCAGGATCACCGGCCGCCACCAGCCGAAAGTCACCGGGCTCGAAACCTCGCCCGAGAGCAGAACTTCGGCCCACACGCCCGCGTTTTCGAGCCGCACGGCGCGGCGCCGGTAACGGCGCAACCGCCAGAAACCCGCGCCCAGCCATGCGAGGCGCGCCACCACACCGGCGGCGAACAGATAGAGCAGCAGTTCGCCCGGCGCGATGTGGATGCGCGCCGGCTCGGTGGTGGGGATAGCCACGCTCGTCACCACCGTCGTCACCGAGACGCTGGCGGCGATCACTTCCCGGTGCCACGGCCGCACCCACGGCAGCAGCAGGCAGGCCGCCAGCAGCAATTGCCAGTACAGCAGCCGCGCGCCGGCCGCCCGCATCCGCACCAGGGCTGGCACGAATGCCGCCACCGCAACCAGCAGCCCCACTTGCAAGCTATACGCGAGAATGTTGCTCCAGACCAGCGTGGTGCTCATGACGCCCTCCCCGGCTTGCGCAGCCGAGCGATTTCCTCCAGCTCCTCACGCGACAGATCGCCCTCTTCCACCAGGTGAACCAACAGCGGCTCGGCCGACCCGTTGAACACCCGGTTGACGAACTCCCGCACCATGGCGCCGATCACTTGGCCCTTCGGCTGCGCCGGCCGGTACACGTGCGCCCGGTCGGCTTGCGTCTTCTTGAGATATTTTTTCTGTTCCAGGATCTTCAGCATGGTCATGACCGTGGTGTAGGCCACCTTGCGGCGCTCCAGGAGCGCCTCATACACGTCGCGCACGGTCACCGTGCCGCGCTCCCAGACGATCTTCATGATCTCCAGTTCCTGGCCCGTTAGAGTGGTGCTTGGCGATCGCATACTAATTGATTAGTACTAAATGACCCGCTTGTCAAGCGAAAAATGAACGGGCTTTGTTCCATCTCTCGAAATCCGGCCGTGGGTTGGTTATACTGCGAAGGACCGGCCATGGCCACGCGCATCGTCCAGTCACCATCCATCGACCCGCGGCACGCGTGTTTCCGGCTGAAGATTCGCGAGTCGCGGATTCACCATCGCGGGGTGTACGCGCTCGAGCCGATACCCGCCCACCGCAAGGTGATCGAATACACCGGCGAGCGCCTCAACCGCCACCAAGCCAGGCGCCGCGGCCAGGGATCGGTCACCTACCTGTTCAGCATCGACGATTACTGGACCATCGATGGCGCGGTGGGCGGTTCCGGCGCCGAAATCGTCAACCACAGTTGCGACCCGAACCTCCGCGCCTGCGTCTTCAAGGGGCACATTCTCTACATCAGCAAGCGCCCCATCCGCCGCGGCGAGGAGCTCACCGTCGACTACCGCTTCTCGGATCGGATCGAGCATGTCCGCTGTTGCTGCCAGAGCAAGAGCTGCCGCGGGACGATCAACCTCCAGCGCGAGTGAGGCGGCCGTGGCCATTTTCATCCTTGCGGCTGAGGTCTTTTTCATAACGCGACTGATACAAAGCCTCCTCAAAGAGCAAAGCCTTGAGTACCCCTGTACTCAGATTCATGCGGCATACAGTAGGAATCGGGCGCTTCGTCATTTTTGCGTCGCACATCTCTTGAGGCGGCACGCCGGAGTGAGCGCGCCACTGTTGCTACAATGGCGTGGGTCGCGCGCCGACGGCGCGGCCTCGATCGCGGCCTTGAGCCTTTGATAGCTACCATGCGCACAAACCAGAAGAGCATGTTCCTCTCCGAGGATGGCACCAACCTCCTGTTCACGTTCCTCCTAGTCAGTTCCCTGTTCTTGCTGTGGGGAATCTGCAACGGGATGATCGACGTGATGGACAAGCACTTTCAGGAGGAGCTGAGCCTCACCAAGTCGCAGTCCGCCTGGGTGCAGTTCGCGCACTATCTCGGCTATTTCACGATGTCGCTGCCGGCGGGCTGGCTGGCGAGCAAACTGGGGTACAAAGCCGGCATCATCGCCGGTTTGCTGATTGTCGCGGTGGGCGGGTTCTGGTTCATCCCGGCCACCCACATCAACGCGCTGGTCCACGCGGGAAGCGTATCGCCCGCCATGGCATTCGTGGCTTTCCTGGCGGGGGTTTGGGCGATCGCCAGCGGTCTCACATTTCTCGAGACCATCGCCAATCCTTACACGACGGTGCTGGGCGAACGGCGGTACGCGGCGACGCGCATCAACATCGCCCAATCCTGCAACGGCGTCGGCTGGATTTTCGGCCCCATCATCGGCGGCGTGTTTTTCTATTCCCGCGACGCCGCGGGCCACAGCACCGGCAGCCAGACTCTTTACATTCCGTACGTAACTGTCGCGGGCGTCGTGCTTGTCCTCGCGGTCATATTCTTCTTTGCCAGGATTCCCGATATCAAGACGGGGGACGAGTATCACCTGGACGATTCGTCGCCCCAGGTCTCGCATTCCATCTGGTCCCACCCGCACTTCGTGTTCGCGGTGGCGGCGCAGTTTTTCTACGTGGCGGCCCAAGCCGGCATTTTCAGCTTCTTCATCAACTATATGACGTCGGAAGTGCCCGCCATTCCGTCCTCCTGGAACGCGGGCATGACCACGCTCGCCGCGCACTCCGGTTGGCTGCACGACTGGCTGCGGGGCTGGTTTGAGACGAACAAGGCGGGCGTCCTCGCCATCAGCGACAAGGGCGCTTCCAACCTGGCATCGCTGGGCTTTGTCTGCTTCCTGGTGGGCCGCTTCACCGGAGCCGGCCTGCTCAGGAAATTCGCGGCGCACAAGATTCTGGGCTTGTACGCCCTGTTGAATGTCGCCGCCACGCTGCTGGTCTTCGCCAAGCTCGGGTGGTTTTCGGTGGTGTGCGTGTTCCTGAGCTATTTCTTCATGTCGATCATGTTCCCGACGATTTTTGCGCTGGGGATTTTCGGCCTCGGCGCGCGGGCGAAGAAAGCCTCGGCGTACATCGTGATGGCGATCATGGGCGGCGCCATCCTGCCGAAACTGATGGGTTACGTGGCAGACAAGTTCGATATGTCGCGCGGCTTCATCGTGCCCATGTTCTGCTTCGTCCTGGTCGCGCTGTACGCTTTCAATTGGCCCAGGTTCAGCAAGGCGGAGTCGCTGGCGGGCACGCCGGCGCCGAGCGGTCATTAGGCTCCGCCCGTGGGGCAGATCGTCAATCTGCTCGCAGATTATTCAATCGGCGCTGGGCCGGGCATGCCCGGCCCCTACGAGCTGCGTGTTTTGTTTGTGACATTGTGGGAGGCGGCATCTGCGGTAGATAAGAATAGAGACAAAGAGCAAGAACCGGCGGCAAAAGACCGCCGGCGGTACCAAGAGCAGGCCGGGCCGCGCCCGGCTGCGCCGATTGAACAATCGGCGCGCAGGATATCATCCTGCCCCACCGGGCCGGCCGGCGCGCAGATGCGTGCTCTCTGCTTGATGCCGCCTAGCGGTCGCCGAGAGTGTCGCCATAGACGATGCCGCGGCCATTCATGCCGAGGTAGACCCGGCCAAACACGCGCGAATCGGCCGCGATCACCGAAGGGCCGCCATACTGATGGGCGCCGTCATTGACCTGCACCCAGGTGGATCCGTTGTTGTCGGAGCGATAGACGGCGAGCGTGGTGGATGGCGAAATCGCGCCGTATACGAAGATCGACTGCACTCCCGTGCGTGTCCGCGGATTGGCCCTGCCAATGGCAACCAGGTTCGCCTGCAAGACGCTGGTTACCTGCTTCCAGGTGACGCCGGCATCGGTGGAATGATAAAGACCGTAGCCGCCGAGCGGCAGCCACAGGTCGCCGGCGCGTGCAAAACTCGCCACCGGCACGTGCGGCGGCGTGCCGGCGAGAAACTTAGTCGAATTCACCTTGGTGAAGACCTTCCCGCCGCTGGTGGTTGTGCTGTAGAAGTTGACGCCGTCGAAAGCATAGAACAATGTTGGCGTCACTTTGTCCGCCACGGCAGTCAACAACTGGGGAAGGCCCGTGGTCACGCTCCAGCCGCCGCCGTTGTCGGTGGAAAACTGCGGCGCGTTGGAACCGCTCGGGGTGGTCCACATCATCATGGTTCCGCTCGCATCCACCGCAATCGTTCCCACGTTGTTGCTATTGGTGCCGCCCGCCGCGCAACCACTGAACGGTGTCCAGGTAGTGCCACCGTCGGTCGAGTAACCGCCATAGTTACACGGGCTGGTCGAAGCGTTGCTGGGTTCGCCGACGCGGGCCACGAAGAGCGGGTTTTGGCCGGCCCAGTCCATGCTGTCGGTAGTGGTCATTACCGGATTGGTATACATGCCGGCGGCAGGCGAAACGGCGAAGTCATCGTGCCGGAAGCCGCCAATATCGCCGACCCCGCTCAACAGGTGAGCGCCCTGGGTGGGACTGATCAATGCCGTTACCGCCGTCTCCTCGATTCCCGATGCCTGCACATACCATGTGGGTGCCTGGCCGGAATCGGCCGCCGAAACGTTGTCGGTGGCGAAGACCGACGCCCCGGTGGCGAACATCAGGTGATTCGGATTGACCGGGTCGATCAGGAGAGCGGACATCCACCAGCCGAACCGCGCCGCCGGCATTGGCGAGGCAGGTTCCTGAGTGTCGCCAAAGGTCAGCCAGGGTGAAATCGGCGTGAACACCGAAGGGCTGAAATAGAAGTAATGGGCCGGTGGCCCATCGACGCCGGCGTTGGAGGTGATGGATCCTAAATTGATCCAGGTATTGCCGCCATCGTGGGTGATGTAAACGGTGTCCGACGGGTGATACCAGCGGTCCATTGTGGCGACGGCCACTGTTCCCTGGCGGTGCGGATCCTGACTGATGCCGCAAAACCCGCCGTACTGCGAGGTCTCGCCATTACTCGTATCGAGCGGCGGCGTGACATTTGTCCACGTGCCCGAGGAGGGATTGAACTTCTCCACCAGGCCGTAGTTCATGGCGCTGGAGAGGCCAAGACCATCACCGTAAGTAACATACAAATTGCCGTCCGGATTCAGAACCGCGCGCATCGGCGACGGAGCGCGCGTCCCGTTGCTTACGCTGTACGGCCAGGAGAGCGGCTGGCCGGGGAGTGCCTTCCAGGTCGCGCCGTCGTCTGTGCTCTTGTAAATCGACGACGTCGTATACGCGCCGGCGTAGATGGTGCCGGAGTTCGCCGGGTCGAACAGCACCCACTGCACGCCATAACCATCGCTGGATCTGGAGATCGGATAGCTGGTCACCTGGGTCCAGGTTTGGGCATAATTCTCGCTCTTCCACAGTCCTTGCGTGCGGGTGCCCATGAAGAGTTCGCCGGGGTTAGAAGGATTCACCGCCAGGCGCTCGCCCACGTCTCGCCCGTCGTTGTTGGAGCCCATATAAAAATTCACCGGGTAAGTGTTGAAAGTGAAGCCCTGGTCGGTGGACACGAGCATGGCATAGGGGCCGCCGGTGTTCCCCATGCCGGACGCGATGTAAAGGCGGTTGGGATCGGTGGGATCAAGCGCTATGCTTTCCGGGCCCTGCAGGTTGTAATCGCCCGGCGCATGGAAATCGGTCAGCGGAATCCATTGCTGGGTGGTCGGATTCCAGCGGTAGACGCTGCCGATGTCGGTACGCGCGTAGATCAGGCCGGACTGGGTGGGGTGCGCGATCAGGCCCGGGATGTAACCGCCAGCCACGATGCGCACCGGCTCCCATTTATAAGGAACCAGGATGGGAGGCGATTGCGCCGAGATTTGGGAGCCGAACAAACAAAGCCAAAGGACAACCGGACACAGTGGAATCGCGCCGGACAGGGGACGTTTCTGGGTAACCATGAAGTCTTCCTTGCGCTGGCATGCAGCCTGCGGAACCCGATGGGCCCAACCCCAACGGCTCCAGCCCTACCGATAGTGATTTTATCACCGGTGCTCTATGCTGATACCAGGACTTGCTCGGTGGCTTATCGTTTCGAACCCGGCGAATCGGTGCGCGAGGGGCTGCGGCGCATTGCGCGCGAGGAGCTCTCTTCCGCCGCCGGCGGTCTCCGCCAGGCCACCGCCCGGACGCGCGACGACGCCATCCACGAGGCGCGCAAATCGGTCAAGAAGGTCAGAGCCATCCTGCGACTGATGCGAGGCGAGTTGGGCGATACGTACCGAATCGAAAACCGGCGGCTGCGCGACGTGGCGCGCCGGCTCTCGGTGTACCGCGACGGGACGGTGATGATCGAGACTCTCGATCAGCTTGGCGAGCATTACAAAGACGATCGATACGCGCCAGCGCTGGCGGTGGTGCGGCGCGGCCTCGTCGAAAACCAGCGGCGGCAGCGGCGGGGACCTCGCATGACCAAGGCGATGCGCCGGGCTGGTGAAGCGCTACTGGCGGCCTCGGCGCGGGTCGACCGCTGGCGGCTGGTGATGGATGGGCCGGTGGCATTGGCGCCGGGCATGGAAACGGCCTACCGCCGCGGCCGCGCCAGGATGGCGGGCGCTCGCCGCAACCGACAGCCGGAATACTGTCACGAATGGCGCAAGCGGGTGAAGGATCACTGGTATCACCTGCGCCTGTTGGAAAACCGCTGGGACGCGACCACGCGCGCCCGCGAAAAAAGCCTCAAGGAACTCGAAACGTGGCTGGGTGAGCATCACAACCTGGAAGTGCTCTCGGCGCGCCTGGCGGCCGAAGGGGCGGGCAAACGGAAGCGGAAGGAGGCCGAACTCTGCCGCGACCTGATTGGCAAGCTGCAGCGCGAGTTACGCCGCAAGGCCCTCGCGCTCGGCCAACGGCTTTATAGCGAGCCGCCCGAGTTGTTTCGGAAACGCCTGACGCAATTGTGGAGGCCGCAGCACAGAAACACGGCTGCGGTTCCGATGCGTTCGGAGCCGGGCACAGAGGGCACCCCGTAAAGGAGCGGTCAGGCGATTGAACTGGTTATTTCTTGACGGGCGCTTAACGGCGGCCGGCTTGTCTGCGCCGCTGGATTCGACGCGAGCCTTCCAAGCGGGCTCTGGTTGCGGTTCTCGGGAAGGGCACGACCTTCGAACGGTCCTGCGGTTCCACGTATTCCCCACCGGTTCCGGCAGTCAGCAATTCCCGAATCACCCGGTTCGTATTCGAGCCGCTTTCCACATAGTCGACGCCAGCGCTGGTCAGCGCGTAGTCGGAGTTGTCTTCCATCACCGCGACGTAACCCTTCGAGCGCAGGTACCAGAGTGTGAAGTTGAGGTACTCGCGCGGGAAGGCCATGCGGCGCTCCAACTCCATCACCGAAACTCCCGGCTTGGTCTCGTTAATCCTGCGGCGTTGGTACAGCAGCGAGAGCACCCCCAGGCGCCGGTTGGTTTCGCCCTCAATTCCATCCACGAACGACTTCTGCCAGAAAACGGGCATGGTTTCCGTCTGCCAGTTCGGGCGGCTGGAGTCGTACTCAGCGCGCAACGCCGGATCGCTCAGCGTCTGATAAGCCTCGCGCAAGAGGAGGAAGCGCTCCAGACTGCCGGTGGTGGGGTTGTCCGGATGAAAGCGCGCCGCCATGATGCGGTAGACCCGGTGAATCGTCTCCGGGTCGGCGTTGGGGCTGACCTGGAGGGTCTCGTAGTAGTCGGCGTTCTGCGACAACGGCGTTTCCGGGGGCGGCGTGAACCGGTCCTCCCGATCGGCAGACGGTTGGCTGGCCCGTTCCGCATGGTCGGCACACCGTTCGCTGGCGGGTTCGGCATGGCTGGCCGGCGGCTTGCTCGCGGTTACCGGTTCCGGTTCGGGCATCCAGCCTGAGTTATCCTTCCGCTCTGAATAGTCCCTCGCCGGAGGCGGCTCAACCGCGGGCTTGGTCCGCGGCGGATGACTGGTGGCCGGCAATTCGTGCATGGGTTCGGATACGGTTAGGGTCGCGGTTGGGCGCGCGGGTTCCATCGGCCGCGCAGGCACGACCAAATCGGCATGGGCGCGTTCGGTGGACCAGGTGCGGAGGGCGGAAGCGACACGGTCGGACCGATTCTTCGCGGGGCCGAATTCGATTGGCCCGGCAAGCGGTAAGGTGTCCGCCTCACAGAGCGCTGGCTGAAGGCGGCGCGTGCGTTTGTATTGTGCCCGGATAAGGCCGGCAAGCCCCAGCATTGCCGCAGCTCCATAAGCCTCGTAAAGTCCAGTGGTGAGGATCATCATGCCACCGCCCGTTTGCGGCTTCCGAGCGGCTGCCCGCAGATCTCTTCCAGTGACTCAGTGGCGCAGCCGTGGTTTGCGCAATGCTCGTCGATTTGGCGGAGTGCATCGAGCCGGTACTGCTCGACCCGACGCAGTTCTGTGTTGGCGCACTCGATGTTGGTAAGCGTCACGGCGTAATTGAGGCGTTGCTGCGCGCGACGCACCAGACTCAGAGCGGCCAGGTATCGGCTTCCCAGTTCATCCCTAAGTTCGCATCCCATTGGCCTTAGGATGCCAAAGATCGTTCACTTACGGTAGTCCAGTGGGTACCAGTTTCGACTCTGGTAAGTTTGGGGCAAATTCGGTACTAATTTCGATTCTCCGTCGCGTGACTTCTGAATCCTTGGGTGGTCTCGAGCATCGCGGTGCGGGGTTGCGCCACGGGTCCGATATGCCTGGGCAAGAAACATATTATCGTGGAGCTACCGGGTTTATCGTGGAGCTACCGGGTCCGAACCCGGAGCGATCGGCACGTCAGACGGACGCGTCAGGAGGTTCAATGAAGAAGTTTTCGCGGCGCACATTTTCCGGAGCGGTGCTGTCGGCATCGGCACTGGCGGCGCAGGAACCGAGCGATCCGGCGAATCCGGCCAGAGTGGATCTGCCGGCATGGAAGGGATCGCCGGGCGGCGGCGACCATTTCGAATTCCCGGGACCACCTTCGCCACGGACCAAGTGGACGGTGCCATGGGCGCCACGCAAGTACTTCGCCGAATGGCTGCCAGCGCTGTTCGAGCGGACCATCGAGATCGACGGCTGGAGCGGCGAGAAGCCGCAGTTGCGCTGGATTTTCACGGGGCCTTGCGGAGGCTTCACGGTGGAAGCCGGCGGTGGCAAGGCGCGCCTGGCGGTCCGCTATGACGACTCGCCGGGGCTAAGCAAGGTGCCGCCCGTCGAAGCGCGTCCGGGCCGCCATCCGGAGGGCCTCTGGGAAGAGTCCAGCGTCGAGTATGGCGGAGAGCTGAAAGCCATCACGGTGGTGGCCGACTACCGGCTGACGGTGCGGGTCCTGTTAAACGGGAAGGAGGCGCTGTCCTCGAACGCGCCTCTCGATGTGAACCGTCACCAACTGGCCTTCGCGGGCGGGGAAGGGCCGGTGCGCGGAAGGCTGCTCCCGCCGGCCGTGGAAACAGCGACGGTAGACGTCGATGACGCGGTGCGGTTTCAGGAAATGCTCGGCTGGGGCGGCACCACCACGCCTCCCGCCTTCGCGGAATTAGGCCCGCTGGGGGCCAAGGAGTGGTGGAGAATTCTCGCCGAGTACAATCTGCTGCTGCATCGCGAGTATCCAACCGGCGCCATGCTGAACCCGGAGATGACCAACTGGGACCGGCCGGAGGATGCCTCGCCGCATTATTATGGCGACAATTTCCCAAACTGCGAGACCAGCGATTTCGAGTACATGCGGCGGGTGCGGCGGTTGGGCGGAAAAGTGATCTTCGAATTCTGGGAATTGCCGCCGTGGGCCAGGGTGCGCGATGCCGCGGGCAAACTGACCGACGCTCCCGACATCGAGCCCTATGTGAAGGCCATGGTGCGATACTGCCAGGTTTCGCGAGACAAGATCGGGCACCCTCCCGAAATCGTCGGCATTCAGAACGAAGTGACGCAATCGGCGGAGAACTGGCAGAAGATGGCGCCGGCGCTGCGCCGCGGGCTGGACGCCGCCGGATTCGCGCGCGTCAAAATCCACATGCACAACGCCCCGTTTTCGCTCGGCGGCATCGCGGCGGCTAGAGCGTTCCGGCAAGACCCGGCGGTGTGGAAGACCATCGACTACTCGGCATCGAATCTTTACGATTATCAGGACTATTTTCACTCGCCCGACGGCTTCGATGCGCGGCTCGCTCAGTTGCGGGACGCGATCGGAGACAAGCCGTTCTTCGCCGTGGAGCTGTGCGTCAATAACGGGGCGTATCAGACGCGCGCTTACCGGGTGGCGCTGGCGATGGGGCAGCTTTACCACAAGGCGCTCACCCAATTGGACGCGTGCGGCGTGATGTATTGCTGGACCCTGCTCAACGTGGTTCAGCCGTCCTACGGATGGACGCGGACCTTGCTGGTGCCCGATCCCGAGCA
>DASWZP010000038.1:0-5501 GCA_036404395.1 Bryobacteraceae bacterium | reverse complement strand
CGCCAGCAGTTTCGCCACCCTGCGCGCATCGGCGTCCGTATCGTTGACGCCCTTCAGCAGCACGTACTCGAACGTCAGCTTTTCCCACGGCCGCAGTGGATAGGCCTGGCAGGCTTCGATCAGATCTTTCAAATGATACTTGCGGGTGATGGGCATCAGCTCGCAGCGCGCCTCTTCGGTGGAAGCGTTGAGCGACACCGCCAGCTTGGGCCGCACCGGTTCGCGTCCCAGTTCGGCGATCTTGGGCACGATGCCGGCGGTGGAAACCGTGATCCGCCGCGGCGAAAGCCCGAAGCCGGCGGGATCGAGCAGGATGCGGGTGGCTTTGATGACGTTGCCGAGATTGAGCAGCGGCTCGCCCTGGCCCATCATGACTATGTTGAGGCGGCGCGGGTCGTGCACGCGGTCGAGGCCGTTGTCGTGCGCGAGCGTCAACACCTGGCCGACGATTTCGCCCGCCGTCAGGCTGCGTTCCAGGCCCAGCAGCGCGGTCATACAGAACTTGCAATCCAGCGGGCAACCAGCCTGGCTCGAAATGCACATGGTGTCGCGTTCGCCTTCCGGCATCAACACGGTTTCCACAGTGCGGCCGTCTTCGAGGCGCAACAGGTAACGCCGCGTGCCGTCGACCGAATCAAAGCGGCGGGCTATTTCCGGCAGCCCGAAGGTAAGCCGCCCGGCCAGGCTCTGGCGCAGCGCCGTGGGCAATGCGCTGATGCCAGCCAGATCGGAAGCGTGGCATCGATAGATGGCCTCGTACACCTGAGTGGCGCGGTAACCGGGTTGATCGGAGCCGAGAGCCTCGCGCAGATCCGCGAGGTCCATCCCCACAAGCGGCTGGGACATGCGTGCCTTCTATTCTACAAGGAGTCGGAAGACGGGAGTCGGAAGTGAGAAGTCAGAAGACAGGAGCCAGGAGCCAGGGGCCAGGAGCGAGGAGTCAGAAGACAGGAGTCAGCTAGTTTGCCCGAGAAATTCCGCCCTCGCTGGACGGCGATGCCACGCTCGCGCCATTCTGACTCCTGTCTTCTGACTTCTGACTCCTGACTCTACCCCTTCGCCAGGTAGATGAACCGCAGCACAAACAGCGCCGTCAGCGCATACACGAACCAGTTCACCTGGCGGAACTTGGCGCGCAGCACCTTGAGCAGCGTGAACGCGGTGAAGCCGAACGCGAGACCGTTGGCGATCGAGTAAGTCAGTGGAATGGTCATGATGGTGAGAAACGCGGGGATGGCAATCTCCGGATCCGACCACGCGATCTCCGCCACCGACGACATCATCATGCTGCCCACGATGATCAGCGCCGGCGCGGTGGCCGCGGCGGGAATGGCGCCCACCGCCGGCGCCACAAACAGCGCCACCGCGAACAGCAGCCCGGTGACGATCGCCGTGACGCCGGTGCGCCCGCCCGCCGCCACGCCGGCCGCGCTTTCGATATAGCTCACCACCGTGGAAGTGCCGCTCAGCGCGCCCACCACGGTGGCCGTGGCGTCGGAAAACAGAATGCGATTGACGCGCGGAATCTGGTGTGTCCGGTCAAACAGCCCGGCTCGCTTGCCCACCGCCACCAGCGTGCCGATGTTATCGAACATATCGATGAACAAAAAGACGAAGACGATTTCGAGGAAGCCCAGTCGCAGCGCGCCGCCGATATCGAGCTTTCCGGCCGTGGCCGACAGATCCTCGAAGCGGTATGACTGCGGCGTCCACTTCGCCACCCCGGTGACGAGACCGATGGCGGTAGTGGCGAGGATTCCGATCAGCATGGCGGCGCGCACCCTCCACGCCAGCAACGCCGCCATCAGCAGCAGTCCGAGGAGGGCCAGCGCCGTGCTCTTGTCGCGCAGATTCCCCAGCGTGACGGTGGTAACCGGATGCGCCAGAATGACGCCGGAGTTGCGAAAGCCGATGAACGCGATGAAGAGGCCCACCCCCGCCGCCACCGCCGCATAAAGTTCGAACGGGATGGTCGAGATGATGAGCTGCCGCACTCCCAGCGCGGTCAGCAGCAGAAACGCAACGCCGGAAAGGAACACCGCTCCCAGCGCGGTTGGCCACGCCACGCCCATCCCCTTCACTACCGTGTAAGTGAAATAAGCGTTGAGTCCCATCCCCGGCGCCAGCGCGATGGGGTACCGGGCCAGTGCGCCCATCAGCACGCTGCCCACCGCTGCCGACAGGCAAGTGGCTGCGGTCACCGCAGCCAGCGGCATCCCGGCTTCATGCAGAATCGCCGGATTGACGAAGACGATGTATGCCATCGTCATGAACGTGGTGAACCCGGCCAGAATCTCCGTGCGCCAGTTCGCGTTCAACGCCGCAAATTCGAAGTACCGTTCGAGCGACGCGCGTAGGGACATGAAGTTCCATTGTAGGAGGGAACCAGGTAAGCTGCCTGAGAGCGAGGAGGTGGAATGAACTTAGGCAGCGCCCTGCGCCACGCGTTTTTATCGCGGCGTGATCAGGCCGCCCAGCTTATCTTGTTGGCTGGCCGTGGTCCGCGGAAAGCGGGGCGACCAGGCTTCGGGGTACTTGAGGCCGGAGCCGGTGTTATAAAGAACGATGCGGTCGGCCGGTTTCAGGAATCCGTTGGCGAGCAGCTTGCGCAGCGCGGCCACGCAGGCGGCGCCTTCGGGCGCGGCGAAAATGCCTTCGCTCGAAGCCAGCTCGGCTCCGGCGTCGAGCATCTCTTCATCGCTCACCGCGATCGCCGTACCGCCCGAGGAGCGCACGGCGTCGAGCACCAGGAAATCACCCAGCGGTTTGGGCACGCGCAAGCCGGCGGCCAGCGTGTGAGCGCCCTCGAAGAAGCGGCTGCGCGGTTCGTTTTCCTCAAAGGCGCGAACCACTGGCGCGCAACCCTCCGCCTGCACCGCGATCATCTTCGGCCGCCGGCTGCCGATCCAGCCCAGCTTCTCCATTTCGTCGAACGCCTTCCACATGCCGATCATTCCCACGCCGCCGCCGGTGGGATAGAAGATGGCGTCGGGCGGTTCCCAATCCATCTGCTCGGCCACTTCGTAGCCCATCGTCTTCTTGCCTTCGATGCGATACGGCTCCTTGAGCGTGCTGACATCGAACCAGCCTTCCTGGGGGCCGCGCTCGGCCACCACGCGGGCGCAATCGCTGATCAGGCCATCCACCAGGGTGACGTTGGCCCCGTAAGCTTTGCACTCCAGGTAATTCGCCTGCGGAACGTCATTCGGCATGAAGATGAAAGATTCGATGCCGGCTGCCGCCGCGTACGCCGCCAGGGCGCTGGCCGCATTGCCCGCCGAAGGAATCGCCACCTTGCGGATGCCCAGTTCCACGCACATCGAGATGGCGCAGGCCAGACCGCGCGCTTTGAAAGAGGCGGTCGGGTTCAATCCTTCGTCCTTCACCCAGAGCGCTTCGGCGCCCAGCCGCGCGCCCAGCCGCCTGGTGCGCAGGAGCGGCGTCCATCCCTCGCCCAAACTGACGATCGAAGTTTCCGCCGGCGGCAGCACCGGAGCGTATCGCCACATGCTGGGAGGTCCGCCCGCCACTTCCCGCCGCGGCCAGCGGTGCCGGATGATATCGAGATCGTAGCGTACCAGCAGGGGACCGCCGCAGGAACAGAGGTTCGCCAGCGCGCCCGCATCCAGCCTGGAGCCGCACTGGCTGCATTCCAAATGGGTTGCTCTCGCCATGAACCATCAAGTCTAGCATTCGGCGAAACCGGGACCGTCCCCGCAACACTAGTGCGCGTCCCCCGCGAACTCTAGCCCTGCCAGTACGGAATCGCCGCAGTGGGCGTTCCCTTTCCAACATCTCCTCTGATATAAAAGAATAGTTTCGAGCTCCGATGCTGCACTCTTGCGGACACACACATCTCCACCGCCATTACCGGGATCATGACGCGCCGAGCGCTGGCGGCGCCGGCCGTGAGATGAAGAGCGCGCTGGCCACGCCTTCACACACCGAGATCGCGGCCCTGGCTTATTCCTATTGGGAAGCCCGTGGCAGGCAAGGTGGCTCGCACTGCGAGGATTGGTTCCGCGCGGAACGTGAGTTGCGCCGGCAGAAATGAGCGATTTCGCGGACGAATGCACCCGCAGCGCAGTCCGCTGCCCGGTAGTCAGGCGCGCCAAGCTCCGTGCCGACTTAGCGTAAGGCCGCTGCGCCGAGCTGGCGGCGCATCCGCCGCAGTTTCCACGAATACAGGCATTCGAGGGCGCCAAGGAGTAATAGCGAGAACGAAATGTTTTGCAGTGGCGTCATGGGAACATTCTCCGCAATCACTTCTCTGTATAACAGAGCTGGGCCTAAAAGCCTAGATCTATCAGTACCTACATCGGTACCGCATAACCACTGACCGGTGAATTCCCGAGATAGGGTAGTATTAACTCTTCCGGGGTTCATATGGCCCGCGCATCTGCCCGGACCGATGTCATACAATTGAAACCGGGATGTCGGCGCGTAAGGGACGCAAACTCGCGATTTTGGAGCCGATCGTGTTTTTCGGCCTGATCCTGGCCTACATTTGGAGTCTGCGTTACCATTACCCGGCGGCGTGGGCGCCGATTCTGGCGCTGCCGCTGGCCTCCCATTGGTGGCGAGGAGAAGGCGCGTCGGCGCTCGGTTTTCGTGTGCAGAACCTGGCTGAGTGCTTGCGGCGCTTCGCTCCAGCGCTCGGGTTCCTGGCGCTGACGCTGCTCGAATCCGGGCTGTTGTTGGACACCGTCCGCCGCATCGCGCTGGATCGGGCCGCGCTGACTTGGGCAATCTACCTGCCGTGGGGCCTCTTCCAGCAGTACCTGCTAAACGGTTATTGCCTGACGCGCCTGCAAATTGTGCTGCCCGGCCGGGGCGCGGCGCTGGCCGCCGCGGCGCTGTTCTCGGCCGTGCATGCGCCGAACTGGTTCCTGATGCTAGTGACGCTGGCAGCAGGTTACGCTGCCGCGCGCCTGTACAGCAGCTACCGCAACCTCTACTTCCTCGGCTTGGCCCACGGCACGCTGGGCGTGATGCTGTTTCTGGTGGTGCCGGATTCCATCAGCCATCACCTGGTGATCGGGCCCGGCTGGTACGGGCATTAAGGCAGTTGCGGTTGTGTGGGCGAAAGACACCGGCGGCAAATAGACCGCCGGCGCTACCGTCCCACCCCGGCACACGCTATCCCACAAGCGGACACTCCGGACTGCGGGCTCAACCGGGAAGCGCCTTTGAACGTCATATGTTAGCCTATGCGCGGAGTGGCAGAAGCCGTGCCTTTTCCACTCCGGAACGGTAATGGATATACAACGCAAGAACGTGGGCAGGAACAAAGCCATCCGTTGGACCGTCATCGGAGTCGTGACCGCGGGAGTGGTGGCCGGCCTCTTCTTCTGGGTCAAGGGCCTGAAGCCCGCCGCGCCGCCGGCGGAGATGTCGGCCTTGTGGCCGGACACGGTGAAGCGCGGCCCCATGGTGCGGGAAGTGCGCGGTCTGGGGACGCTGGTTCCGGAAGACACCATGCTGATCACGGCCAACACGGA
>DASWZP010000037.1:0-2894 GCA_036404395.1 Bryobacteraceae bacterium | reverse complement strand
GTTTGCGCCTTCCTAAGAGCAGAATGTCGGGTTTCTGGTCCGAAATGTCAGGTGAATGTCGGGTTTTTTTTAGAAACCCGACATCAGTTTCGCAAGCAGGATCAATAGTTTAGGATCGAAATGTCGGGTTTGTCGGGTTTTATATAGGAGTAGAGAGGCGCCAGGAATTTGAGCGGCGTTTTTCGTGTCCTGCGGAGGGCGGCCCGGCTGGCGTCCGTTTTGGACTCCAGTTGGACTCCAAAACGCGGCCGGCGGTGAATGTCCTGTTTGTAAGTCTATGAGGAATTTGGTCGGGCCGCCGAGATTTGAACTCGGGACCTCTTGCACCCCAAGCAAGCGCGCTAGCCAGGCTGCGCCACGGCCCGAAGTGTCTATTGTACACGCCCTCGAGCCCATTATCCAGCAACATCATCTTTGGTTAACACGCGCGCTCTAACTCCCGCGCAGTAATGAGAGTACGGCCATAGAGAACTGTTACCGGCGCGACTTGTTGTGGGACCATAACACCGCTACACTTGCTGCGTAACGGTCTGATGATTCTTCGGTTACAGTGACCAAAATGCGCTCCCGAACGCTGTCCGAGAGCCCCACCAAAGAGATGGACAAGGATCTGTCAACCCGCCGCCAGCGGAAGCTGAGTATTCCGCGGAACCAGATCGCCGTGGCGTCGAGCGACTGGCGGCCCGGCGCAAGCAGTCAGCCTGAACCGAATAGGAGTTTCAATACGTGAGCAACCCAATCGGGTCGCGCCTCGATCCAGACATGGAATCGTTCGCCGCGCGTTTGGCGCAACTCGAACAAAGCTTGGCCGCCATTGCGGACCGGCTCGGCAGCTTGGAACAGAATCTCGCCACCCTCGGCCAGCAGGCGTCGGAATCGCGGGATCGGATGGAGGCGGATATCCGCCGGATCGAGAGCCAACTGGCGGAACATACCGCGACCCTTGCATCTTCCCGCACGGCGGTCGCCCAGACCGACGATCTGGTGGAGCGCGTGGTTGAGGCGCTCGAATCGCTCCAATCCACGGTGATCGAGCAGCCTGAAGCTGGTGCAGCGGGGGTGAACTGAGATGGCTGCTAGGAGTGCAGTTCATTTGGCGGCGCACCCAGAGCATGGCGCTACAGCAGCGGCCGGGACGCGAACGCTGGCGGATTTGCTGGCTGCGGGCCCGCTGCCTTTACCGGTGGCTTTGGCTTATGCCAGGGAGATCGCATCCGGCGCCGCGGTCTTCCACCGCGACGGCCGCACTTCCGGTGCGCTGACTCCGACCCGCATCGCGGTCGGACCGCTTGGGCCGATCCTGCCGCGGCCGGACGGCATATCGCACCTGGCCACTCCGTCGTCGGATCTGCATGATTTTGGATTGCTGCTCCAGCAGATGCTGACCGGACTGGATCCCGCGAACTATTCCCCGCCGGCCTCGACCGATGACGACCTGGAACCGTCTCGGGCGATGGTCAGATCGGCGGCCCTGCGCCTGGTGGAACGCTGCTGCTGCGCGCCGGACCAAACCGACATGCGGCACATGTCCACCGAGTTGCGGCTGCTCCAGATCATGGTCAGCAGCTTCGACCCGGACGAGATGGATGGGCCGGCTCCGGAAGACCGTCCAGTGGAACGACCGGCCATCCCCGCGGCTCCCGCCAAACCAGAGCAGTCGCGCGCCCATAAGTCCGGTTGTCCGTCCTGTGGATCGCCGGAGTATTTCCCGGCCCATAAGCTCACGCTTCTGGAGAAGGCGCTGGCCGTAGTCGACTTCAAGACCTATCGCTGCTACGGTTGCTGCCAACGCTTCATCAACGTGTTTGGCCTGCACGTGCCGCGGCCCGAGAGTGGCTGACCGGCTGGCTGCGTCCTTTCCACCGCCCGCCTCCGCCGCGCCACCATTCGCACGCCGAGTGCATGGTGGCGCCCAGGTAGAATAGCGCGACCAGGGGAAGGCCCGCCGCCTCATACAGGGGACGGCCGAAGAAGCGCAGCGCCGGCCAGTAGCAAAACGCCATGACGAGCCACGCCGCCGCGCCCAGCCAGCGCGCGCTGCCGGTACCCGCCAGCGCCAGCGCGGGCGGAGCCGCGTAAGTCAGCAGCAGCCCGGCTACGGTCGCCGCCAGCAGCCACGCCGAGTGGTGGAGCTGGGTGAAGGCGCTGCGCGAAATCATCCGGCCGGCCTCGCCAAAATCCGCGTAGCCGCGGAGGCTGCGGGTTTGCTGGCTGACCCCCAACCACACTTTCCCGCCGCGCCGTTTGATGGCGCGCGCCAGGGCGCAGTCGTCGATCCACGCCCCGCGGATGGCTTCGATATAGCCGACGCCCGCGAGCGCCTCGCGCCGCACCAGCATGCAGCCGCCCGCCGCGGCCGCCGTAGCGCGCCGCGGATTGCGAATCCAGGCCGGCGGGTATAACAGGAAAAAGAAGAAGACGAAGGCCGGCATCAGCGCCCGCTCGGCCGTGGTCCGGCAGCTCAGCCGCGCCATGTACGATACCAGGTCGTAGCCCTCCCGTTCGGCGCGCGCCACCAGGTCGCTCAGGTTGGAGGGCGGATGCGTGATGTCGGCGTCGGTCAGAAGCAGGAACTCCGGCGCGCGCCGCTCCGCTTCGGCAATACCTTCGCTCACCGCCCAGAGCTTGCCGGTCCATCCATCGGGCAGCGGCGCCGCGCGCACCACCGTCAACAACTCGTTTCCCGCCGCTCGACACGCTGCGTCGGCCGTGCCGTCCGAGCTGGAGTCATCCACCAGAACGATGTGGAACTCACCCTTGTAGTCTTGACTCACCAGCGACCGGACCGCCTGGCCCACCACCTCCGCTTCGTTGCGCGCCGGAATCACCGCGACCACGCCCGGCAGCGGCGGATCGGGCGCGTCCATCCGCTGCCCCGATTCCATGTGCCAGAA
>DASWZP010000036.1:0-2619 GCA_036404395.1 Bryobacteraceae bacterium | reverse complement strand
GGCGGCAGTGGCGATACCCTGGCGCGCCAGCGGCACCACCACGCGGCGAAACGTGCCGGCGCGCGAAACGCCCAGGCACCACGCGGCTTCGAGCAGCTTGCGGTCCACCGACCCGAAGGCCGCCGCCATCGGCTGCACCGTGAACGGCATGCTATACAGCACCGAAGCCACCAGCAGACCGGCAAACGAAAACGGCAACAGCCCGCCGGTGAGCCGCGCATAGAGCGCGCCCACGGGGCTGCGCGGGCCGATGGCGATGAGGACGTAAAAGCCCAGCACGGTGGGCGGCAGCACCAGCGGGAGCGCCACCACGGCTTCCACCAGGAACTTCCAGCGCCGCCGCGAAAAAGCTACCCACCACGCCAGCGGCATTCCCACCACCTGGAGCACCAGCGTGGTCGAGAGCGCCAGGCGCAGGCTCAAACCGATGGCTTGCCAATCCATATCATTGCGGCAACGAAAAGCCGTATTGTTTCAAGATGCGCCGCCCGTCGGCGGAAAGCAGGAAGGCGCGGAATTGGGCGGCGGGGCCGGCCGGCGCGCGCGCGAGGATCATACCGCCCTGCTCGATTTTCGGATACGCTTCCTGCGGCACCTCCCAATAGCGGCCGTGGCTGCGCGCGCCGGGCTTGAGCGCCAGCGAGAGCGCCACGATGCCAGCCTCCGCCGCGCCGCTTTCCACAAATTCGAACGCTTGCCCTATGTTCTCCCCGAGCACCAGCTTCTCCGACACGCGATCATACACGCCGAGCGAACGCATAGCCGCAACCGCCGCGCGCCCATACGGCGCGTGTTGCGGATTGGCGATAGCGATGTGCCGCACCGAAGCCGCCTCCAGCAGGTGAATGCCGAGCGCGGCCGGATCGAGCGGCGAGCCGGCAGGTACCCAGGCCACGATGCGCCCCACGCCGTAGAGGAACAGCGAATCCTGGCTTGCCAGACCGGCCGCGATCAAGCGCCGCGGATAATCGACATCGGCCGACAGGAACACATCGAACGGCGCGCCGTTTTGAATCTGCGCGAAGAAGTTACCGGAGGAACCGTAGGTGATCGCCAGGTCCACTTCAGGGTGCGCGGCGCGAAATTGGGAGGCCAATTCGTCAAGCGCGAAGCGCAGGTCCGCCGCCGCGGCGACGGTGAGTTTCTGCGCGGAGGCCGCGGGAGCGGGCGCCACGCAAGCCGCGAACGCGGCAAGCGAAAGCGCCATTCGCCGGGATACGACTCGCCGAGCTTTCATTGATATCGGCAAACGACCATGATACGAGAAGCCTGGAGCCTTCCGCACCGTGGCGCGCGCTGTCCAGCGTGCAGGGTCGAGAGTCGTCTCGACCTTTCTTCGCCCGAGAGCAGCCCTGCGTCGGCAGGAGTGCCGACGCGGCACGCACGAGTGCGTGCGCCACGGCACCAGCCGCGCCAATGTGGTATAACAGTCATACCACTCTGCATCCGTAATATGAAGAAAACTCGTAAACCCGCCAAACCGGTCTCTGCCGACGCGATTGCCCGGCTAGCCGATCAAGGCCAGGACGTTTCCCGCTTCTTCAAAGGTCAGGGCCACATGGTTCAGCCGATTCAACGCGTGAACGTGGACCTGACTGCGACGATGTTGGAGGAACTGGACAATACCGCGCGGGATCTGAACGTGAGCCGCCAAGCCGTTATCAAGACACTAGTCCGACAAGCGCTCGATCGGCACTACCTCGCCCAGCGCGCCCGGCAATCGCAGACGCGTTCCTGATTCCGCACCGTGGCGCGCGCTGTCCAGCGTGCGGGGTCGAGAGTCGTCTCGACCTTTCTTCGCTTTGAACTCCAAGAAATGTCGGCACGAATGCCGACACAGCACGCAAGAATGCGTGCGCCACGGCAGATCTCTACAACTGTTTCACAACCTGCTGGGCGGCGATGAGCAGGGGATCCCAGACGGGGGAGAATGGCGGCGAATAGGCCAAATCCAGACGTTCGAAATCTTCCACGCGCATGCGATTGTGCAAGGCTGCGGCGATGACATTGATGCGGCCGGCAGCGCCGTCTTCGCCAATCACAGTCCCGCCGATGAGACGGCCGCTGGCGCGATCCGCCACCAGCTCGACCGTGGTCGCAACGCCATCGTAATAGCGCGGACGCGATAAGGCTTCGATACGCGCGCTCACCGGTGAGAGTCCTTCGGCGCGCGCCTGCGCCACCGAAAGGCCAGTGGCGGCGAAGGCGGTTCCGAAGATCCCCACAATGCAGGTGCCCACCACTCCGGGGAAGCGCTCGCGGCCGCCGGTGGCATTAGCGCCCGCCACGCGGCCGGTCTTATTGGCGGTGGTGCCGAGCGGAATCCACGTGGGGCGCCCGGTGACCAGGTGCGTGGTTTCGGCGCAATCGCCGGCAACGAAAACGCCGCGCAGGTTGGTCTCCATGCGATCGTCGGCGGCGATGGCGCCCGTGCGGCCGGCGGCAACACCCGCCTCGGCGGCGAGTTCGACATTCGGCTTGAAGCCGGCCGCAATGATGACCAGGTCGCAGGGAACGTCCGCCACGCGGTCGGTCTCAATCGTTTCCACCTTCACGCCGCAGCGCAACTCGACGCCATGGGTCTCGAGCGTGTTGCGGACGGCGTTGGTAAACGCGGCA
>DASWZP010000035.1:0-9205 GCA_036404395.1 Bryobacteraceae bacterium | reverse complement strand
CGAAAGAGCGCATGCTCAGTCTGCGGTCGAGGTCCGGCTTCACCGTGGCGAAGACATCCGCATTATCGCGCCACAGGCCATCGCGAAGCCACGTCCGCCGATGGACACAGTTCCTCACAGCCTGTTCGTTCCAGGTTAACTCGGTTACGTCCATTTGAATTACAGAACCCTGAGAATCCACTCCACAGTTCCATGGGAATCCGCAGCCGCAATCCGCCAGGCCAATCTCCCAGAGTCGCCGAATCAACGTCGCGTACTCCAAAATCACCGGCCGCTTGTCCCACAGGGCATGTTTCTTCAAATAGATGCCTAGCGGCGTCACCAAGTCCTGTGTGTACCGCCCTCCTCCCAAGGCAACCGGATTGCCGAGCAGTGCAACGTATCGCCGGGGCACCCGAGCGAAACGATCCATCAGAAACGCCAGGTTCGAAATCGTCCCAGGTTTCTTGAGTACTTGTGCCGTCAGCTCATGCGCGGCCGGGATTTTGCCGTCATGATACGCCGTCGACAGCACCCTACAGGCTCGATCCATCGCACTTCTTGGAATCTTCAGGACGCGGCCGTCCCGTTGCTCATAGACGCGGTACTCCCAACCTCGACCAAGCTCTCGCACGGCTGCAACTATAGTTGACTGGAGCAGACGGTCTCTCTCCTTTTTCGGAGCACCGTCCCGAGGCCGGATCGCATCGTGTGCGCGAAGCGCGCCGTGCCGAATCATGTGTTGCGCAAGGGCGCCAGTGCGCGTTCAGCCCCTTTGGAGAATGCTGGATGAGGGCGTGGATTGGGCGCGCCCGGTGGATCGTGGAAAGCGGGTAAGATGACAAGGTGACCAAGCGAACTCTCTTTCTTTTCGCCGCCGCGGCGCTCGCCTGGCCGGTGGCCGCGCAAGTCAAGACCGATCCGGGGCCGCAGAAGACCGGCGTCGCGATGAAAATCTCGCCCGGTGCGGAGAAGATCGGCGTCATCATCGACGGGCAGCCGTTCACGGAATTCTTCGTCTCTGGCGAGACTGTCACCAAGCCGTATCTTCACCCGCTGCGCGCACCTTCGGGCACATACGTCACCCGCATGTGGCCGATGGAAAAGGTCGAAGAAGAGGCCGGCATCGCGAGACCCGACCACCCGCATCAACGCGGTCTGTGGTTCGCGCACGAAAAGGTCAACGGCCTCGATTTCTGGAATAACGAAGCTTCGTATACCACGCCCAATCGCGGCAAAATCGTCCTCGCCAAGCTGGATGAGGTGAGCGGCGGCAAGGACCAGGGCGTGATCGCCGCCACTTTCGACTGGACCGATCTGGCCGGTCACAAGCTGCTGACCGAAGCGCGGCGGATGACGTTCTATGCCGATCCGAAGCTGCGCATCGTCGATTTCGATATCACTCTCACCGCGGCGGCGGACGCCGTGACCTTCGGCGACGCCAAGGATGGCTTGTTCGGCATCCGCATGCGGCCGGTGCTGCAGGAAGCGGGAGGCACCGGACACATCGGCAACGCCGACGGCCTGGCGGGCGAACGGCAGCTTTGGGGTAAGCCCTCCAACTGGTGCGATTACTCCGGCACGGTGAACGGCGAAAAGGTGGGAATCGCGATCCTGGACCACCCCGAGAACCCGCGCCATCCGGTGCGCTGGCACGCGCGCGGATATGGCCTGTTCGCGGCCAACCCGTTTGCGCTGGCGGCCTTCACCGGCGACAAAACCAAGGACGGATCGTTGACCGTAGCGCCGGGCCAATCCGTGCGCTTCCGCTATCGGGTCATCATCCACGAGGGCGATGCGCAGGACGCCGGTATCGCCGCCCAGTGGGCCAAGTACGCGGGCGGGAAATAACCGCCGGAAAGTGGGGCAGGCGTCCCGGTTTTCGGGTCCGATGCGGATTCAGCCTGCCAACATGGCAGGCCGCGAGAAACCGCCTCGAAGGTCCGGGAATCCCGGCAAATCACCGGCGACAAGATCGCCGGCGTTACCGAGACGATGGCCTGCCCCAGCTCAAGCCGCCAACTTGGGGAACAACGCGCGGTCGAGGATGCGGCGTGTCAGCTCTTCTATCGTGATGTATTCGTCGCCGTCGCGATAGAACAGCTTGTCGCCGGCAAGCACTCCCACTTCGATCAGGTACGGCTCGCCACCCCGTTCGATTCGAAAACCGGGGAGCGTAAGGTCGTTGACGATGACGATCTCCGCGCGCGCCACCCACCGCGTCTCGACCTCATCGCGTATCTCGATGCGCACGCGACCGGTGACAAAGTGGATGCTCGCCGCCCGCGCGCCGAACGCTTCTTTAAAGGATTCCAGGCACTCAGTCAGGTTCTCGTGCAACTCTTCGAGCGCACGCGGCATCCTTTTCCGAATGTTGTCTTCCCGCAGCCGCCGTTCCTGCTCCTCGGTTATGCGCATCTGTAGCCACTGTAAGTTCATGGGGAACTCTATAGTAACAGATGGAAGCCTTCGGCGGCGCAACGCTTTGCTCACCTGATACTTACAATATGTAACTCACCAAGGTTATCAATCGCGACGATGTTACACTACTTAACTTCGTTCCCAGCGAGCGGACCGCTAACGGGCAAGCCATTCCGGGCGCTGCACTTGCCGAGAACTTCTATTCACCGCGCCATGACTGCGCTAGCGGTCGTAATCCGACCCGATCTACGCTATCTCCGCACCGTCGGCCCACTGCACGGCTTCGGCATAGCAGTCGGTGAGGGTTTGCGCGTTCAGGCCGCGACCGCGTGCGCTGGCGCCGAGTGTGTCCCAATCGGCGTGCTCATACGCGAGGACGAGTTTCCACAGCGGCGGCATCTTGTCACTTCGATGGGGCCGATCGAGAAGCGTGCGGGTAATCTGGCCGTGCAGGTTCAAGCCTTCCACCAGCTCCGCCAGAGGACAGCCCAGCATGGCGTCGAGGAGGGAGAACAGGCCCACCAGAAAGCAGTCGTCGCGCAGTTGCGTCAATCCGGCTTCTTTGGCGAGCGACTCGAAGAAGCGCGCCCGCACCAGCGTGCTGATCGCCAGCTCAGTGGGCTGGTCCGAAGCCAGGTTAGCCATGGTGAGCACCGACAGCCACTTGCGCGCGGCATCCTCGCCGAGCGAGACCAGCGCGCGCTCCAGCGACTCCACCGGCGAGCGCAGCCCGAACCACGCCGAGTTGACGAAGCGCAGCAGCTTGTAGGAAAGTCCGGGCTCGCGTTTGAGCAGGTCCGCCAATTTCCGGAAGTTCATTTCCGGCTGATGAAGTTCGTTGAGGATTCTCAAGAACTGAAGCTTGAACCCAGGAATCTGGCGGGTGGAAGAAATCGCCGGGTGAGCGAAGAAGTAACCCTGAAAGTACTCGTAGCCCATGTCGCGTGCGCTGCGGAATTCCTCCTGAGTTTCCACCTTCTCCGCCAGCAGCCGGACCTTGCCCTTGAATCGAGTGGCGGCTTCCGCCTGCTGCGAAAGGCTGGTAGTCCGGAAGTTCACTTTGAGGAAGTCGGCGAGGGGAACCAGGGCTTCCACTTTTTCCGGAGCCGTAAAGTCATCGAGAGCCAGGCGGTAGCCCCGGTCCCGCAGCGCGCGGCAGGCCTCCAACAGATCCTCGCCGGCCTCGGCGCTCTCCAGGATCTCCACCACGGTCTGTTGTGGCGGCAGGATGAAAGCCGTGCCATCCAGCAACATCTTGCGCGGAAAATTGATGAACGTGTTCTTGCGCCCGGTCAACTGGTCGGTCTCGGCCGAGCCGAAAACAGCACTGATGACGCGGGCCGTGGCTGTGTTCCCCTCCGTCCCGTCGAACTCGTTCAGGCTGCTGGAGCGGAACAGCATCTCGTAGCCAAAGACGTGCAGATGCACGTCGAGAATCGGTTGTCGCGCGACCAACAGTTCCATCGACACCTCAGCCATTTATCTTCATCGGCTGAGCCCGCGGAATCTTTAGCCTTTGGCCGGCCGCGTCCCCAAAAAAAATGCGCTACGGGTCCACCAGAGAGAGAATCGTCAACGGTGCATTGCCTTCCAGCCGGTTGTTGACGAACAGGAAGAAGAACTTCTTCTCTTCGCGCGCGCGGCCGATCAGGGCTCGCATCGACTCGCGGGCTTCCGGGTTGGGGTCCCGCACCTCGGTGTAGGGCGAGAAAGAAGCCACCGCGTTCTCGTACATGCGGCCGCACCGCAGCAGGGCGCGGCACACCAGAAAATCGGCGGTACCGGAGGCGGGAATGGCGATCTGGTGGCGCAACTCCGGCATGCGGGACCACGCGTTGTACACGTGCGCCACGCGGCGGCTGCGCAGGCAAGAGAAATAGTCGGCGGTCAGGAACTCGGGATTGCGGATCTCCACCGCGTAACGGAACTCGGGCGGCAGCGCGGCCAGGAACGGGTCGAGGCGCGAGAGGAACTCATCGGCGGCGGCGAAGCTGCGCTGGCCGAAGGCGCCAAATTCGAAAATCAGCACCCCGGTTTGCCGGCGGTAGGGCAGTAGCGGGCGCAGAAACATCTCCTCGAGCGCGCCGGCATCGAGGAACCCCGGATTCTCCCGGCCGCCCTGCGAGCCGTAGCGCGGATGGGCCGGAAATACTTTACAGGTGATTTGTTCCGGCACTTTGAAGGCGAACCGGAAATGAGAAGGCGTCTGGCCGAACAGCTTGCGCCAGAATTCCGCGGTGGGGAACTGGTAGAAGGCGAAATCGCCGCAGACGGTGGGGAAGGTTTCGGCGTACTCGCGCAGGCACTCGGTCTGAAACAGCCGTGTAGAAAACCGGCCACGCGCCAGATAGCGCTCGCGCGAGTAGACTTGCCCTAGCCACCCTTCGTACTTCCAGGAGCTGCCGCCGATCAGGACGTTTTGCGCGGCGAGCGCGCGCAAGCGCACGGCGAGCCCGGCGCGGTTGAAGCCGGCGGGGTCGTCGAAGAGCGGCCCTACCATATCCGCGCGAAGCGCCCGTCCGCCGCCCTCCGATTCACCATGGTTCATTGTAAATGGAAAAGGCCCGGCGGTACGGCGAGATGCAGCGCGCTTTGTCGCCCGGGTGCGAGGGCGAGGCATGCCTCGCCCCTACAAGGACTCGTAGGGGCCGGGCACGCCCGGCCCGGCACGGCCGGAGCTAGCTCCACGCCAGCCCGCCCGCTCCGCGGTTGTATAATTGCTTCATCCGCGCAGGAAGCTGAGAGCTTGCCGATGGACGCCGAAAGTATCCCGCAAGACAGTTCCACAATCCCGCCGCAGCGCGATGAACACGAGCCGATGCTCTATTGCCCGGTCTGCTCCACGCGGCTCACTGCACGGAAGTGCAAGCTGCTTTGCGAGAAGTGCGGCTACTATATGAGCTGCGCCGACTATTACTGACCATGTCCGACATACCCGAACTACTCGAACGCTACCGCCGCGGCCCGGAGCTGCTCGCCGTGGTGCTCACCGGCGTCTTTGGTGAAGAAGAAGACTTCGTCGCCGCACCAGGCAAATGGAGCATCCGCCAGATCGTCGCGCATCTGGCCGACACCGAAATCGTGCTGGCGCACCGCTTCCGGCAGGTGATTGCGGAGGACTCGCCGACCATGATCTGGTTCGATCAGGACGCCTGGGCCGCCAATCTGGACTACGCCCGCCGCAAACCGAAGCAATCGCTCGAAACGCTGCGCCGCACGCGGGCCGAGAACTACGACCTGCTGAAGGCGCTGCCCGAGGCCACGTACGACCGCGCCGGCAACCATACCCAACGCGGCCGCCTCACGCTCGGCCAGTTGCTGGAACAAGGCGCTGCGCACACCGAGTCGCACGCCCGCCAGATCGGCGAAATCCGCGAAGCGTACAAGATCGCGAAAGGAAAGAAGTGAACGCGAGGAGCCGACACCATGGAACATTACACCTGGGATGAAATGGAAAAAGAGGTCATGAACGACAAGCTGGCGCGCAGGTTCGTCACCGGCGAAAAGGCGATGCTGGCGCAGATCTTCCTCAAGAAGGGCGCGCTGGTGCCCACCCACCAGCACGAAAGCGAGCAGATCACCTACATCCTGGAAGGCGCGCTGCTGTTTCGCGTGGAAGGCAAAGAGGTGACGGTGGGAAAAGGGCAGGTGCTGCTGATTCCTTCCAACGTCCCGCACAGTGCGGAGGCTCTCGAAGACACGCTGGATCTGGATGTCTTCAGCCCGATCCGCCAGGACTGGATCGACAAGGACGACGCCTACCTGCGGCGATAGGGCGCGGCGCGCGCTGTGAGGCGACCCAAATGTCCGTCGAGCGTAATCCCTCGCCGCTATCCGCGGGGGTTCTTCGGAGGAGGCGGTGGTGGAGGCGGTGGTGGCGGCGCTGGCGCTGGCTTCGGCGGTGGAGGGTATTGAAACTTGGTAACGTCAGTGGGCATACCGTGCCATGGATAGCGTAGTAGCCTGATCCAGCCATCGATTGAGCTGCTTTTTTTTGTACGGGAATTTTTCGCCGCTTCTGGAAAGCGACTCCGCGCGGTCGTAGATCTGCTGGTAGGTTGCCTGAGCATCGGCATCGGAGAGGTTGTTCCAGACTCTCTCGTAATCACGGGCCACCGTGCTCCACCCCGCGTGAAGTTCGGAGGCATCCCGGGCCATCGAGGTGTACTGGCTAAAGATCAGCCAAACGCTAATTACTAGTGCGATGACCGGCACGCCAAATCTCAGAAGTTCAGAATTGGCTTGCGCCAGGGTTGTTGCAACCACTCCGGAAGTGGCAGACAGCGCTAGGACCCGAAGACCTTTGTCCAATTTCATGTAGTGGCGGACGAGTTCCGCGAAGTAGTTGCTGCGCATCTGGGCGTACAGCATCTCCTCCCACACCACCTTTTGAAAGACATCGGGATGCATCAGCGTGCTCCTTCGATCATTATAGCATTTGACCTAGAACACGAGAGATTCTGTCATTCGAACGACGCAGACTGCGGAGGCGCCCTCCAAGCGGCCGTTGCGGCGGCCGGCGCGCGGCGCGATACTGGCTGCTAGGAGTCCCTCATGCGCATTTGGATTCTGGCTCTGCTGCCGTGCGCTCTGCTGGCGCAGACTTCCCCGCCCCGTTCGGCGGATCAGAACGCTTTCCAGAAACTGCCGCAGCGGCTCGACTCGCTCCAGCCCGGCACTCAGCCGGCGCAAAGCGAGTGGAAGAAGCGCGGGTTTGTATCGCCAAAGCTCGTGTGGCCCGGTAGCAGCGTCACAGTCAGCGCGTCTTCCAGCGTGTGCTCGATTCCGCTGCTGCGCGCATCAATCCCCAAGGGCTTCATCGATCGGATGTCCGTGCCGGCGCCGCCGGCGGATTCGATCGATCACATGCCGATTCTGACGCCTCCGGTTTGCGAGGGCTGGAAGCCTTGACGCGGCGAATCCTGTTGTTTGCGGTGGCGCTGGCGCTGGCCGCCTGCGCTTCGACGGCGCAGGTGAAGCGCTTCGCCATGGAAGGCGACGTCAAGGCGCTGGATGCTTCCACGAAGACGGCCACCATCGACGCCGGCAAGATCGGCGACTGGATGGATGCAATGACGATGGATTATCCCGTCAAGCCCGATTCCGAATTCGCCAAACTCAAAGTCGGCGACCATATCAAAGCCACGGTGGTGGTGGAGGACGTGAAATACTACGTCACCGCGATCACGGTGGTGGCGAAGCCTTGAAGGCGGGCGCGCGTGCCGAGGTAGGACAGACCATCGCCTTTTGTGGTCTGTCAGCCGCCGCCCAGGCACGGCGCATTGACAGACGACAAAAAGCGATCGTCCGTCCTACGGCCGCAGCCCGATGATTCCCTTCCGTCCGCTATTTCGCAACCCGCACCTGCAAACCCTTGCGTCGCACTTCTGGCAGCGGCCGCTCGCCGCGCAACCAATCGAGCGGCGCGTCATTGAAACAGAACCGGGCGTTTGCGTACTGGTGGAATCGCAGCGTCCGGAAGCGGCAGTGGGTGAGATCGTGATGGTGCATGGCCTGGAGGGCTCGGGCGAGGCCGGCTACATCGAAAGCCTCGCCGCCGCCGCGCTGCGCGCCGGCTATGCCGCGCACCGGTTCCACATGCGCACCTGCGGCGGCACCGCCCACCTTTCGCCCACCCTGTACCACGCCGGATTGACCGGCGATCTGGCCGCGGTGCTGCGCACCTTCCGCCAGGAGGGGCGCCCGCCGGCCTTCGTGGTGGGGTTCTCGCTGGGCGGGAACGTGGCGCTGAAGCTGGCCGGCGAACTGGGCGATTCGGCCGAGGAGCTCATGGGCGGCGTTTGCGGCGTCTCGGCGCCGCTCGATCTGGAGGCCTCGGCGCGCCGCATCGCGGCTCGCGACAATCGCCTCTATGAGCGCCGCTTCGTTCGTAAGATGCGCCGGCGACTGCTCTCGACCGGCCGCTATGGAGCGGCCGATCTAGAGGGTCTCGATTCGCTGATTGCGATCGACGACCGCATCACGGCGCCGTCGTTTGGCATGGGCAGGGCGGACAACTACTACCGCACGCAATCGGCGATCGGGTATGTGGACCGGATTCGCGTGCCCGTGCTGCTGATTCAGGCCAAGGACGATACGTTTGTGCCGTGGCGGATACTGGAGCATCCGGCGGTGCGCGGCAATTCGCACATTCAGGTCGTGCTGACCGAACATGGTGGACATCTCGGTTTCCTGGCGCGCGGCGAGCAACGATTCTGGCTGGACGCCGCGATTCTGGCCTGGATTCGGGAACGGTAGAGCGAAACAACCGCCCGCAAGCGGGCGTTGGCAAGCTGAAGCATGCCCTACCCTACCGCAACAGCGCTTCGGCCCCGCGCTGGATGAGGGCTGCGGTTGCTCCGCCGGCGAGCGCGGAAACCGACGCTGCACCGGCTCCCTTGCGTTTCCACTCCTCATGCACGGCGTGATAGCCCAGGTAAATCAGCCAGCCGGCGGTGAAGCCGAGCGGATAGATGGTCCACAAGCTGCCCAGATGCGGCGCCAGCGCGAGGGCCAGCGCACCGCCGAGCAGCGTCGCGCCTTCCGCCAGCAGGCACCAGAGCAGCGCCACGCCTCGCGACGGAACGGCGGCCCGCATCACGCCGCCCAAGGCAATGCCCTCCGGCACTTTGTGCAACGCGATTGCGATGGGCACAGCGACGCGCAGACCGAGCGGAGAGGCGTGCTGCACCACGGCCACGCTCCAGCCGTCGAGCAAACTGTGCAGCGCCGCGGCGACGATCAACGGAGCGGCGAAGCCGTGCAGTTCGGTGCCGCAAGCGCTGTGATCGTGGTCGTGCGCGCA
>DASWZP010000034.1:0-8838 GCA_036404395.1 Bryobacteraceae bacterium | reverse complement strand
CGCGTGCCGGCATCGACCGTGGTGAGAATGAAGAGCGCCTCGAACATGATCGCGTAGTGGTACCAATATCCGATCAGGCGATCCATGCCGGGAAGGCCGCGGAAGATTTGCGCCATGCCGACGGCGAGCGAAACCGCGCCGCCGGTGCGCCCGGCGAGATTCTCGCCCACTTCGCGCGAAATCAAATCCAGATTCACCGTGTGCAGGCCCAGCTTGGCGAAAACGTCGGGCGCGCTGTTGATGGCAAAGTAGTCGCCCGGGTACATCGAAGTGGCCGCGATCAGCGCCAGCACGCCCACCAGCGATTCGCACACCATCGCGCCGTAGCCGATGAAGCGCGCATCGCTTTCCCGATCGATCATTTTGGGCGTGGTGCCCGATGCGATCAGCGCGTGGAAACCCGAGATGGCGCCGCAGGCGATGGTGACGAACAGGAACGGGAACAGCTTGCCCTTGATGATGGGGCCGCCGCCGGAAACGAACTGGGTGATCGCGGGAAAGCGTATGTCCGGGTGAAGGATGAAGACGCCAATCAACAGGATGGCGATGGTCCCCAGCTTCAAGTAGGTGGCCAGATAGTCGCGCGGCTCCAGCAGCAGCCACACTGGCAGCACCGACGCGATGAAACCGTAAGTCGCCATCAACAGCGTGATCTGGTGAGGCGAAAACGTGAGCGCGCCCGCCGCCGAGCTGCCGGCGAACCAGTGCCCGCCGATCACCGCCGCGATCAGCAGCACCACGCCGAACACGCTCGGACCCGCCACGGTGATTCTGCCAGCCTGGCTCTTGAACATCCACCAGCCCATGACGAGCGCGATGGGCATGATCGATCCGATGGTGAACACGCCCCACGGGCTGTTGGCTAGCGCGTTCACCACCACTATCCCCAGCCCGGCCAGCGTGACCAGCAGGATGAACAGCACCGCGACCATGGTGACCAGACCGGCGAATGCGCTGATCTCGCTGCGCGCGATGGATGCCAGCGAGCGCCCGCGGTGGCGCATGGAAGCTACCAGCACGGTGAAATCCTGCACGCACCCGGCCAGCACCGCGCCAATCAGCAGCCACAGGAAACCGGGCAGGAATCCGAATTGCGCCGCCAGCGTGGGGCCGACCAGCGGGCCGGCGCCGGCAATGGCGGCGAAATGGTGCCCGAAAAGCACCCACCTGGGCGATGCGACGTAATTGTGGCCATCGGCAAAGCGGCGAGCCGGCGTGACGCGGCGGTCGTCCAGCGCCAGCGCTTTAGCGGCGATGAAGGCTGAGTAGTAACGGTAAGCCAGCGCGTAAACGCAAAGCGCGCCTAGCAGAATCGGAAACGTATTCACGGTTCTCTCAAATTCCTTCGAGAGAGCCTAGCGTATCGCACAGCCTCGGTTGACGCTGATGCGGCCGGTTGGCAGGCGAAAGCGCCTGCCCCACTAGCCCGGCAAAGTGGGACAGGCGCTTTCGCCTGTCAACCAGTCGGCCCGAATTCTGAGCGTGCGCGTTTCAGAGGGTCTGAAGTAGATATGCTCTCAGAAACTGGCTCCGCTCTTCGCAAATGAGCGATGCTCCACTTTCGTGTCCCGCGCCCTCCGTCGAACGGCAAGTTGCTTCCGCCCCGCGCGCTGCGCCACACTGAAAGTGGTTCCCTTCGATCATCATGCCTGACTTTTGCAGTTGCGGCTCCGAGCTTCCGCCCGATGCATTGTTCTGCCATAAGTGCGGCAAGCCGCAGAGAGAGCTGACCGAAGTGGCCGCCGAGGCGCCGGCGCCGGCACCCGCTGTTGTGTTGCCGCCCTTCGCACCGCAGCTTACTCCACCGCCGCTCGATTTCCGCAATCCGCTGGCGCTGAAGATTGCCTTGCTGGTAGCCATGGGCGCGACCGCACTCTTCTTCCTGCCGTACGTCAACTGGCTGGCCGCGGGCTATTTCGCGGTGTTCCTCTACCGGCGGCGGACCGGCTGCGCCATCAACGTGGGCGCGGGCGTGCGCCTGGGCTGGATCACCGGGCTGTTCACCTTCCCGCTGGCCGCCGTGTTTTATGCCGCCGTCTTCTATGTGATCAGCGCGGCATCGGGGATGCCGCAGTTCCGCGCCGAGCCGCGTTTTCAAGAGCTGCTGGGCCTGCTGAAAAGCTGGTCGGACATCGCCGTGCTGCTGCTCCAGTTGTTCATCCTCACCACCTGCCTCAGCATGGCCGGCGGCGCGCTGGCCGCCAAGCTCGGCCAGCCTAGCCCGCCGCGGGGCGGGAGTAACGCTTGACCAGCGCCACCGCCGCGAAGATCACCCCCATCGCCACCGCTTCCCGCGGGCCAAACGGCTCGCGGTAGAACAGCCATCCCAGCGCCACCGCGACCACCGCATTCACGTACGGGTAAATCGAAACCACGGCTACCGGCAGCCGGTCCATGCAATAGACAAAAGCGCTGTAGCCCACTAGCGAACCGAAGACCACCAGGTAAAGCATCGCGCCCACGCCGCGCGTGCTCCAGTGGATGGGCTGGTGGGGAACCAGCCAGGCAAACGGCGCCATCGCCAGAGCCGCCGCAAGCTGGTGAATACCGCCGGCGACCACCGGGTGCGCCTTGCCCGCGTTGCGCCGCTGATAGATGGAGCCGAACGACCAGCCGGCCATGCCGATCTGCAGGACCAGGCAGCCGATCAGCAGGCTGTGACCCGCGCCCTGCTCGCCGCCCGGCGTCACCAGCAGCGCCGCGCCCACCAGACCCAGCGCCATCGCGCCGATGGTCGGCGCGTGCAGTTTCTCGCCGCCGGGCAGCAGCGCCTCCACCCCCACCATCCAGAATGGCGACATGGCAATGATCAGGCCCGCCATGCCGCTGGGAATGAGGGTTTCGGCGACCACCAGCGCGCCGTTGCCGATGGTGAGCGTTCCCAGGCCGGCGATGCACGCCGCCGCCAGTTCCTTTCCGCGCGGTATGTACAGGCCGCGGTACCAGGCGAACGCGAGCGTCAACGTCCCCGAAATCAGATACCGCACCGCGACCAGCGTGAGCGGCGGAAAGGATTCGAGCGACATCCGTATGCCCAGGTAGGTGGTGCCCCAAAAGAAACACACCGCCGCCAGCGCTACATACGGTTTGAAGAGGGGATGCCGGGACAACCCCCAGCTTAGTACATCGTTTCGCACGTCGGCTGTAGGGGCCGGGCACGCCCGGCCCGGCTGGCTTTCGTTTCGCCGCTGCTCCTGTTGGCCGCCCCGTTGTCAGACCACTACGCGCAGCCCCAGGTGCTTCGCAAACGGATCGAAATCCCTGTCGTTGTGCAGCAAGGTAAACCCGCCCTCAATGCAGCGGGTTGCAATCACCGTATCGATGGTTTTGCGCACCGTGATGCCACGGTTGCGCAGCGCCCGAAAATTCTTCGCCGCTTGAATCGCGATTCTCTGCCCGCCCAGCTCGACGACAATCAACGAAGTGAGCATTCTCCTGGCATGGTTGAAGTCCCGCTCGTCGGCGAACCCTTCGAGGACCTCGGTCAGAATCAAGTCGCCGATGGCCAAAGGCTCATTACCCAGCAGGCTATCGAGTTTCTCGGTCTGCGCTGTGATCGTACCGCTGAAATAGTCGATCCACACGCTGGAATCGACCAGGATCAACTATCGCTCCGCATCGAGTCGAGATCGCCCTGCCAGTGCAGCTTGCCGCGGAGACGGCGGATCTCCGCCTGTCTGCTCAGGCGCAACACAATCCGCAAACCCTGTTCCACGGCCTCGCGCTTGGTCTTGAGGCCGGTTGCGCGAAGCGTGTCCCGCATCAGCTTGTCGTCGATCACGATATTCGTGCGCATGATGTGTATCCTACTAATCAATTATACACATTCCGGCTGTAAACTGCCAGGTGCGCCGGGTAACCCTACGGCACCGGCGGCAGCGGCACGCGCAACCGTCCTTGGAAAACCTCGCCGAAGGCTTCCAGCACTTCGCCGTGTATCGCGCCGTTATCGGCCAACAGGTGGTCGGATTGGGTCACGCTGTGCGGCGCGCCCCGCATGTCGGAAACGCGGCCGCCGGCTTCGGTCACCAGCAGCGTACCCGCCGCCACGTCCCACGGCTTGAGTCCGAATTCCCAGAACAGGTCCAGCCGCCCGCACGCCACGAAGGCCAGGTCGAGCGCCGCCGACCCGGTGCGGCGCACGCCGTGCGAAGCCATCGCCATCTGGTAATAGAAGTGAATGTTCACGTTGTGATCCCGCTTGCGGCTGGGAAATCCGGTGGACCCCAGGCAGTCGTTCATCCGCTGGATTTGCGAAACGTGAATCCGCCGGTTGTTTAAGTACGCGCCCGCGCCGCGTTCGGCCGTGAACATCTCCTGGTGGATCGGATCGTATACCACGCCGGCCACCATCTCGCCCGCGCGCGCCAGGCCGAGCGTCACATTGAACGCCGGAAAACTGTGCGCGAAATTGGTGGTGCCGTCGAGCGGGTCCACGTACCAGCAGTATTCCGCCTGCGGGTCGTGGCCGCCGCCTTCTTCGGCGACAATTCCGTGCGATGGAAAGTGCGAGCGCAGCCGCTCCACCACCAGCTTTTCGCTCGCGCGGTCGGCCTCCGTCACCAGATCGAACTCGCCCTTGAGTTCAAACGCCACCCGCCTTTCGAAATAGTTGGCCAGCAGGGCGCCGGCCTCGCGGGCGATCTCCACGGCTGTTTCGAGGTAGGGCATGGTGCGGGAAGCCGTCTTGCTGGCCTAACTCAGCTCCACCACGTAGTTGATGTCGTGCTTGAAGATGAACAGGTTCGGCTCGCCCTGGCGGGTAATCCGGATGAAGGAGTGATCGTAGTATTCGATCACGCCCGTCACTTCCTCGCCGCCGGCCAGCTTGACGCGCACGGGCGTCGCCTTCTCGATCAACTGCCGGAGGTATTTGGCCTCTTCCAGTGTGTGCTCCGGCGCGCGCGCTGTCTTTGGCTGTTGTATCGTACGCTTCTCCTAACGCTTCTTCCGGCTATCGGGCTTCAGCGTAACCTGCTCCGCTGGCGTTCCCGCGCTAGCCTCCGCTTCCCCATAATAGCCGTTGCGCGCCGAGGCCCGCAATTCGGGAGATTTGAGCCGCACTTCCAGCTTGTGAAAACGCTCCTTGGTGAGCGGCACGTCATGCGGGTAGTAACCCAGCAGGTATTCGGTGCGCAGCTCGGTGATGATGGAGCTGAAGGCGCCGTCGAGCTGCGGGCCCTCCGAGAGCAGAAAGGTGCGTCCGCCGGTGCCTTCCGCCATGAATTCGAGGGCGTGCTCGCCGCCGATATCGCGTCCCGCATCGTTGGTGATCGGCATCACGATCACCGGATAAATCACCGCATCGGCCAGTTGCGCCGCTTCGAGCGCGCGGTGACTGTCGATCTTGCTGGTGGTTTCGCCGCCGTCGCTCACCAGCACCAGCGCCTTGCGTCCCTCCCGCAGCTCCAGGTCGCGCGAAGCCAGCCAGATGGCGTCATAGAGAGACGTCCCGGCCGAGCCGTGCATCTGCCGCAGCATGGCTTCGAGCGACCCGATGTTGCGGGTGTAGTTGTGCACCTGCGTCACCATGTCGTCGAAGGCGTATAGCGCCACCTGGTCCTGCGAATTGCGGAAGGAAAGCAGGGTGCGGACGAAGCGCACCGCGGAATCGGTTTCGAACTTCAGGTCCTGGTTGGTCGACCCGCTGACATCCACCAGCAGCGCCACCGAGAGCGGCTGATTGGTCTGGCGTTCGAAGACCGCCACTTCCTGCCGCACGCCCCTGTCGTAGATCTCGAAATCCTCCTTGTTCAGCGAGCCCACCAACTGCCCCGCGCGATTCTTCACCGTGGCCGCCACGTGCACCAGATTGACCTTGACCGGAATCACCAGATCCTGTGCCGCCAGCGCGGAGGTCAGCGCTGCCGCCGCGGCGAACATGGCGCCAAGGTGGGGCAGGCAGTGGGGCGGACGCCCCCGTCCGCGGCCGGACCCCTGGCCGGCCTTTCGCGTTGAAGCAACGGCCTCACTCTTCGAGCGCGCAGCGGGACGCAGGCGTCGTCCCCAGAGGGGACCCCAGGACCAGGGGTCCGCCCCCCGCTCGCTACCGCGCCAAGGGCACATCGGGGTCCCATGCTCCTTCCACCCAGACCTCGCCATCGGCAAAATGCTCTTTCTTCCAAATGGGAACGCGTTTCTTGAGGCGGTCTATCCCCTCCAGCGCAGCCTCGAACGCCGGCCGCCGGTGCGCCGCCGTCACCGCCACCACCACGCTGGTTTCGCCCACCAGCAGACGGCCCAGCCGGTGCACCATGGCGATGCGTTCGAGCGCGAACGAGGCCGCCAGCTCGCGGCCGATTTCCGCCATGGTCCGCAACGCCATCGGCTCATAGCCTTCGTAATCGAGGTAGAGCGTGCGCCGCCCGCCGGTGTGGTTGCGGACGGTGCCTTCGAAAGTCACCACCGCGCCTTCCCCGCCCCGCAACAACCGGCCGGCCAGCCGGCGCGTATCGATCGACTGGTGGGTGATGGCGAAATAGTTGCCATCCTCTTCGATTTCGATGCCGTCGGGGCCGTCTTCCGATCCCCCGCTGACCGGCGGCAGCAGCGCGATTTCATCCCCGTCGGCGATCTTCGTCGCCGGCGCGGCAAATGCATGGTTGCGCGCCACCACGATGCTTCCCGCCATCTTCGCCATGCCGGGCAACTCCGCCAGGTAATGGTCCAGCACCGCGCGCAGATCGGCTCCTTCGGCGAACTCGGCATCCTCCGAGCTACCACCCGCCAGGTCCTTCAAAACGCCGAAAAACAACACACGAACGCGCATCTGTAGCGTTGGAATTCTCAGTCTATCAGACGGTTCCAGCCGCCCAGCCGTTTCGCCCTTGTTGGGGTGAGTCGGAGCCGCGACCAAAGGGAGCGGTCAGGGCCGATCGGAGCCACTCGCCGTCAGGGGTTGACTATGCGCCTGCGCCCTCTCAAGGGGACGGGACCGAGCGCCGTGGCGCGGGCCGTCTGGCCTGCTGAGCCGAGAGTCATCTCGGCTTTTCTTCCGCCGCGCAGCGTGATTTTCTTCCGCGCCGTTGCCACCGGCGCAAAATCCGCTTGACGTCAACTATATAATGAGTCATATATATACTATCATGTCCCGAGACCCGCAGGATTTCCTTCCGCTGCACAATAACTGGTTCCACATTCTGCTCTCGCTGGTCGGCGCCGATCAGCACGGTTACGGCATCATGCAGGAAGTCCTCGAGCGGACCAATGGAACCGTCCGTCTCTGGCCCGCCACTCTCTATGGCTCGCTCAAGCGGCTGATCGGCGACGGGCTGATCGAAGAGTCCGATGAGCGGCCGGTGGCCGAAATGGATGACGCGCGCCGCCGCTATTACCGGTTGACGCGGCTGGGACGATCCGTGCTCGACCTGGAATGCGAACGGCTGCAAGCCATGGTCCGCATGATGCAAAGGAAACGCAAGCAGGAGGCATACTGATGAACCCGCGCGTGAGCGTCTGCCTGGCCCTCTATCGGCGCCTGGCCAGCGCCTATCCGCACGAGTTTCGCATGCTGTACGGAGAGGATCTCGACCGCTTGGGCGAAGATGCCATTCCGGAAGTCTCGCGGCGCTACGGTCTGCCCGGCCTGCTGCGGCTCCTCGCCGATATAGCTGTCCGGTTGCCAGCTACGTATCTCACGGAGATCCGGCAGGATATTGTCTACGCGTCGCGCAAGCTGGCCCAGTCGCCCGGGTTCACTGCCGTGGCCGTGCTTTCGCTCGCCATCGGAATCGGCATGTGCAGCGTGGTTCTCAACGAATGCCAGTCGCTTACCGGGCCGCCGCCCGGCGTGCGCGATCCCTTGTCGCTGGCCACCTTCCGCTGGCACACCGTTTCCTACCCGTATTTCGAGCGCTATCGCGATCGGCGCCAGGTGGTTGAAAGCGCGACGGCCTTCTTGGGATTGGTTCCGTTTGCCGTAGCATTCACTGGAGACGGGTACGCGCACGCGGAAAGGTTTTACGGGCACCTGGTTTCCCCCGAGTATTTCACCGCCCTGGGTGTGACGCCGGCCGCCGGCCGGTTCTTCGCGCCGGAAACCGAGAAGCCCGGCCTGCCTCCCGTGGTGGTAATCAGCGATCGCTTGTGGCGCACCCACCTGGGCGCGGACCCGCTCGCGGTGGGACGCACGCTGCGGCTGAACGCTTCGATAGCCACCATCGTCGGCATCGGTCCGAAAGACTTCTTGGGTATCTGGCCGGCGAACCCGGCGGACCTGTTCGTGCCGGTGACGTGCGCCGGTTCTCTGGCTCCGGAATTGAGCGGCGACCCGCTCCACGCCGCGGACCGCGAAATCTTTCGCGTCGTGTTCCGGCTTGCCGCTGGTGTGAAGTTGCCTGCGGCGGAAGCCGCCCTCGACACGGTCACCCGCAATTTCGACCGGGAAAACGGGCTCCAGCACGATCGCGATCCGAAGGGCCGCGTGGCGCGTCTGATGCCGGCCGGCACCCTCATGTATATCTCGCCGGATCAGACCGCCTTCGTCGACACCTTCGATGTCGTCCTGTGGGCATTGGTCCTGTCACTGGTGTGCGCGAACCTGGCAAGTCTGCTGCTGGCTCGCGGCAGCCAAAGAAGGCGCGAAATCGCGATTCGCCTTTCGGTGGGCGCCAGCCGGCCGCGCCTGGTCCGCCAATTCCTGACCGAAAGCGTGATGCTGTCGTTCTCCGGCGGCCTCGCCGGCATCGCCCTGGCCTATGCGATCGGACGTGCGATCATGTCCATGCCTATGCCCTCGCCAACACCCTTTGAATACGACCTGCGGCCCGATCTCCATGTGCTCGCACTCACGCTGTCGATTGCGCTCGCCGCCGGCATCGGCTTCGGACTGGCGCCCGC
>DASWZP010000033.1:0-23398 GCA_036404395.1 Bryobacteraceae bacterium | reverse complement strand
GGTCTGCGGGGCTGTGGTTCGCGGCCGGCTTGCCTTCCAGTGCGCCGAGGGCCCCATCTGGGTCACGGTTCTGGCCACGCGATCCTGAAACACTGGAACAGGGCCAACTCGATCGGGCGCGAATCGCGCCCAGTGCACCGGCCTATACACGCGCGGCAAGGCTTGCTTGCCAATTCCGCAAGCCTCAGTAGCGGCCGAGGACGAAACTCAAGTCAACCTGGGCAACTCTCTCGATGGGCTTTCCATTGAGAAGGGTCGGCTCATACCGCCACCGTTTGACTGCGTACTGAGCGACCCGCCGCAGCGCCAAGGGACCGCTGACGACGTCGGCCCGGATGATGCGGCCGTCCTTGCCGATCCGCGCGTCGATGGTCACCACTCCGGATATGTGGGCTTCTACAGCAGCCGGTGGATAGATGGGCGTTACCATGCGGACGAGCTTGCCGCTCTGAACGGCGCCTTCCACGGCTGAACCAGTCTGCCTGGACGAAATCCGCACCATGGGTGAATTGCCCATTGCTGGAAACATGTTCTGTTGCCGGACAGCAGTCTGATCGGGCGGCTGTCCCGTGGAATCCGCCGCTGCAGGAGATTGCGCGTGGCTCACTCCCGCCCATCCCGCCAGGGCCACGATGGTTAGAATTAGCACTGTCCGTAACGCACTCGGCTTAGTCATGAGCGATCCTTTTGTAAGTGGTCTGTCCAACTAAGTGATCCACTAATGAGGCGAGTATAACCTGCGCATCTTCGTCCGGAAACGTGTGATTGTACTGGTCCCGTTCTAAGCGATTTGGAGCCTACTAGAAGACCTGGTACCGTCTCAGCGGCGCTCCCGACAGCGTGGGCGTTTCGTCTGCCGCACGAACGATACTGGCGTCGTTGAGTGCCTGTCCTCGTTCCGGGCTGGCTCATCGTGGACCTGCTGGTTTGGTCCTGGAATCCCGAAAGCGCCTAGGGAAACAGCGATGGTTCTAGGGAACTCTCTCATATAATTACCTTCCTTAATTAACAGTTCTGAATTGCCCCCGTGAGGCCACACGAGGCTTAAGAATGGCTAATTGTCAAGAAGTTAAACTACACTTATACAATGAGATACTGACATTAGATGACGAGCCATCGGATACTCTGATGCCTACCGTTCTAATGACCGCTTTTGTACTTGACATCACACTTTATTTTGGTAAATACTAATACTTTGCTCAGTACCATCATTACCTATAGAACCTAACTGAATGATCCATTTCAGTAGCAAGTACCTGGTAACGAAGCGAGCCGTTCCACGATTGGCAGCGTAGCGAAGGAGGGCGGTCATAACCAGAAAGTGCTTCATCTTGGCAGGGTTATCTCTTGTCGCAAGGGCCCAGCAGGCGCTGTTCGATGATGCGGACTTCTCCGGATGGCAGAGCTTCGGGGTGGGAACATGGACCGCGGAGGGCGGCGAGCTTGTCGGGCGCTCCGATAAGAATAAGCCAGGTCCCGGTTATATCTTTACGCGCGAAGTATTTACGGACTTTAGGTTGGCCCTGCTGTTTCATATTTCGAGCGGCGGCAGGAGTTGTATCTATGTTCGAGAACCGCGCCGAAAGTGGGGCCTCGACGGCGCGAACCGTCCGGGCTCCGGTCCCAATGGTGGCTATGAAGTGCTGATCGACTACCAGGATCGCGACAATCCCACTGGGACGATCAACAACATACAGAAATCAAAGAAGTTGGTTGGTGCCGAAGAGAAGTGGACCGAGATGGAAATCATTTGTAAAGGGAGCGAAATCCGCATCCTTGTGGCGGGTCAGAACGTGAATCGTTTCAACCAGTTGCGAGTCCAGCCTGGCGTCATTGGTTTTGCCGTGCCCGGCACAGCGTCGCAGGATTCCATGGTGCGCTTTCGCAATATTGTGATTTCGGCCGTTGCATGAACTTAACTCCTTTGAGTTAAATGATTTCCCGAGGTCAGAAGGTTCGTCCCATGTGCGGGCAGGGGGCATCAGGGCGATTGGCAAAGCACGGGAGAGAAGGGGCCGTTGGATCAGCCGTTCTCTTCGCCGGTCGCGCCAAGCATCTCGGAAGGATATGGTTTCGTAACACGAGGATACAAACATGGACAGACATCGAGTTGCTTTCAATGCCGCGCGGGCGCCCAGGAGCCGGATCGGTATCTTGCTGGTCTCGCTGGTTCTCTTTTCTTCAACAGTTTTCGGTCAGGTGTTAGGATCGATTTCGGGCTTTGTTCACGATCCCACCAGCGCCACGATTCCCGGCGCCAGCGTCACCGTGACGAACTCCGAGACCGGCCTCACTCGCACCTTGGTGACCGATGAGCGTGGCTACTACGAGGCGCTCGCGCTTCCCGTCGGCCGCTACGATGTCAAGGTGCAAAAGACCGGGTTCCGTAACCTGGTCCGCTTCGGCATCGACCTGGCGGTAGCTCAGGATGCCGTGGTCGATATCGACATGCAAGTCGGCATTCTCAAGGAGGAGGTCCAGATATCCGGCGACGCCTCCCTGGTGAATGTGGCCACCACCTCGATATCCGGATTGGTGAATGAGAATGCCGTCAAGGATCTCCCGCTCAACGGCCGGAGCTTCGACAACCTGATCACGCTCAATCCTGGAACGGCCAACACCACCGTGAACCGCTCCTCCACCAGCACCGGCGCGGGGCTGGGCAATAACTTCTCCGTTTCCGGTAACCGCGAGGACTACAATTTGTTCCTTCTGAATGGCATCGAATACACCGGCGTATCCACTGCCGACGTGATTCCCGGCGGCTTGAGCGGCCAGTTACTGGGCGTGGACGCAGTGCGCGAGTTCAACGTCCTGGAGAATGGTTATAGCGCCGAGTATGGCAAACGGCCGGGCGCGCAAGTCAGCCTGGTGACCATGTCCGGAAGCAACCAGTTCCATGGGACGTTGTTCGAGTTTCTCAGGAACAGCTTCTTCGATGCGCGCAACTTCTTTGACCAGGTCTCCACCGTGCCTCCGTTCCGGCGCAACCAGTTTGGCGGCTCCGCGGGAGGTCCAATCAAGAAGGACAAGACCTTCATCTTCGGCAACTACGAAGCATTCCGGCAGCGTCTCGCGGTCACCGACGCTGCGATAGTTCCCGACAACAACGCGCGGAAGGGATACTTGCCCGCAGCCAATGGTACCCTCACCGACGTGGGTCTGGCTCCCGGCATCGCGCCTTACTTCGCTCTGTGGCCGGTTCCCAACGGGCCGGAGTTGGGTGGAGGCGCCGCGTACTACTATGGCAACCCGGAACAGATGATCCGCGAAGACTTCGGGAATCTGCGGGTGGATCACAATTTCTCCGCCAACGATTTGTTGTCCGGGGTCTACACGATCGACGACGGCTTCAATCACAGTCCGGGAACCACCAGTTTGCAGCTTACTACCAGCAACGAGCGATCGCAGATTGCCAGCTTGCAGGAGACCCATACATTCAGTTCTTCGGTGATCAATGTGCTCCGAGGGGGGTTTAGCCGCGCCAAGTGGCTGATGAACTCGGCGCCTCCGGGCGACGATTCCAGTCTGTCGTTTGTCGCAGGCCAGCCGATTGGCAACATCAACATCGGATCGGTAGGCAACGGCCAGCTCGGCGCGATCGCGGGAGCCGGCTCGAACGGGTCGCAGGAGTTCGACGACATAGCTCGCAACCTGTTTACCGTCACCGACTCGGTTTCGTTCGTCAAGGGCATCCATAAGATCGAAGTTGGCGGATGGTTTCAGAAGATCGAGTCCAACGACAACGCCGCGGATCAGAGAAATGGGGTCGCCACGTTTACCGATCTCCAGCACTTCATGTTGGGGGAAGCGACACAGGTGGCCGCGACATTGAACCCCATCGAGATCGGCTGGCGCCAAACTGCCGGAGCGTGGTATGCCCAGGATTCCATCCAACTGCTTCCGAATTTGACTCTCACTCTGGGCATCCGGGACGAGTTCAACAATGGCTGGAATTCACCGCAGGGCATGGCGGCGAATTTCATTTCGAACGCCAATCAGGTGCTGGAGACCCAGCCGGTGATCGGAAAATCCGTCTACTCCGTGAACAACGCCAAATTGCTCATTGGCCCGCGCGCGGGTATCGCATGGGCGCCCTTCGCCAGCCGGCACACCGCGATCCACGCTGGGTACGGCCTTTACTATGAGCAATTGGACTACATGGGAGATTGTTGCGACTCGATTCCTATCGGAATCTACGATTCCAGAGTCACCGTGACACCGGCAACGTTCCCCTTGACGATCTCGCCGAGCGCCCCTCCCCCTGGGTCGAAGATCGGGCCGACAGGCGTCCAGCCCAATCTGAGTTCGCCGGCCGTCTTCCAGTACAACCTGAGAGTGGATCAGTCGCTGTCCGCCAACACCCTCCTCTCGGTCGGCTACGTGGGAGAGCGCGGCTACCACCTGCTGGCCACCGCCGATGCGAACACCGCCTATCCCACCATTGTCAATGGCGCGGATTACTTTGCGCCAAAGTCGCCCAGGATGAACCCCAGCCTGTCGAACGCCCGCTACGAGGAATCGAACGGCAACAGCAATTACAATGCCTTGCAGACCGATTTGACTCACCGATTCAGTCACGGCGTTCAATTTCGGGCCAACTACACATTTTCGAAGAGTCTCGACAACCACTCTTCTTCCTTCCTCAACAATGCGGGTCTGGGTGGAACGACTACCTACCTGGATCCTTTCGATCCGCGCCTTGATTGGGGGCCGTCGAATTTCAACATCACGAGTCGTTTCTCCGGGAATTTCGGCTACGCGCTGCCGGTTGGAAACGGCAGGGCTCTTCTCGGCGGAGTCAAGGGTGTCGCCAATGCGATACTGGGCGGTTGGCAAGTCAACGCCATCATCACCGCTCAGACCGGTTTCCCGTTCACGCCGCTGGTCGGTTTTAATCAGTCGGCCGACGGCGACACGCGAAACCCGGACCGCGTCTCCCTGAACCCGAATTTCAGCGGCTCCATCATTGAGGGCTCGCCGAACCAGTGGTACAACCCGGCGGCCTTCCTGCTCCCGGCGGCCGGCACTTTCGGCAATGCCGGCAGGGACATTCTCACGGCTCCAGGCCTGATGAACGTCGATGGTTCGATGTTCAAGACCTTCCATTTCCGCGAGCGCGCGACGCTTCAATTCCGGGCCGAAATATTCAACGCGGTGAATCACACCAATTTCGGATGGCCGGTAATTACCACGTTCACTTCGTCGGGAGCCTATTCGTCCAGCGCCGGAGTTATTACTTCCACCTTGACCACTTCCCGGCAATTGCAGTTTGCATTAAAGCTCGGCTGGTAGCGTCGTCCGAACGGATGGGTGGATGCGTACGCGCCTGCCATCCCGACGCGGACGCTACCAGGCAATCCCCACTTGGTTGGCGGCTGCGCCGGGACGGCGGGCGCTCTGCTGTTGTGAAGCCCTCAACATAGCGAGGTTGGAGCTCCCATGAAAAAGAACTGGGCGAAAGAGTTTTTGGCGGGGAGGATCTCTCGCCGGGATTTTGTCGATTATGCCGCCGTGGCCGGCGTGAGTGTCGCGGCTACCGGCCGGATTCTGCGGGCAGAACGGATGAAGCAATCCAACGCTCAGCCAAAATCGCGCGACTATAACCAGACGAACCTCAATCCATACGAGGAATGGCGCAAGAACGAAGGCATTCAGGTCTATTCGGGCTACAGCCTTCCGGACATTCGGAACGCGGCGGTCCAACCCTGGAAGCGCATGGGCGCGCAGGGCGCTTTCATCGATCTGATTGGCGGCGAGGGCGTCAACGATGGCTATCTGTGCGAGATTCCCCCGGGCGGCCAGACCAATCCGCAGCGCTATTTGTTCGAGGAGGTCGTCTACGTCGTCAGTGGCGAGGGCGAAACCGACATCTGGCTGCCGGGCGGCGCCAGGCAGACCGTGAAGTGGAAAGCGGGCGCGGTGATTGGCCCGCCGCTCAACACCTGGCGCCAGCACAGGAACCGCGGCGCCGCGCCTGTCCGGTTGCTGGCCATCAGCAATGCGCCGGTGGTGATCGACCTCTTCCACAACGTGGACTTCGTCTTCAACAACGACTATGTGTTTCGCGACCGCTATAACGGCGATCCCGACGCCTTTGGCGCCGGCCCCGAGCACATCCATCACAAAGACACCAATCCCGCCGAGAGTGAACAGAAGGGCGGGGTGGACACCTGGGAAAGCGCCTACATTCCGGACGCGCGGTCGCTCGGCCTGTTCCACAGCGCGGAGCGCGGCAAGGCGAATTCGCGGATCGAGCTCCAGCTCGCCGACAACACCATGCAAGCTCACATCTCCGAGTTCGAGGTGGGCACTTACAAGAAGGCGCATCGGCATGGCCCCGGATCGCATGTGTTGGTGCTGAACGGGCGTGGCTACACGCTGCTATGGAAGGGAGCCATTCAGTATTCCGACGCGACCGAACACGTCCGCGTCGAGTTTACCGAAGGCACCCTCTTCGTTCCGCCCGACGGCTGGTTTCATCAGCACTTCAACACCGGCGGCGATCCAGCCCGCTACCTTGCCGCGAATTGGGGCGGCGACGGCAAATGGTTCATGCGGGCCTTGGGAGGCGGCGGCCGCACCCATCGGCTGGGCAAGACCAGCACCCGGAAAGGCGGGAACCTGATCGAGTACGAAGATGAAGATCCGGCAGTCAGTGAAATGTTTGGGGCGGAACTGAAGAAGGCCGGCGTCAAGAACAGAATGAATCTCTGATCGGCGAGCTCGCGTGGCGCCCCCGCGAAACTCCGCGGGCCGCGCATGCGCGGCTCCTACGGTCGCGGGATGATACAGGACACCGGCGGCAAAGACCGCCGGCCTTACCGGGAGACACACTACAGGCGATAGGAATGGATAAAACAGGTATAAGTGCGTTGCGGGTGGCCGGGCTGTCGGACTTATCGCCGTGCGTATCGGCCACCCGATGATTCGAGTAGGAACTTCGATGATTTAGGCCCGCTGGATGGCGGGCACATCCTTGCCGATTCGTTCCTTACTCTCTGTTATCCGGCGGGCGGCGATAACTGCTATCCGTATTCCGCCGGCGGTTATGAATCCCGAGATCCAAAGTCTTCCGTCGAGAGTCCAGCCCGAGGGGGACCCCGCATGCCTTTAACGGGCGCCGGAAGTTCAGTAACACCTGAGTGCAACGCTTGCTGGCCAGCAAGTAAGGACTAGCAGCGGAGCCTGGCGCCACAGTCCCAATTTAAGGATAGCGGGCTCGTCAAGAGTTTTGAGAGGTAAGTGATTGAGTTAGTGGGGGAGATAGGCCGTGACTGGGGGTTGAGGCGGGCGCGGGCCGGGCATGCCCGGCCCCTACAAGCGGCGTTGGCCGGTCGGGGACCGGCCCCACTGGGCGGCGCTTAGTCGAGAGACGCCGCCGTTTTGCGGTCATTTTTCGCGTCAATTCTCTCCTTGAAGGGCAACAGGACACGCAGTGTAAAGAAGTTGAGAAGCGCCAGGACGGCCGCCAGGAAGAACCGGTCCTCGGCCACCGCGGCTCCAAGCACGCCGGTGTTCCAGATGCTGGCCGCGGTCGCCGTGCCGTGCACATTGCCTTCGGCTTTCAGGATGGCTCCGCCGCCGATGAAGCCGATGCCCGCCACCAGTCCCTGCAGAACGCGCGACTGGGCGGTGGGGTCGGGATGTCCGAGCGGCACCGCCACCAGGATATAGCCGCAACTAGCCATCGCCACCAGCGGGAAGGTGCGCACGCCAATCGTGTGAGCCTCTTTTTCGCGCCACCAGCCGACCGGGAGCGCCAGCGCATAGGCCGCCATCAGCTTGAGCATCTGGCGCACCGTTTCGTTCTGCCAGTCAATCGAAAACGTCATAAGTGACTTATACCACCGGGAGCCGTGGCTCGGCAGCGTTCTTTTTGAGGATTGGATCCGGAACAAAGCAATACAAAACAAGACAAGAAAAGCCGAGATGACTGCCGACGCGGCACCGAGGACTGCGCGCGCCACGAGCTTCACCGCGGCGTAAACGTCGAATCCACCGCGAAACGTTTGTAGTTGCTATAAGAGATGCGCAGGCGCTCGCGCTGGGGTCCGGTGCGGAATTGCAGCGTGTCGTCGGCCAGCGTGTAAACCGGGAACCAATACTTTCCGTCCACCGGTTTGCGCACGGTGGTGAAGCGAGGGAACAGGTTTTCGCTCTGGGTCGATAGAATCTGCGGCACGGCGCGCCCTTCGATGCGCACGATGTTGAACTCTTTCTTGTCCGCCCAGATCAGCCCGTCGAAGAATCGCTGCCCCTCCAGAATTTGCCGCGGACGCACCTGCAATACCCAGCAGTCCACGCCATCCATGGTCTCGTCACCCTTCGACTTGGTTTCGTAGTTCCACAAGCGGTCCTCGGTGAGCACCAGCGGCTGTATGTCGCGGAAGTCGCGAAAGTCCTCCGGCGTCAGCTTTAGATTGGTGAGCCCGTTTTCCGGCTTGCCGATCGGCACCTCGGTGCGCTCCTGCTGCGGCGAGAAAATGATGTCCCGCACCTCGCGGTACTGGCCGCGCAGCATGCCTCGCCCGTCCAATTCCTCCACGGTGAGCGTCTGCCGGTAGGTGTACTGGTCGCGCTCGGCTTCGGTCGCGCTCTCGCGGTGCGCCACCAGTTTGGCCAGGTTGGGCGGGGCCTCCTGCGCGCGCGCGGCGGGCAGCCACAGCAGCGATGTTAGAATGAGGCCGATGGCCAAATCGTTCGGCGGCTTCCGGGCGGCTCTGCTGGCCGGCTGGATGGTGCTGGGCGTAGCGGGGTTGACATTCGCGCGGGCCAAGGGCATTCCATTCGCTGCGGCGCTGCCGGTGATCGCCGCTTTCCTGGCGGAATATCCATTCTATCTTGCGGCCGGTTTCCCGGAGGTGCGGCAACGGCTGGCCCGCCTGGTTATCGTGTACCCAGGTCGGTTTTCGTCCGCGCTGCCTGCCATTCTCACCGGCTCTCTGGTGCTTCCGTACTTGCTGTGCTGCTGCGGAGCCATCCGCTTTGACTCGCTCGCGCTAGTTCGCCTCGCGGCGCTGGGACTGGCGGTCAGCTTGTGGTATGTGATTCTGCCGGCGGCCATGCTGCCGGATGCGGCGTTCCTGGCGCTGATCGGCTGGGTCACCCTAGGCCACTATTTCGACGGCATCTACCCGCGCTTCTTCGGCCAGCACCTGGAAACCTTGGGCGCGATCGGCCTGCTGCACGTCGTGGCGTTGACCTTGATGCTGCAACGGCCTATGCGCGAAACCGGCTATGGCTTTTGGCCAAACCAGCGGGAGTGGATCGTCGGGCTGCGGCATTATTTCTTCTTCCTGCTGGTGGGCGGACCGTTGGCGCTGGCGCTCAGAACCGCGCATTTGGCGGCCATCCCGGCGCCGCTGTGGATCGCGATTGGCACCTTCTTCGGCTCTCTTTGGGTGAGCTCGCTGGCGGAAGAATTCCTGTTCCGCGGCGTGTTGCAGCAGTGGATGGAAGATTGGACCGGCAATGCGCGCGCGGCATTGCTGCTCACGTCGATCGTCTTCGGCCTCGCCCATCTTTGGTTTCGCGGCTTTCCCAACTGGCGCTGGGTGCCCGTGGTCACTGTCCTCGGCTGGCTGTGCGGCCGCGCGCGAAACCAGGCCGGCAGCATTCGCGCCAGCGTGGTGACGCACGCGCTGGTGGTGTCAACCTGGCGCGCGTTCTTCGTGTAGTACACGTCGGTCGCAGAGAACCGGCGGCAAGACCGCCGGCGTTACCAGGAACCGTTGCGGCGCCGGTCTTCCCGTAACGCCGGCGGTCTTTGCCGCCGGTGTTTTTCCCGATTTGCGAAATAGCGCACCTGGCTACGCGGCCCACAAGCGGTACAATCCTCTCTATGGCAAAACTTGGATTCCTCGGACTCGGCATGATGGGTTACCCGATGGCGCGCAACCTGCTTCGCGCCGGGCATGAAGTCGCACTCTGGTCCAACCAGGGGGAAAAGGCGCGCAAGTTGGCGGAGGCCGAAAAAGGCCGCTGCTGCTCCACGCCGAAAGAGGTAGGCGAGAACGCGGACTGCGTTTTCCTCTGCGTGGGCGACACGCACATGGCGCGTGCCGTGATCCTCGGTCCGGATGGCATCGGCTCGGGTGCGCGCGCGGGCACGGTGGTCGCCGACGCCAGCACCATCAGCCCCAGCGAAAGCCGCAAGATCGGGCAAGTTTTGAAAAGAAAAGGCATCGAGATGCTCGACGCGCCTTGCACCGGTTCCACCCCTGGCGCCGAGAGCGGGAATCTGACCTTCATGGTGGGCGGAGACGCAGCCGTTTTCGAGAGCGTCAAACCCTACTTTGAGCCGATGGGCAAGCGCCTGTTCTATTGCGGCGCCGCTGGTATGGGCCTGCAAGCCAAACTGACGCAGAACCTGATTCTCTCGAACCTGATGATGGCATTCAACGAGGGGATGGTGCTGGCGGCCAAGGGCGGCGTCGATCCGCAACTGATGCTCGAAGTTCTGGACGCCTCGGCTGCCAAATCGGGGCTGATCTCCTACAAGAGCCCTTTCGTTTTCCGACGCGACTTCCAAGCCAACTTCGCGACCAAGTGGATGCATAAGGACATCGGCCTCATGCTCGATTCCGGAAAAGAACTAGGAGTACCATTACCTGTGACGTCTCTCACCCAGCAGATCTTCCAGATGGCCATTTCCTCCGGTCTCGGCGATGAGGATTTCTGCTCTACTATCAAGGTTTTAGAGAGAATTTCCGGGGTTGAAGTCAAGGCTTGAAAGAAAAAATAAAAAAATACAGATTTTAGTTGCTTCCAAAATCAGAATCTACTATTATTGGAAGTAAGCCGGGGAGGCAACTCCCACCAAAGCGAGACTAACCTCTAATATAGACCCCTGAAGCAACCTCCCCGGCGCCCGAAAGGGTCAAAGAGGTTCTTCCAAAAATCACAGAATCGGTAAAGTAAATTGTTGTTGGCCGAAACCGGCCGCAAATGTCCCAGCTTCAGGGTTTTCGGTCCCGTTTATCCTTTTTGCCCTTCGTCGAGCCCGCGCGGCGATGCGAAAGTGGCGCAGAGCGGCGATTTCGCTGAGGTCATTCTTCCGCGGCTCACGCCGCAAGCTATCCTCTTTCACCCTAACGGGCTGAACTTCTGCACCTGCCTTCGGTGGTGGCATCCACTTTCTGTCGCGCGTCCTCGCTCGCGTAAATTTCCAGGCCTCCGGAATGCCTCGTGATATTATGACAATTACGACCCCGCAGGCGGCTCAAATGAGAACGTTAACCGTACTGGGCTCAACCGGGTCCATCGGCACCAACACCCTGGATGTGGTTCGGCGCAACCGCCAACTGTACCGGGTCTATGCTCTAGTGGCCGGGCGCAACGTGGAAACGCTCGCCGAACAGATCGCCGAGTTTCGTCCCCAGGTTGCGGCGGTGGCGACGCCCGAAGCGCTAGCCCGCCTCGCCGAACTGCTCGCCGGTTCCGGATTGCCGCGCGCGGAATGGCCGGAACTGCTGGCCGGCGCGGCCGCGCGCATCCAGGTCTCGGTTGCGGGCGAGGTCGATACGGTGATTTCCGCCATCGTGGGAGTTGCCGGGCTGGCGGCTACTTACGAAGCGATTCGGCTCGGCAAGCGAGTCGGACTGGCGAGCAAAGAAGTTCTGGTGTGTTCGGGCAAGCTGGTGATGGAAGCGGTGCGGGCATCCGGCGCGGAACTGGTCCCCGTGGACAGCGAGCACAACGGCGCTCACCAGTGCCTGCGCGCCGGCAACCGCAGCCAGGTGGCGCGGCTGATTCTTACAGCTTCGGGCGGTCCGTTCCGCGAGACCCCGGCCGCGGCGCTCGCTTCGGTGACTCCCGCGCAGGCTCTGAATCATCCAACATGGCGGATGGGCAACCGCATCACGATCGATTGCGCCACCATGATGAACAAGGGTCTCGAGGTGATCGAAGCCTGCTGGCTGTTCGATTTCACGCCCTCCCAGGTCGGCGTAGTGATCCATCCGCAATCCACCGTGCACGCCATGATCGAATACACCGATGGCAGCGTGCTGGCGCAAATTGCCGCCACCGACATGCGCATGCCCATTCAGTACGCCCTGACCTATCCGGAGCGGGCCGAGGCGCCGGTGCCGAAGATCGATTGGAGCCAGACGCGGCGTTGGGAATTCTTTCCACCCGACATGCAGAAATTTCCTTTGTTGCGGTTGGCGTATGAGTGCCAGGAGATCGGCGGTTCGGCCGCCTGCACGCTGAACGCGGCCGACGAAATCGCGGTGGAAGCCTTCTTGCAGGAAAAAATCGGCTTCCTGGGAATTCACGAAGTGGTGAGCGAGTGCCTTTCGAAAATGCCCGTCCGGTGGCCCCGGTCGGTGGAGGAAGTGCTGGAGATTGACGCGGAGTCGCGCCGCATGGCGCGCGAATTGACGAGCCGCGCAGTACCGGCTTAGGGACACCATGGTTGCAATCGGCGAAAACATTCTTTGGCTGCTGGTGCTGATCGGGGTCATGATCATGATCCACGAATTCGGCCATTTTTGGGCGGCCCGTTATTTCGATGTCAAAGTGGAAGCCTTCAGCCTGGGCTTCGGTCCGCGGCTGTTCGGTTTCCGCCGCGGCGAAACCGATTACCGGGTCTCCGCCATTTTGATCGGCGGTTACGTGAAGATGGCCGGCGATTCGGTTCCGCTGGAACCGGCGACGGTCGACAGCGGCGGCAAGCCGGCGCTTACCCTGCCGGCCGCCTGGGCTGGCACGGCCGCCGACGCGCGCAGCCTGCTTGCCAAACCGCGCTGGCAGCGCGTCATCATCGCCGCCGCGGGACCCATCATGAATGTGGTGCTGGCCATCGCCATCCTGACCGGCCTGTACATGTTCAAGTATCAGAAGATCTCCGACGCGGACCTGTATGCTGTAATCGACCACGTGGCCGCCGGCTCGCCCGCCGCTCAGGCCGGGATCAAGGATGGCGACCGCATCGTGAAGCTCGACGGCAAGCGGAACCCCACCTGGGAAGATATCGGCGAGAAAGAGGTCACCGGCGCGTACCGGCCCCTGTACATCACCGTCGAGCGGAACGGCCAGAACATAGATTGCATCGTGACTCCGACGCTCAGCGAGCGCCTCGGCGTGGGTTATGCCGGTTGGGACGAGCGCGGCGAGCTCCAGCTCAGTTTTGTGATGCCCGCCTACCCGGCGGAAAAGGCCGGCCTCAAGAAAGGCGACCTGGTCCTTGCCGTCAACGGCCAGCCGATTCACTCGCCGACCCGGTTTCAGGAGGCAACCCGGTCGAGCGGCGGCAAACCCATCGAGATCGAATATCAGAGGGACGGCAAGACGGACCGCGTTTCCGTGCAGCCGGTGTTTGCCGACCTGGATGGTACGAAGCGCTGGATGATCGGCGTGGGGCCGCAGCAGAAGCTTCATTACACCACCACGCAGCTAACGTTTCCCGCGGCTTTGGGGGAATCGCTCGAGGAGAATGGCAGGGGCGCTTTTCTGCTGGTCAAAGTGATCCAGGGGATGATCGAGCGGCGCATATCGGCGAAGAACCTGTCGAGCCCCTTCGGCATCGCGCAGATGTCGGGCGCGGCGGCGCGCGAAGGCGCGGTGGAGTTCCTCGGCTTCATGGCCATGATCAGCCTGCAACTGGCTATCTTCAACCTGCTGCCCATCCCTATCATGGATGGCGGCGCCATCCTCATGCTGCTGATCGAAATGGTCATGCAGCGCGACCTGAGCCTGAACGTGAAGGAAGCCGTGTTCAAGGTCGGCTTCGTCTTCATCATGATGCTGCTGGCATTCGCCATCTTCAACGATATTTCCCGGTACGCGCGGGGCTGACAAGAATGGCCTGCATCCGGAAGCCTCACGGAATCATCAGGTAAAATGGCTCCCGTCATGCCCTGTAGCTGCGTCCGCCAGACCGAACTGCCCGGTGTCACGCGTTTGTCCACGGACATTTCGTATCATCCGGATCGCACGGCGCGTTTCTATCATTACCCGCTGCGCGATCTGGCGGCGTTCCAGGCGGCGGCTCGCGCAGTGAACTTGGCGCCGGAGCGGCGCGCCGCGCTGGTGGAAGCCTTGCGGGTGCAGAATCCGCCGAGCCCGGCCCTGGAGCGCCTGGCGCAACCAGGCACGCTGGCGGTCGCCGCGGGCCAGCAGGTCGGGCTGTTCTCCGGCCCCGCCTACACCATTTACAAAGCGCTGCACGCCGCCCGCCTGGCGGAATGGCTCACCGCGCAAGGTCTCCCCGCCGTGCCGGTTTTCTGGCTGGCCACCGAAGACCACGACTTCGCCGAGGTCAACCACACGTGGGTCTTCAACGCCCAACACCAGCCGGCGAAACTGGAGATGCGCCGTCAGACCGGCGCGCAGCCGGTGGGCGGGATCGAACTGGCCGCGCCTCCGGTCGACGAGCTGCGCGCGGCGCTGGCGGGCCTGCCGTTCGCCGACGAGGCCGCCGCCCTGGTTGCCGAAACCTACGTAACCGGCCGCACCATGGGCCAGGCCTTCGGCGATCTGCTGCGGCGCCTGCTGGCGCGCTTCGACATCCCGCACGTCGATCCCATGCTGCCCGCGTTCCGCGAGCTCGCCGCGCCGGCGCTGCGCAGCGCCGTGGAACAGGCTCCGGAGTTGACCGCCGCGGTGCTCGACCGCAACCGCGAACTCGTCGAAGCCGGCTACCACGCGCAGGTTCACGTCGAGCCGCAGAACGCCTTTTTCTTCCTGCTGGAAAATGGCAAGCGCCTCGCGCTGCGCCGTCACAATGGCGATTACCAGCTCAACGGCCGCCGTTTCACTTCCGCCGAGCTGGCCGCGCGCGCCGCCGAGCTTTCACCGAACGCCCTGCTGCGGCCGGTGGTGCAGGATTCGATTCTGCCCACCGTGGCCAGCATTCTCGGCCCCGCCGAAGCCGCGTACATCGCGCAATCGGAAGTTCTGTACAGCCGGATCCTGGGACGCATGCCCGTGGCGGTGCCGCGCGCCGGCTTCACCATTCTCGACAGCCTCAGCCAGAAACGCATCGAACGTTATGGCGTTTCGCTGGCCGATTTCTTCCACGGCAAAGAAGCTTTCCGCGAACGCCTGGCCGCCGCGATCATCCCGCCCGATCTGACGGTTCGCCTGCACGATACCCTGATGGATGTGGATGCCGCCGTAGAGCGGCTGCGAGCGCGTCTGTTGGCTTTCGATCCCACGCTCGAAAAGGCCCTGGCCACCAGCGCCCGCAAGATCCGTCACCAGGTCGCCAAGATCCAGGCCAAAACCGGCCGTGAGGCGATGCGCCGCGACGAGCGCGCCAGCCGCGACGCCGCTTCGCTGTATGGTTTGATTTACCCGGAACGGCATCTCCAGGAACGCCTGTACTCGATCCTGCCCTTCGTCGCCAAACACGGCTTGGATCTGATCGGCCAGCTCTACGAATCGATCCAGCTCGAGTGCGCCGATCACCGGGTGCTGGTCATCTAAGGGGCGCGCGGCAAGTCGGAGCGCTGAACCTTCAACAGGATTAGGGCAGTTCGCCCAAGTAAGGGAAGGCGTACCACGAGAGCCAGGCAAACATGATCCAATGCAAGAGGAGGTTCGCTCTGAATGACGGCGCGCGCCTCCAGTTATAGATGAACATTGCCCATAGTGATGCCACCCAAACGCAATTCACCGCGCAGACGAGACGCGTATATCTTGCGTCCTGATACTGTAACCCGAGTTTCCAGCCGCCCACGAACCACATTCCGCTGAGCGCCGTCAGGACGGCCAGTAGTACATAGGATCTCCATGGGACCTTGGCGTCACCCCGGAACAACCCGGGACTCCACGCAAAGAAAAGGAGCGTCGGCAGGATCACTGCGGGAGGGCCGCAAATGAACCCGGGAATGACCGTCAGAATCGGGAGCGGGCACGTCACCGTCGGAACACCAGATGGAAACAGTCCAATGGATGCGGGAATCAGCAAGCCTAGCCCGAAGAGAAACGTCACGAGACCGTTCTTCGTAATCCTCCTAGGAATCACCGCCTTCCCAAAGGATTTTAGCGCCGTCTCGTCATAAGCGGCGCAAGAACTTCCTCGCCGTGATCGATGCAATCGGCGGCGACCCTTAGCGCCAGGGCACGCACGGCGGCGATGGCTGCATCTCGTGTATCGCCATACGCCATCACGCCGGGCATGGACTCAATGTCGGCCCACCAGCGGCCGTTATCCTCTCGTCCCAAGGTGATTGGAATCGATTCGAACGTGACTGTTTCCATCGGCGCCCTCGGTCTCATTATAGTGCTCCCACGTAAGCCGTCGCCGGGCCGGGCGTGCCCGGCCCCTACAACGCCAGACCCGAATCCGTAGGGGCCGGGCATGCCCGGCCCGCGGTGAAGGTTGGCCGCAGCCAGAAGTTAGTCGTGCGTCCCTACCTCGCCCCTCCGTTCAGCAGCCCCCGCACGCGCAGCCAATCGGCCAGCCTCGCGGGCCAGGTGGAAAGCGCTTCATCGGTTGTCGCCAGGCCGACTCCGTGCGGGCCCTGCGCGTAGATGTGCATCTCGGCCGGCACGCCGGCTTTGCGCAGCGCCAGGTAAAAGAGCACGCTGTTCTCGACCGGCACGACGGGATCGGTGGTGGTGTGGAAGAGGAACGTGGGCGGCGTGGCGGCTGTGACCTGCAACTCGTTGGAGAGATTCTCGACCAGCTTGGGATCGGGGTTCGGCCCCAGCAGATTGTCGCGCGAGCCCTGGTGCAGGTACGGCGTGGTGAAGGTAATGACGGGGTAAACCAACACGGCGAAATCGGGACGGCTGGAAACGCGGTCGATCGCGTCGGTGGCGCCGGGGTTGCCGGGATCGAAATGAGTAGCGGCGGTGGATGCTAGATGGCCGCCGGCGGAAAAGCCCATGATGCCGATGCGGTCCGGCAGCAAGCGGTATCGGGTGGCTTTGGCGCGCACGGTGCGGATGGCGCGCTGCGCGTCGCCCAATTCGATGGGATGATGATAGCGCGGGCCGAGGCGATACTGGAGCACAAACGCGGCGACGCCGATCGAGTTGAGCCATTGCGCGACCTGCGCGCCTTCGTGATCGAGCGCCAGATGCGCATACCCGCCGCCGGGACAGACGACGATGGCGGCGCCGGTGCCGCGGCCTTCGGGCACCAGATAGGGCGTGATCGAGGGCTTATCGGCGTCGGCGGTGCCGAGCGCACCGGGAGCGCCATCGGGCCAGAGCAGTTCCGGCTTGGGCAGGTTGGGCGCTTGCGCGAACATAGCGGTCGCCAGCAGCGGGATCAACAGAGCGCGAGTCATGGAGAATACGGTAGCACTTGGTGTGGCATGCTTTAGCTTGCCCTGGATCTCTTTTCAATGAGCGTTTTAATTTGGGCAAGCTAAAGCATGCCCTACCGCAAGGCGGCGAAGTTCACCAGCTCGATGGAGTGGCGCTCGAGCGCCTGGCGCACCTCGGGCGCGATCAACGCGGCAAGCTCGCGCTGGCGGCTTTGCTTGAGGCGGGTGGGCGCGTTGCGCAGCGCATCGCCCAAATGGCCGGGGTGGCACATCAGCTCGGTGGATCCTTCGGGCAGCGCGGCGGCCAGCGCGACGAGTTCCTCGCATCCCAGGCGGCCGGTAAGCTGGAAACCGGCGAAATGATCGACGGTGCGGCAGCCGTGCGCCTCGAGCACGCGCTGAACGCGGCCTCGCAGTAAGCCCGCCGCGCCGTTCACAGGGCGCGTCATGCGTGGTGCGGCGCCCGCGCCATGAATCGGAAAATCGAACGGCCGGCGCACCCACGGAATGCCGAAATCCCGCGCCACTCGCGCCACCGCCTCGAGCACCGGCGGAGCCAGATGCGTGTGCTTGTGCGTGTCGAGATGGGTAGGCCGGATGCCGGACGCGATCGCGCGCCGCACCTGGCCGGCCAGTTCGTCATCGAGCCGGATCCGGCGGCGGGCCAGCGCCCACAGCAGTTGCGCCACCGTGGCCGGGAACGGATTCCCCGTTACCAGCGAGCGCCCGCCGATCAACACCAGGTGGCAGCCGATATCGAGCGACGGAGTTTCGCGCGCGAGGCGCACGGCATCGTCAAACGCGTCGCCGGTTGCCATCAGCGTGGTTGCCGTCAGGATGCCGCGGCGATGCGCTTCCACAATGCCCGAGTTGACGTCGGGCGTGAATCCGAAATCGTCCGCGTTCACCACCAGTTGGCGGCGCGCGCTCAAAAGATGCCCAGCCGGATGGACAGGAACCGCTTGGGATTGGCGTGCATGTCCTTGGCCAGCGATTGAAATTCGAGCGTGGCGCTGGTGAGCGCGTCGTAGAGCGCCGGGTTCACGGCCAACTGGCCCAGTGTGCCCTGGCCGGAGTTGATCTTGTCCACGGTCGTGTTGAACTTGGCCACCAACTCGTCCATGTGCCGGTAAAGTTGTTCGTCCTTGATGAGCTTGCCGGCGGTGCCTTTCCCGGCGTTGAGCTGGTCGAGCAGCGCATGAATCTCGGTGAGCGACTGGCGCGCTTCGTCGTAAAGCGCCGGGTCCTTGAGCAGCTTGCCGGCCGTGCCCTGGCCGGCCTGCAAGTCGGCCATCATCGAATCGATGCGCTTCAGGGGCGCGTCCAGGTCGCGGTAGAGCGTGTCGTCGTAAATCAGCTTGCCGAGCGTTCCGTTGGCGGTGCGCACATCGCCCAACAGCTTCTGGCCTTCGGCGGCGATGCCGTTCAGCCGGTCGTAGAGTTCCTCGTCCTTGAGCAGCTTGCCGATGTTGCCCTTGCCCTGCTCGATCCCGCCCAGCAGGTTGTCCACGCGCACGACGATGGTCTGCAAGCTGTCGAGCACCACTTTCATTTCACCCATCAGTTGCGGGATGTCGTTCCCCAATTGGGCGGAGCGCAGCTCGGCGCCGTCCTTGACGGGCGTAGGAGATACGCCTTTGGTAATGTCGATGACCTTGCCGCCCAGCAGGGTAGAAGCTGCGATGGCAACCGACGAATCTTCCGGAATCTGCGGCAGGAATTCCGGCTTCACGTCCATGAAGAACTCCACCGCGCGCTTGGGGTCGTGCGACTCGGTCAGCCTGGGTGTCTCGAGAAAACCGATGATGATGCCGTTCAGGCGGACTTCGGTGCCGTCGGGAAGTCCCGCCGCGTTGTCCATGTACGTGCGCAGCAGCGCGTAATGGGTAAACGGGCTATGGTTCGACGTCAGCAAAAACACCAGGACAAAGAGAATGATGAAGGCCGTGCCGGCGACGATGCCGATCTTGAGTTGCGACCAACGAATTTTCTTGCGATCCGCCATGCGTTATTCCCGCCGCTTGCAGAACTTCGAAATATAATCGTCCGCCGTGGACTCCAGCCGGTCCTGATTGCCTTCGAAGATCAGGCGGCCCTCGCGCAGCACCATGAAGGTGGTGCGCGGGAGCGGCCCATCCGAGTGCCGGGCCGGCTCCAGACGCCCTTGTTTCGAATTGTAGCGGAAGTTGGCCATCAGGTTCCCGTCCTGGTAGCGATAGGTCACCAGGATGGTGGTGGTTTGCGCCATGTCGCGCTCCTTGATGAGCAAGGCCATGATGGTGTGGGCCGTGATCGGGTCCAGGCCGGCGCTGGGCGAATCGTAGAGCACCAGCGGCGGAGCGGTCACCACCGCGCGGGCAATGGCGGCGCGGCGCCGCATGCCGCCGGAGAGCTCGCTGGGAAACTTGTCCAGCGTGCCGCCGAGCTCCACGAAGTCGAGCGCCTCTTCCACGCGGCCGTGCACCTCGCTTTTCGGGCACCGGATCGATTTTTGGTTGAGCAGCGGGTACGCGACGTTCTCCGCGATGTTGAGCGAATCGAACAGGGCGCTCTCCTGGAACAGCATGCCGATCCGGCTGCGGATATCGAAAAGCTGCGCTTCGCGCAGCTTGCTCAAATCCTGTCCGAAGACCAGCACGCGGCCGGAATCGGGCCGTATCAGGCCGAGCGCGGTCTTCAACAACACAGTCTTGCCGCTGCCGGCCGCGCCCAGGATCACGCGCGATTCGCCCTCGAAGGCCTCGAAGGAAACATCCGTCAGCACCGCCTCGCCGTCAAAGGAAACGCTGACGTTTTCAAACCGCAGAACGCTCGGCGATCCGGTTTCCGCCATTAGCCCGCACCCTGGCTGACAAAGAATTCGGTGATCATGGCATCGGTAATGAAAATCATGATGGTGGCGGCCACCATCGCCTGCGTGGTGGAGCGGCCCACGCCCTGCGTGCCGCCGGTGGTCCGCAGACCGTAGAAGCAGCCGATGAGAGACACCACCACGGCGAATACCAGCGGCTTGATCAGCCCCCCCTGCGCCACGTCGTTCCACTCCAGCGCCTGCCAGGCGGAGTTCCAGTACAGCCGCGACCCGAGGTGCAGCTTCGCCACCGAGATCACCCAGCCGCCGAACAGGCCCACGAAATCCGCAATGATGGTGAGCAGCGGCAGCATGAAGCAGGTCGCCAGCAGGCGCGGCGTCACCAGCTTTTGAATCGGGTCGGTTCCCAGCGCGCGCATGGCGTCGATCTGCTCGGTCACCTTCATCGATCCCAGCTCGCTGGCGATGCCGGAGGAGTTGCGTCCGGCCATCATGATGGCGGTGAGCACCGGGCCCAGCTCGCGCGCCAGCGTGATGGCCACCAGGGTACCGGTCTTTTCCACTTCCCCGTATTGGGACAGCGCGCGCGACATCTGGAGCGCCATCACGATGCCGGAAAACAGTCCGACCAGCGCCACCACTACCAGGCTGCCGACGCCGATGGTATCCATCTGCAAGATGATGTCGTCGAAGTAGTGGGGTTTGCGGAAGATGTTGCGGAAGGCTCTGCCGGCGAGCACGACGAATTCCTGGACGTCGAGAACAGGCTCCTTCAGCAGATCCAACAAGCAGGCAGGTTCTCCGAACTCCGATGCTACCATACAAGCGTGGCGCCGCTCGAGTTACATGGGCGCGGCCCTGCAACCATGAAAGGTCTCACCGACATCCCCGGCATTCGCGTCGGCCACGTCTCGGATTACGAGGCGCTGACCGGCTGCACGGCGATTCTCTGCGAGCAGGGCGCCGTGGGCGGGGTGGACATTCGCGGATCGGCCAGCGGAACCGAGGAAACACCCACGCTCGATCCGGGCCACGTGGCCGACCGAGTCCACGCGGTTTTGCTGGCGGGCGGCAGCGCCTTCGGATTGGAAGCGGCGTCCGGCGTGCGGCGTTACCTGGCGCGGCGGGGCGTCGGGTTCGCCTTCGCCGGCGAGCACATCCCCATCGTAGCGGGGGCTGTCCTGTTCGATCTTGGCATCGGGAAATCGAACGTTCACCCCAATCTGGCGATGGGCGAAGCCGCCGCGGCGGCCGCCACCGACGGGCCGGTCACCGAGGGCGCGGTGGGCGCCGGCACGGGCGCCACGGTGGGCAAGATTCTGGGCATCGAGCGCGCCATGAAATCCGGGATAGGCTCGGCCACGGTGGAGCTCGATGGCGGTGTGCTGGTGGCCAGCCTGGTGGCCGTGAACGCGATGGGCGACGTGCGCGACCCGGCGAGCGGCAAGATCGTCGCCGGCGCGCGCCGTGCGCCCGGAGCCCAAGAGTTTCTGGATACCGCCGGCTACATGAAGCGCCACAGCGCGCCGGCGGGCGGCCCCGCGGCGCCCAAGCACACGACGCTCGCGGTAATCGCGACCAACGCGCGCCTGACTAAGCTCGAGGCCAGGAAACTGGCGGAATTCGGCGGCCTCGGCATGGCGCGCGCCATCTGTCCGGTAAACACAATGGTGGATGGCGACATTGTCTTCGCCCTGTCACTGGGCGCGCTCGAAGCCGGCATCGATTCGCTCGGCGTGGCGGCGGCTGAAGCGGTGGAGGTGGCGATTCTCCGCGCGGTGAAGTCCGCGCGCGGCATGGGCGGGCTACCGGGCCTGGCCGGGTAGCGTCACTTCCTAACCTTTTTCGCTACGTCCGCGTCTCAAAAGAGTGCCCTCGCGCAACAAAAGCCGTTCGCCTGCCGAATGATATACTGAAAAATCACATCCAACCTATTATGAAAATCCCCTGCTTCCTTCTATTGGTCTGCCTTAGCGCAGCCAGCGCGCAGACTCCGGCGGCTTCGCCGGCGAGTCAAAATGCCGGCGACAAGATCGCCGGCGCTACCGGCAGCGCGCAGACTCCGGCGCCTCCACTAGCGAGTCCTCTGCCCCCTGCCGCCGCCCCGCCCAAGGCCGCTCCCGCGATCCCCGATCTGCCCGATCCGACGGTCATCGCCGAGTTTCAGGACGGCTCGAAATTCACCATGGGCGACTTGAAGATACTCTCTCACGTGCTGCAGCCCCAACTCCAGAATGTCATCAGGCAAGATCCCGTCGAGTTCTTCCATGAGTATGCGACCATGCTGATGTACGAGAAAATCGCCGTCGAAAAAAAGCTCGATGAGCGGAGCCTGACCAAAGAGAAACTCTATTGGGATCGGCTGTTCACCCTGTACTTGGCGACGCTGGAGGACGTGTTCGCGACGACCGCGGTGGATCAGAACGAAATCGTCAACTACTACGGCAAGAACAAAGAGAGCTTCAAACAGGTCAAGGTCAAGGCTATCTATATTACCTTCACCGACGCTCCTTCCGCCGAAGACAAATCGCAGCTGACCGAGCCGCAGGCCAAGGCCAAAGCCGACAAACTGGTCGCCCAAGCCAAAGCCGGCGCCGATTTCGTGAAGCTGGTTAAGGAGAACTCGGAGGACGATCCCTCGAAGGCCAAGGACGGCGACTTCGGAACGTTTTCGACCACCGATCCCCTGCCGGATGCGATCCGCCAGGCAGTGTTCGCGCTCGAGATGGGCCAGATCACGGACGCCGTGCGGCAGCCTCACGGCTTCTACATTTTCAAGGCCGAGATCGTGACCATCCGCGGCCTTTCGGAAGTGCAGGATCAGATCCACCAACTGCTCAAGCAGCAACACGCGGCGGAGTGGGTCAAGCGCATCGACGCCGAAGTCAAGGTGAATTTTCCCAACCCCGCCTTCCCGCCGAAGGGCGTGCCCGGCAAGCCGGCCAAGTAAGCCGTGGCGCAGGCTGTCAGGTCTGCAGAGCCGAGATTCATCTCGGCTTTTCTTGGCCACTATTTTAGTGAAGGGCATTGGCGCTAGGATGAGTATTTCATGCCGACCGTCGCCGCTCCCGTGCTCCGAAGTTTCAGCGAGTCCATCCTGCTGGCCGCCGGCGTGCCGGCGCACCAGGCCGCCATCGTGGCGGCGTCGCTGATTGCCGCCAACCTGCGCGGCGTGGATTCGCACGGCATCCAGTTGTTGACGTTCTACGTGGACCAACTGCTGGCGGGCGAGATGGACCCTCACGCCGAGGGCCGCGTGACTAGCGAGAGCGGGTCGTGCCTGTTGTTCGACGGGCAGAACGGGATCGGGCAGTGGATCGCGGAAACCTGCTGCGGCCACGCCATCCGTATCGCCGGC
>DASWZP010000032.1:0-11952 GCA_036404395.1 Bryobacteraceae bacterium | reverse complement strand
GCGGTAGGAGCCATCCATGGCGGTGTTGCTCGGCGAGTACTCGATGGTGTACTGGCTGCGGATATCGCGCGCCACGTCCGCCGCAATGCGGTCGACGTCGCTCAGCTCCTTGGGGAAGAACGTTTCGCCGCCGGTCGCCGTGGCCAGTTCCTCCAGGGCCCGCTTGGCCTTCACGGCCTCGCGCCGCTCTTCTTCGCTCAACAGGCCCACCGAGTAAATCAGCACCTCGCTCTGCTGCGCGGCCTTGACCAGGTTCTCCAGGCTGATGAGGCTCGAATTGTCGTTGCCGTCGGTCACTACCACCAGCACCTTCTTGTCGCGGTGCCCTTTCTGCTTGACGTGGTCGATGGACATGCGAATGGCATCGCGCATGGCGGTGCCGCCACGCGAATCGATGTGCGAAAGCGCCTCCTCCATTTCGGTGATGTCGTTGGTGAAGTCCTTGCCGTGGGGCAGATCGAGGTAAGCGTCATCGTTGAAATTGACGACGAAGACCTCGTCGTCCTTGTTGGAGGCCTTGACCAGCCCCAACGCCGCCGCCGCCACCTTGGCGCGCTTTTCGCGCATGCTGCCGCTGTTGTCGATGATCAGCCCGAGCGAAACCGGCACGTCCTCCCGCTTGAACGCCTTGATGGCTTGCGGCGCGCCGTTCTCGGTGACCGAAAAAGCCGATTCGGGAAGGTCCGTCACCAGATGGCCGTTCTTGTCCACCACCGTCGTGTGACACACCACCAGGCGCGTGTCGGCGCGGAACACCGGCAAGCCCGCATCCTCGGCGCCGGGCGGAACCGCGGGTCTGTCCTGGCCGAAAGCGGCCAGCGCGACCATCAGCGCCGGCGCCCGCCAGCTATTGCGAAGGAGCATAATATCCCAGTCTCCAGAAGGGCCGCAGCAACGGCAGACCGCGCGGCGGAATCACCTTCACTACCACATGGCGGTACTTGCCGTCGCGATCGAGATTTTGCGGGCTGTACCCCAGCACGTACTGGTTCCGCAATTCCACGCCGATTTTCGCCGCCACGTCCGGAAGCTCGTTCAAATTGTCCACTTCATACTGCCGCCCGCCGGTCTGTTCGGCGATGGCGGCCAGCAGCGCCGGGCCCGCGCTCTCCTCCGGAGTTCGCGCGCGCGCCGGGCCTTCCTCGTAAATTCCAATCGCATAGATTTGGACGTCCGCTTCCCTCACCAGGTTCTTGATTTCCGCTTCCGTGTACCGGCTGTTGTTATCGCCGCCATCGGAGATGATGAGCAGCGCTTTTCGCGGATTCTTCGCCCGCTTCATGGTGTGCAGACCGAGAAAAACGGCATCCAGCAGCGCCGTTCGGCCCCTCGAGAAAGTGAACGTCAGGCGGTTTTGAATTTCCTCCAGATTCTGCGTGAACGGCTGCACCAGGTTGGCCGTATCGTTGAACTGAATGAGAAAAAACTCATCCTCCGGGTTGGCGGTCTTGAAGAACTCGGAAACCGCCAGCCGCGATTTTTCCAGCTTGTGGCCCATGCTGCCGCTGCAATCGAAGATCACGCCTGCCGAAAGCGGCGCGTCTTCGCTCGAGAACTGGCTGATTTCCTGCTCCTTCTTGTCTTCGAACACCTTGAAATTCTCTTTTTCCAGGCCGGTGACGAAGCGGTTCATGGGATCGGTCACGGTGACCGGAATCAGCACCAGCGTGGTATCCACGCGGATGTTGGCCTTGGGAAGAACCTGCTCTTTTCCGGTTGCCTTGGGCCTTGGCGCGATGGTAGCGGGAGAGCCACCGGGTTCCTGAGCTTGCGCCCCAAATGAGAAACCCAGGAAGGCGGCGATTACAACGGGCAGCTCACACCGGGACAGGAGCATAGCTGTCAGGCCAGCATTTCTACAATCAAGTCTATCACAGGGGTTTTATGGTATGATCGCGTGTGCCCCGTAAAATTCTGGGCGTAATTCCTGCGCGATTTGGCTCTACACGTTTTCCTGGCAAGGTTCTAGCACTCCTCTCCTCCAAAACCGTTTTGCAGCACGTGTATGAACGGGCCTGCCAGTCCCGTTACCTGTCGAGCGTCATCGTCGCCACCGATGACCAGCGGGTTTACGAAGCCGCGCGTGGTTTCGGAGCCAACGTGCGCATGACGCGCGCCGACCACATCTCGGGCACCGACCGCGTGGCGGAAGTCGCCTCGACCGAAGAATCTGCCGTGGTGGTCAACATTCAAGGCGACGAGCCGCTGATCGATCCCGCCGCCATCGATGCCGCCATTCTGCCGGTGGTTCACGATACAGACGTGGTGATGGCGACGCTGAAAAAGAAGATCGAGGACCCGCGCGAGATCGCCGACCCCAACGTGGTTAAGGTGGTCACCAACCACGCCGGAGACGCGATTTACTTTTCGCGTTGCGCCATCCCATATGCACGGGAACAGGGCGGCGTTTGGTTCAAACATATCGGGCTTTACGTGTACCGGCGGGATTTCTTGTTGGCCTATTCGCAACTGCCGGTGGGCCCGCTCGAACGCGCCGAGCGCCTCGAGCAACTGCGCGCGCTCGAAAACGGCTACCCCATTCGGGTAATCGAAACCGAATACGAGTCGCTGGGCGTGGATACGCCCGAGGACCTGGAACGTGTCTCGCGGCTCTTCGAAGCTTCCATCATGGTGGGGCAGGTCCCCGACCTGCCAACTCGATGATCATATGGCTAAATACATTCTTGGTGGGGCAGGCCCTCGGCCTGCCAACAGGTGAATCATATGGCTAAGTACATCTTCGTAACGGGCGGCGTGGTCTCGTCGCTGGGCAAAGGAATTGCCGCGGCTTCCATCGGTTGCCTGCTGGAAAGCCGCGGGCTGAAGGTCACCTGCCAGAAATTCGATCCCTATCTCAACGTCGATCCGGGCACCATGAGCCCGTTCCAGCACGGCGAGGTTTTCGTCACCGACGACGGCGCCGAAACCGATCTCGACCTCGGCCACTATGAGCGCTTCACCCATGCCAAGCTCACCCAGAGCAACAACCTGACCTCGGGCCGCATCTATGAGCAGATCATCGCCCGCGAGCGCCGCGGCGATTATCTGGGCAAGACCGTGCAGGTGATCCCGCACGTCACCAACGAAATCAAGGCTGGCCTCAAACGCGTGGCGCAGGACGTGGACGTGGTGATCGCCGAAATCGGTGGCACGGTGGGCGATATCGAATCGCTGCCGTTCCTCGAAGCCATTCGCCAGATGCGTCACGAGCAGGGCCGCGGCAACTGCCTGTTCGTCCACGTCACGCTGGTCCCCTGGATCGCGGCCGCGCAGGAATTGAAAACCAAGCCCACCCAGCACAGCGTCAAGGAGCTGCGCGGCATCGGTATCCAGCCCGATATCCTGATCTGCCGCTCGGAGCGCTTTATTTCGCAGGAGATGAAAGAGAAGATCGCGCTGTTCTGCGACGTGGACGTGGAAGCCGTGGTGACGGCGCGCGACGTCAAGAGCGTTTACGAAGTTCCGCTGATGTTCGCCGGCGAGCGAGTGGACGACATCGTCTGCCGCCTGTTGCACCTCAACACCGGCGAGCGCAACCTGGACCGCTGGACCGCCATGGTGGAGCGCATGCAGCATCCGCGCGACGAAGTGACCATCGGCCTGGTGGGCAAGTACGTGGAATACGAGGATTCCTACAAGAGCCTCAAGGAAGCTCTGCTGCACGGCGGGCTGGCGCACCACTTGAAGGTGAACATTCACTGGATCGAAGCCGAAGGCGTGCTGGGGGCCGACTGGGAGAAACAGCTCGAAGGCTACGATGGCATCCTGGTGCCCGGCGGCTTCGGCGAGCGCGGCATCGAGGGCATGATCAACTCGATTCGTTACGCGCGCGAGCGCAAGGTGCCGTACTTCGGCATTTGCCTGGGCATGCAGACCATGGTGATTGAATTCGCGCGCAATGTGTGCGGCCTCGAGGGCGCGAATTCAACCGAGTTCAACCCCGGCACGCCGCACCGCGTCATCTTCAAGCTGCGCGAGCTCAAGGGCGTGGATGAGCTGGGCGGCACCATGCGGCTGGGAAGCTGGCCCTGCAAGCTGGCGGAATCGAGCTTCGCCTACCGCGCTTACGGCGCGCGTGAAATTCAGGAGCGCCACCGCCATCGCTATGAATTCAACCGCGAGTACGAAGACCGGCTGAAGGCAGCCGGCCTGCGCATCACCGGCGAGACGCCGGACAACACTTACGTCGAGATTTGCGAGATCGCCGATCATCCCTGGTACCTGGGTTGCCAGTTCCACCCCGAGTTCAAGAGCAAGCCGATGGAGCCGCATCCGCTGTTCAAAGCGTTCATCGGCGCCGCTTACGAGTACCACCAGCGGCTGCTGCGGCCGGGCGCCGAGAGCCGGGACCGGGCCGAAACGACGTATTCCCATGGCCTTTGAGTTCAGCGCGTTCGGCCGGGACCAGGCGGCGCCCCGTCCGCTGGTGTTGATCGCCGGGCCCTGCGTGATCGAAAGCGAACAGCACGTGCGCCGCATGGCGCACGGCATCCGCGACGCCGTGGGCGGCGATTTCGTCTTCAAAGCGTCGTTCGACAAAGCCAACCGCACCAGCCTGGACGCCTATCGCGGGCCGGGCCTGGTCGAAGGCCTGCGTATCCTGGCCGGCCTGAAAGCGGAAGGCTTTTCGATCCTCACCGACATCCATGAACCGGCGCAGGCCGAGCCCGCCGCCGCGGTGGCAGACATTCTGCAGATCCCCGCCTTCCTCTGCCGGCAAACCGATCTGCTGCTGGCGGCGGGCCGCACCGGCCGCATCGTCAACATCAAGAAGGGACAGTTTGTGGCGCCGCACGATATTCATCGCGCCGCGGAAAAAGTGGCCTCCACCGGAAATTCCCAAGTGGTTATCACCGAGCGCGGCTCCTCATTCGGCTACAACAATCTGGTGGTGGACATGCGTGGGCTGAAAATTATGCGCGATGCCGGGTGGCCGGTGGTGTTCGATGCCACCCACAGCGTGCAACTGCCGAGCGCGGGCGCCGTCTCCGGAGGCCAGCCCGAGTTCATCGAGCCGCTGGCGCGCGCCGCGGTCGCGGTGGGTGTGAGTGGCATTTTCGTCGAAGTGCACGACGCGCCGGAGCACGCGCTTTCCGACGGCCCCAACGCGCTGCGCCTCGACCTGCTGCCGCAGTTCTGGCGCAGCCTCGAAGCCATCGATGCCCTGGTGAAATCGCTGGTGGGGCAGGTCCCCGACCTGCCAACCGCCCCATAGGGGCGGGACGTTTCTTGGTAACGCCGGCGGTCTTTTGCCGCCGGTGCTTTTGTTCCGCCTCGGATTGCCCCCATCTTGTCTAAACCGAAATGCACCGGCGGCAAGACCGCCGGCGTTAACGGCAAGTTACAATCAAGGCGAGCACAGTATGAGACTATTGCGAATCGGAGTGTGTCTGCTGGCCGGGCTGTCCCTTTTTGGGCAGCCACGGACCCGGCACGAGCGGCATTGGACGGAAGCGGAGGCCAACCAGTGGTACGCGCGGGAAGCCTGGCCGGTGGGCGCGAACTTCATTCCCTCCACCGCATCCAACCAACTCGAAATGTGGCAGGCGGACACCTTCGATCCCACCACGATCGACCGCGAGCTTGGCTTGGCCGAAGGGCTGGGAATGAACACGGTGCGTGTGTTTCTGCATTACCTGGTCTGGCACAAGGACGCATCCGGGTTCAAGCGGCGCATCAACGTGTACCTCAAAGTCGCGGACAAGCACCACATCAAGACGCTGTTTGTGCTCTTCGATTCCTGTTGGGATCCTTTCCCCGAAGTCGGTCCGCAGCGCCCGCCGCAGCCCGGCATCCATAATTCGCGCTGGGTGCAGAGTCCGGGCGCGCAGGCCTTGATGAATTCCAAGGAATACGACAACCTGCTGGCCTACGTGCAGGACATCATTAACGATTTCGGCAACGACAAGCGAGTGCTGGCCTGGGACCTGTGGAACGAGCCGGACAATCTCAACGATGGCAGCTACGGCGTCTCCGAGCCGGCCAACAAACTGGCGTTGGTCGAAGGGTTGCTACCCAAGGTTTTCACCTTCGCGCGCGGCGGTTTGCCCCAGCAACCGCTGACCACCGGTTTGTGGCACGACGACTGGTCGAGCCCGGACAAGCTGACCGCGATCGAGAAGATCCAGCTCGACAATTCCGACATTGTCAGCTTCCACAGCTACGGGAAGCCCGAGGAATTCGAACAGCGCGTGGTATCGCTCGAGGCGCTGCATCGTCCGATCCTGTGCACCGAGTACATGGCGCGCTCCGAGGGCAGCACGTTCCAGACCATCCTGCCGATCGCCAAGAAGCACAACATCGGGGCGTATAACTGGGGGCTAGTGGCGGGAAAAACGCAAACGTACCTGCCGTGGGATTCCTGGAAAACCCCGTATATCGACCGCCAGCCCGCCGTCTGGTTCCACGACATCTTCCGCCAGGATGGCACGCCCTATTCGCCGGAAGAAGTCGCATTCCTGAAGTCGATCTTGGAGCGCCCGAAGGAAACCAAAAAGCCGCGCAAGTGACCGCCGGCGAGCCTTCCAGTACTGCGTGGCGCGGGAGAATCGCCTCGGCTTTCCCCGGGTAGGCGCCAAAGTCTGTTCGACGACTCGTTGAGACGCTCGATCTCGCACGTATAAGCCTCTGGCAGAAGCGGCGTGATTTCAAACCGTTTCTGTCTGTCTTATGCTGGAAAGGTGAAGATTCCGCGGGTTGCGCCCCTGGCTTGTGTGGTGGCCCTCGTGGGGTTGGCGCAAGGTCCGGGCGCACGCCCCCGGTTCGAGGACTTTCCCGTTACGGAGGCCTTTAAAGGCAAACCAGCCGCTCCGATTCTCCGCACACGCGAACAGCGACTGTATCGTACTCGTATTCGAGCCGGAGTTTCATCAGGAAGGGGCGTTTGGAGCGGCAACTGGGGAGATCCGAAGGTACGGGCAGGCCCAAACTTCGCCGGTCACTACTTTGTCATTCGCTGGGGATGTGGCTCGGACTGCCTCATGATGGCCGTCGTCGATGCGGAGAACGGCGTGGTGTATCCTCCGCCGCTGTCGGGAGTCGGTACGGAACTGGAGGTACCGATGGACATCATGAGCGAACGGGAGATTGATTTCCGGCTCGATAGCACGCTCATGGTGCTTCGTGACGCCTGCCGAACTGCCAGAACACAGTGTGGAGTGTACTATTTCAACTGGACGGGGAGCCGGTTCGACCTCGTCAAGCGCGTGCTCGTGGACCTGACAAAGTGAAAGCCGCTTCTTCCCCCTTTCACTTGCCTTGCCCGGCTTCGCAGCGGGCGGGGCGAAATACGTCGCCACAGGCCGGCAAACCGGTGGGCGGGCCGGCGAACTGCAGGTTCTGGTTCATCACACGTTCGCGGATGGACACGAGCGAGTGCCGCAGGGTCTTCTCCGGACTGAGGCCCAGCAGCGCTGACCCGAACACGCGCGCGATGGCGCTGAATTCGGCGGTGAGCGAGATGGATTCGCCTTCCACATAAATGCCCTTCTCCACCTCTGCGACGCGCCAGTAGGAGCAGAGCCGCAACAGGTAGCCGTGGTTCGAGCCGATTTCGCGCAGGCTGGTGGCGTAGGAACGGCACCGCCAGCGATGCTGGTCCACGCGCTCCCATACAACGTCGCTCTGAACCTCGATGTGCCCCGCCTCCTTCAACTGCATGGAGTACTGGAAATGGCCGTCGCCGGTCCGGCACGCCAGCTTGGATTCCGACACCATGTCGGGGAAGAACTGCGCGCGGTGGCCGTAGTCCTGGAGCAGTCGGATGGTCCGGTCGGCCGTGCCGCCCGGAATGAAGACGCTGCCGACCCAGTCGTACAGATGGGCCGCGGGGAGTCTGTGTGGATTCGCTCCGTTGGCCGGGAAGGTCTCAACGCGCTGGCCTCGCACCAGGCGATCGTTCAAGGCGGCGTCCAAATCCGCTGCCAGAAATGCCTTGCGGGCGTCCAGGCGCGCTTCCGCGGATTGCGTATAGCAATCGAAGGCGTGCGCCGTTGCTGGCTTCAATTCCTGTGCGCAAACGCTCGCGGGTGCGCATACCGAGAGCGCCACCGACAAAGCCCAGGCAACGCGCGGCACGGTTTCCGGCATCGGAATCATTATCGTCTAAACCGGCCCTCGGGTGTCCTTTCGGCTGCTGTCGCCGGCAAGACGCTTGCGGGATAATACACGCAGGCCTCCATGGACTTCGTCGATCAGCTCAAGTCGCAGGTGCGCATCGAAGACGTAGTGGGGGAGTACGTGAAGCTGCGGAAATCGGGCGCGAGCCGCTACATGGGGCTGTGCCCCTTCCACAACGAAAAGACGCCCTCCTTCACGGTTCACGTGGTGCACCAGTTCTACAAATGCTTCTCCTGCGGCGCCGGCGGCGACGTGGTCAAGTTCGTCATGGAGAAGGAAGGCCTCAGCTTCTGGGAGGCGCTCAAGCAACTGGCCGAGCGTTACGGCATTCCGCTGCCCAAGCGCTCGCAGTACTCCGACGAAGATTCGCGGTTGCGCGGCTCCGCCTTCGAGATGCACGAAATGGCGCAGGAAGCTTTCCGCGCCAACCTGGAGAACGCGGCGGGCGAGGCGGCGCGAGCGTACCTGGCGAGGCGCGGCGTGGCGCCGGAGACCATCGCGCAGTTTGGACTGGGGTATGCCGAGCGCTCCGGCCAGGCGCTGGTCCGCATGTTCGGCAAGCGCAGTTTGTCGAGCGCGCAGATGGAGCAATCCGGCCTGGTGGGCAAGCGGCAGGACGGCAGTTTCTACGACCGCTTCCGCAACCGCCTGATGTTTCCCATCCACAACGAATCGGGGAAAATAATCGGTTTTGGCGGCCGCGCGCTGGCCGCCGACGACGAGCCGAAGTACCTGAATTCGCCGGAGACCGCGATCTACAAGAAGAGTTACGTGCTGTACAACCTGCACCGCGCCAAAGAGACCATCCGCAAGCAGGACCGCGTGATCCTGGTGGAAGGCTACATGGATGCGATCGGGGTCACGGCGGCGGGCGTCTCGAACGTGGTGGCCAGTTGCGGCACGTCGCTGACAGCGCAGCAGGTGCAGGCCATGAAGCGGCACTCGGCGCGCATCGCGGTCAACTTCGATCCCGACGCGCCGGGCTCGAACGCCGCCGAACGCTCCATCGGGCTGCTGCTGGAAGAAGGCATGCAGGTGCGGATCGTGGAGCTCGATGGCGGCCTCGACCCGGACGAATATTGCCGCGAACGCGGCGCAGCCCAATACCAGCAGCGGCTCGACGAAGCCAAGGGTTACTTCTACTGGCTGGCCGACCGCGCGCGCGCCAAAAACGACGTGCGTTCGAGCGAGGGCGTGGTGGCCGTGCTGAACGCGCTGCTGCCGGCGGTGGAAAAGGTCACCGACCCGCTCGAGCGCAGCGCCATCGCCAACGACCTGGCTGCTTACATTGGCGTGCCGCAAGGCATGGTGCTGGATAGCTTTCGAAAGACCGCGGCCAGCCGCCAGGAGAAGCCGATGGAGCGGCCTAAGATCGCATTGCGGCACGACGAGCGATTGTTGCTGAATGCGATTCTGGCCGATGAGGAAGTTGGCAAGCAGATCGCCGGTCAGTTACAGGAATCGGATGCGGTAGCCGGATTCGCGTCGCGCCGTGTGTTTCAGGCGGCGTCTGCGCTGGTCGGGGCGGGCGGACGGCTGAATTTCGAGAATTTACACGCCCGTCTGGAAGAGGCCGACCAGAATCTGCTGGCCGAGGCGGTACTCGAGGGCGAGCCGGAAGTTACGCCCGGCGCGGTGGCGGCGGCGATGGATAGCATCCGGCGCAGCCAGGCGCGCGGGCTCCGCGATGACATCAAGGCGCGCATTCGGGAAGCCGAGCGCGCGGGCCGTTGGGAAGAGGCATTACGGCTGGCGGCGGAGCTGGAGAGGATCGACCAGGCGGCGCGCAGCCGGGCTTGATCGGGCCAAGTCGCCGAGGGTGCGTGGCGTAAGAAGGGGCGGATTTCCGGCTTGCACGGGATCGGAAACAGAGGGCAAGCTGAAGCATGCCCCCACCCAAGAGCGTCCGCGCCGTGGGGTACAATGTGTTGGACTCGCTTTAGAAACGCCGGGAGTGCGGGGCTCAGTGGCGCTGGAAGATAAGTTCGAGGGATTGCAGCGGCTCGTACAGATGGGCAAACAGAAGGGCTACGTCCTGTACGACGAAGTCAGCGAAGTTCTGCCCGGCGACCTCAGTGGCGGCGCCGAGCTCGAGGACGTTCTGGCCGGCCTCGATGTGGCCGGCATCGAAATCCTGGAAGAGCCCAAGGATTTCGATAAGAAGCTGGAAGAGGGCGAGGAAATCCTCGACCTCGAACTGCCCGCCGGCGTCGGCGAGAAGATCAACGACCCGGTGCGCATGTATTTGCGCGAAATGGGCACCGTCCCGCTGCTCACCCGCGAAGGCGAAGTGGAAATCGCGCGCCGCATCGAGCGCGGCCAGAACACGGTCTTGAAATCGCTGGCCCGCGCGCCGCTGGCGGTGCAGGAAATCATCGGCATGGGCGAGGATATGGCGCGCGACGTCATCTCGGCGCGCGACGTGGTGCAGATCGCCGAACCCATCCTTACCGACGAACTGGTGGAGGAAAAGCGCGACGAATTCGTGCGCGCGACCGAGGAAATCGCGCGCCAGTACCGCAAGACCATGCAGTGCCGGCAGAAGTTGCAGGCCACTCCGCGCGCCTTGAAGCCCAAACAGTACCGCCGGCAATTGTGGGAGCTGGCGCGCCTCATGGTGCGGGTGTCGCGCCAGGTGCGCGCGGTTCGTTTTCAGAGCCCGGTGATCCGTCACCTGATCGATTGCATCCGCGCCGCGGTGGAAGAAATGAAGCCGGTGGAGCGCGAAATCGCCCGCGTGCAGCGGCGCCTCGAGACCTGGCCCGGGGCGCGCGCCACGGGAGTGAAGGACCTGCGCAAGGAGCAGCGCAGCTTCACCCAACGTTTGCAGCAGCTCGAGGAACAGTACGGGGCGCCGGCGGCGGAGCTGCGCCGCACCCTCGAGATCATTACCAAGAGCCATCAGGAAGCCGAAGCCGCCAAGAAGGAACTGATCGAAGCCAACCTGCGCCTGGTGGTCTCCATCGCCAAGCGCTATACCAACCGCGGCCTGCAATTTCTGGATCTCATTCAGGAAGGCAACATCGGGCTGATGAAGGCGGTGGATAAGTTCGAATACCGGCGCGGCTACAAATTCTCGACCTACGCCACCTGGTGGGTGCGGCAAGCCATCACCCGCGCCATCGCCGATCAGGCGCGCACCATCCGCATTCCGGTGCACATGATCGAGACCATCAACAAGCTGATCCGCACCTCGCGCCAGATGGTGCAGGAGCTGGGCCGCGAACCCACCAACGAAGAACTGGCTAAGCGGCTGCAACTGCCGGTATCGAAAGTCCGCAAGGTGCTGCGCGTGGCGCAGGAGCCGATTTCGCTCGAAACGCCGATCGGCGAGGAAGAAGAGTCGCACCTGGGCGATTTCATCGTCGATCAGAATGGCATTTCGCCCTCCGATGCCGTGATCAACCTGAATCTGCGCGAGCAAACCGCGCAGGTTCTGAAGACGCTCACGCCGCGCGAAGAGAAGATCATCAAGATGCGCTTCGGCCTGGAGGACGGCAGCGAGCACACGCTCGAAGAGGTCGGCCAGAATTTCGCCGTGACGCGCGAGCGCATACGCCAGATCGAAGCCAAAGCTCTGCGCAAGCTGCGCCATCCCAGCCGCAGCCACCGCCTCCGCGCCTTCCTCGAAAACGGCACGCGGGGACTGTAAACTGGTGGGGCATGCTTTAGCTTGCCCACAGTGAGGGAACCATGCCAATGGATCGCAGACGGTTCGTGATGACTTCCACCGGCTGGGCTTTGGCCGCACCGGGCGCGGTTTCGGCGCTGGCGGGCGGCCAGACTGCCGGCGCCAGCCTCAGGTCCTATGGCTCTGGCCACTTCGGCGAGTGG
>DASWZP010000031.1:0-3390 GCA_036404395.1 Bryobacteraceae bacterium | reverse complement strand
CGCCATGCGAGCCTCCCGTTCAGGCGGTGCGCATCACAAGCTGGATGGCGCGCACCAGGCGATCGAATTCCCCTGCCTCTTGATCGAGCTGCTTACGGCCTTCCGGTGTCAGCTTGTAGAAGCGGGCCTTGCGATTGTTCTCGGAAACGCCCCACTCCGCCGCCAGCCAGCCCTTCACCAGCATGCGGTTCAGCGCCGGATACAGCGAGCCGTCTTCCACTTGCAGCCCCTCGCGCGAAGCTTCCTTGATCCGCTTGACGATGGCGTATCCATGCAGAGGACCGCGGCTCAGCGTCCGCAGAATCAGCAAATACAGCGTTCCCGGAAGCAGCTCCGGCGCGGAATTCGTTTCCATTTTTCCCTGTCCAGACTAGGTATAGATCAGATAGCGGAGGAAGTCAAGGGATTTTCGTATCTGAAAACCCGGTAACGCCGGCGATCTTGTCGCCGGTGATTTACCGCGATCCCCGGGCCTCCGAGGCGGTTTTTCGCGGCCGGTCGCGCCACGGCCAGCCTAATCGATCACCCGATTGAGGATGGGCTGGTAGGCATCGATGCGGCGATCGCGCAGGAACGGCCAATGGCGCCGCACTTCCTCGATGCGGCGCGGATCGCATTCCACGATGAGCGTCTCTTCTTTTTCGTGACCCGCTTCGGCGAGCATCTGGCCGAACGGATCGGCCACGAACGATGCGCCCCAGAATTCCAGACCGCGCTCCGGAGGCCCTTCGAATCCCACCCGGTTCACCGCCGCCACGTAGAGCCCGTTGGCGATGGCGTGGCCGCGCTGGATGGTGCGCCACGCGTCGTGCTGCGCCGCGCCAACTTCCTGCTTCTCGGCCGGGTGCCAGCCAATCGCGGTGGGATAAAACAACACCTGCGCGCCGCCCAGTGCGGCCAGGCGCGCCGCCTCCGGATACCACTGGTCCCAGCACACCAGCGGCGCGATGCGCGCGTAACGGGTGTCGAAGCAGCGGAAGCCCAGATCGCCCGGCGTGAAATAATACTTCTCGAAATACAAGGGATCGTCGGGGATGTGCATCTTGCGGTACATCCCGAGCAGCAACCCATCGGCATCGAACACCAGCGCCGTGTTGTGATACACGCCCGCCGCGCGGCGCTCGAAGATGGAGCCGATAATCACCACCGCCAGCTCGCGCGCCAGCCGCGATAAGCTCTCCACGGTCGGCCCGGGCACCGGCTCGGCCAGGTCGAAGAATTTCGCGTCTTCCTCGCGGCAAAAATATTGCGAGCGGAACAGCTCCGGCAGGCAAACGATCTGCGCGCCGCGGCCGGCAGCCTCGCGGATGCGCCATTCGGCCTTCGCCAGATTCTCGTTCGGATCCACCGAGCACGCCATCTGGATGAGCCCGATCCGGAACTTCGAGTGCTGCACGTCACTATTGTAGCGGGCGGCGCTTGTCCGAAATCGTACGCGGCCCGTGAGCCGCCAGGAGATTCATCGGCATCCAACCAACGTCAACCCGCGCAGCAATGCGCCAAGGAGGGTACAATGCCATACGTTGCTGTCGGGAAGGAAAACTCCGGCAACATCGATCTCTACTATGAGGACCATGGCTCCGGTGCGCCGGTCGTCCTGATCCACGGATATCCGCTCAGCGGTGCTTCCTGGGAGAAGCAGACCGCGGCGCTTCTGGCCGCCGGTCACCGTGTGATCGCCTATGACCGCAGAGGATTCGGCAGGTCCAGCCAGCCAAACGCCGGCTACAACTACGACACCTTCGCCGATGACCTGCACCAGCTCGTGACGAAGCTCCAACTTCGCGATTTCGCGCTGGCCGGCTTCTCGATGGGCGGCGGCGAAGTGGCGCGCTACATCGGGAAATATGGTTCGACGGGCGTGAGCAAGGCGGTCTTCATCTCGTCGGTGCCTCCGTTCCTGCTCAAGACAGCGGACAATCCGGAGGGTGTGGACGGCGCCGTCTTCGCGGGGATCGAGAAGGCCGTCGCCGCCGACCGGTACGCGTTCTTCACCGAGTTCTTCAAGAACTTCTATAACACGGATCTCCTGCTGGGCAAACGTGTCAGCGAACAGGCGGTTCATGCGAGTTGGATCGTCGTAGCCGGCGCCTCCCCCACCGCCAGTCTGGCTTGCGTGCCGACCTGGTATGAGGACTTCCGCAAGGATCTGGCGCGCGTCGACATACCGGCGTTGGTCATCCAAGGCGATGCGGACCGGATTGTGCCCATCGGCGCTTCGGGACTGCGGACCGCCAAACTAATCAAAGGCTCCCGCCTGGTGGTGGTGAAGGAAGGTCCGCATTGCATCACCTGGACCCACGCCGAAGAGGTCAACCAAGAACTGGTGAGCTTCCTCGGCAAAGGGATCGGCAAGGGCGCGGGTTCGGCGACGTAGCACATCAGTTCGCAATTACGATGACGTATTCGCGCGATTCGCGGACGAGGCATGCCTCGCCCCTGCAAGGGCCGTAGGGGCCGGGCATGCCCGGCCCAGCATGCCGCGAAGCGTTCGGCCGTCGCCGGAAATACGTCACTGAATTTACGAGAACGTGTACTTAGCCTATGCCAGATCTTCTCAAGCGTGGCGGTTCTTCGCTAGCGTCCTGTCCGGCAAGTGCGCAGCGAAATTCCGGGGTCCTGTATCAGGGCACGGCTTCAGCCGTGCCGAAATCGGATCTACTATACATGGCCTTTAGGCCCTGTGAATAGAGCGATAAGCCCCGCGGAGATCATGTCGCAAACCTCGGAGGCGGGACGCTAGTACGCTTTCGCGATCACCGCGCGCCGGTCCACCGGTTCCCCGGTGACGATGCACTTGCCCGGCCCGTCGAACTCGTCCACCAGCGGGATGTTGCGCACGGTGGCCTTGAACTCGCGCACGCGCGCGTCGCAGCGCGGATCGTCCTTGAGGTGCGCCATCACAAATCTCCCGCCGCCTTTCTCGGCGCTCACATCGGCCAGAATGGATTCCACTTCCGCCACCGAATTCGCCAGCACCGTGTTGTCCTTCAGCCGCTGCCGGGCCACCCGCAGCAAGTCCGCCTGCATGGCCTCCAGCGTGGCCGGCAAGCGCGCCGCCAACTCGTCTTGGCCGACCGGTTCCTTTACGCCCGTGTCCCGCCGCTTGATCACGATCTTGCCCGCGGCCAGGTCGCGCGGACCCAGCTCCAGCACCACCGGCACGCCGCGCCGCTCCCAATGGAAGAACTTCGCGCCGGGCGTCTGTCCTTCGCGATCGTCCACCTTCGCGCCCACCTCGGCTGCGATGCGGTGGGCCGCTTCGAGCACTTGCCCGCGCTCGTTATCCTTGCGATAGATCGGCACCAGCACGGTCTTCACCGGCGCCAGCTTGGGCGGCAGCACCAGCCCCTTGTCGTCGGAGTGCGTCATGATGAGGCCTCCGATCAG
>DASWZP010000030.1:0-9130 GCA_036404395.1 Bryobacteraceae bacterium | reverse complement strand
GGATAGTTGCCGGTGTAGCAGGCGTAGCAGTATTCGTGTTTCTCGTCGTCGTCGACGGCTTTGCGCAGCGATGCGATGGACAGATAGCCCAGCGTATCGGCCTCCACGAAGCGGCGGATTTCTTCCACGCTGTGGCTGGAGGCGATCAGCTCGGCGCGATTGGGCGTGTCGACGCCATAGAAGCACGGCGAAATCGTGGGCGGGCAGGAAATGCGGAGGTGAACCTCGCGCGCGCCGGCCTGGCGCACCATGCGCACGATTTTGCGGCTGGTGGTGCCGCGCACGATGGAATCGTCCACCAGCACCACGCGCTGGTCCTTCAGCAGATGGCGCACCGGGTTGAGTTTCAACTTGACGCCGAAATCGCGGATGGCTTGCGACGGTTCGATGAAGGTCCGCCCCACATAATGATTGCGGATCAGCGCCTGGCGGAACGGCAGTCCCGATTCGGCCGAGTAGCCGATGGCCGCCGCCACACCCGAGTCCGGAACGGGCACCACCAGGTCGGCATCCGCCGGGCATTCGCGCGCCAGCCGCCGCCCCAGATTTTCCCGCGATTCTTCCACCGAGCGCCCGAACACGATGGAATCCGGCCGCGAAAAGTAAACGTGCTCAAACACACACTGCGCCCGCTGCTGCTCCGGCGCATAGCGTTGGCGCGTCATTCCTCCAGGGCCCACCTCGACTAATTCGCCGGGCTCCACGTCGTGCAGGTAGACGGCGCCGATCAGGTCGAAGGCGCAGGTCTCGGAGGCGAACACGTAGCATTTGCTGCCGCCGGAAACTTCCATTTCGCCCACCGCCAGCGGCCGGAATCCGTGCGGGTCGCGCGCCACCAGGATGCGGTCCTCGGCCAGCAGGACCAGCGAAAAAGCGCCTTCCACTTGCAGCAGGGCTTCGCGCAGCGCGCCGGCCAGCGTGCGCTCGGAAGAGTGCGCCACCAGGTGCAGCACCAGCTCGGTATCGCTCGAGGCCTGGAACACCGAGCCCAGCCGGCCGAGCTCCGCGCGCAGCTCCGACGTGTTGGTGATGTTGCCGTTGTGGGCCACCGCCAGCCGGCCCTTATTGCAGGAAACCGAAAACGGCTGCGCGTTCAAGAGCACCGTGTCGCCGGCCGTGGAGTAGCGCGTGTGGCCGATGGCCAGTTCGCCGGGCAGCGTGGCCAGCACCGGTTTGGTGAAGATATCCGCCACGTGCCCCATTTCCTTGTGCGTGTAGATGCGGTTGCCGTCGGAGGTGCAGATGCCGGCCGATTCCTGCCCCCGGTGCTGCAACGCGTACAGCCCCAGGTAGGCCAGTTTGGCGGCTTCGGGGTGGCCATAAATGGCGACCACGCCACATTCTTCGTGAAATTTGTCGGGCATGCGAATGGAGCGGCGTCGTCTTAAGCGGCCGCCGCGGTCTGAGCGGTTCAAACTGTCGGCTCTGTCGATATCCCTATTGTAGAGCAGCCTGGCCGATTTCGATGGCTCATTTTTCGCTGCGCGCGCCGTCATAACGGTTATAATCTCAGTCATAAGGGAGGATCAATGGCTAAAGATAAGAGCCCCAAGAAGGAAGTCAAGAAGCCCAAGAAGAAGAAATAATCCGGCGCGGGGTTGACCCGCCGGTTATCCGCGGGCGCCTCTGGCTGCGCCATTCAAAAGGCGTTCCAGGTGCGTCCGCGGACTTGAGGAGCTGTCGATGCGCAGTGACTGGGTAGCCAAACGTAAGAACGACAAAATCCGCACGCAACTGTATTATGCCCGCCAGGGGATCGCCACCGAAGAGATGCATTTTATCGCGCAGCGCGAAAGCCTGCCGCCCGAGCTGGTGCGCTCCGAGGTCGCACGCGGACGCCTGATTATTCCCGCCAACATCCACCACCCCAACCTGGAGCCGATGGCGATCGGGATCGCCTCCAGGTGCAAGATCAACGCCAATATCGGCAACTCGTCGGTGCTTTCGGACGTGGAGGGGGAGCTCGAAAAGCTGCGCGACTCGGTGAAATACGGGGCCGACACGGTGATGGATCTCTCGACCGGCGGCGACATCCCCGCCATTCGCAAAGCCATCATCGGCGCTTCTTCGGTGCCCATCGGCACGGTGCCCATTTACGAAGCGCTATCGCGCGTGCGCCGCGTGGAAGATCTCAGCGCGCGGGTGATGCTGGACGTGATCGAGGAGCAGGCCGAGCAGGGCGTGGACTACATGACCATCCACGCCGGTGTGCTGGTGCAGCACATTCCGCTGACCACGCGGCGCGTCACCGGCATCGTCAGCCGCGGCGGCTCCATTCTGGCCGAGTGGATGGTGAAGAACCACAAGCAGAATTTTCTTTACGAGTGTTTCGACGACATCTGCCGGATTTTTCAAAAGCACGACGTGAGCTTTTCGCTTGGCGACGGCCTGCGTCCGGGCAGCGTGGCCGATGCCAGCGACGAGGCGCAGTTCGCGGAGTTGAAGACGCTGGGCGAGCTGACCAAGAAGGCCTGGGAGTTCGACGTGCAGGTGATGATCGAAGGGCCCGGCCACATCCCGATGGACCAGATCGAGCTACAGGTGCAGAAGGAAAACGAGCTCTGCTACGAAGCGCCCTTCTACACGCTGGGGCCGCTGGTCACCGATATCGCGCCCGGCTACGACCACATCACGTCCGCCATCGGCGCCGCCATGATCGGCTGGTACGGAGCGTCCATGCTGTGCTACGTGACGCCCAAGGAACACCTGGGCCTGCCCAACCGGGAAGACGTCAAGGCCGGCATCATCGCGTATAAAATCGCCGCCCACGCTGCGGACGTCGCACGCAGGCGGCCGGGCGTGCGCGACCGCGACGACGAGCTTTCCCGCGCCCGCTACCGCTTCGACTGGAACCGCCAGTTCGAGCTTTCGCTCGACCCGGAAACCGCCCGCGCCATGCACGACGAAACGCTGCCCGAGGAAGGCTTCAAGGACGCGCATTTCTGCTCCATGTGCGGGCCGAAGTTCTGCTCGATGAACATCTCGGCCAAAGTGGGATCCTTCACCGCCGAAGACGCCGACGCGGTGCTCAACGGCCAGGCCGGAGAGAGCCTGGTGAAGATCGCCGGCGAGAATTAGCGAGGTTCGGGGGTTCTTTGGAACTTTCCGCGACTCCCCTGCAATCCTCTATTGAGCGGAGGTTTCGAGATCAGATGAGAAAAGCAACTGTAATCGCGCTGATAGCCGGAAGTGCGCTATTGGCCCAGGGTCCGCGTGGCGGCTGGATGGGATTTGGCGGGCGTGGACCTGAGATGGCGGGAGCCGGGAGCCTGCTGCGCGGCGCCCCGGTGACCGGCGCGCCGTTTTCGGCGGTCCAGGTGACGACACACCAGCAGACGCTGGCCAACGGCAACACGATCCAGCGGCAGGAGACTACCAACCTGTTCCGCGACAGCCAGGGACGCGTGCGCGAAGAGATGACCTGGAACGGAGCCAACGGACAGGGCAGCCGCACCATGGTGACGATTTCCGATCCGGTGGCGCAAGTGGTGCGGAGGCTGAATCCGCAGGCCAAGACCGTTTCCGAGATGCCGATGCGGCAACCTCCGGCCGGTGGCGCCTCCGCGCGCGTTGCCCGCGGCGCGGGCACTCATGAGGGTTCGCCCAACGTGGTGAAGGAAGACCTGGGCACGCAGACGCTGAACGGCGTGCCGGCTGCCGGGACGCGCGTTACGCGCACGATTGCAGCCGGTGCGATGGGCAACGCCCAGCCGATTCAGATCGTCAGGGAAACCTGGGTTTCCAGCGATCTCAAGGTGCCGGTAACGGTCAAAATCACCGACCCTCGCTTTGGCACCACTGTGACGCAACTCACCAACGTCGCCCGCTCGGAGCCTGACGCCGCGCTGTTCCAGGCCCCAGCCGACTACACCGTGAGCAAGGGCCACGGCCCGCGCGTGGGCGCTCCGCTGGCGCAGTAGCCATTCCGCGATTACGCTAGCGTTTTGCCGCGTAGCATCGAGGGCGAGGCGTGCCTCGCCCCTACGGCGGACCCGTAGGGGCCGGGCGTGCCCGGCCCGGATCTCTCCCGGCTCAATATACCCAGCCTGCCTGAATTCCCCCCACCGGAGCCGTTCCCCAAAAAAACGTGCTATTCTAAACCTCCCAAGGTCACAGAAGCGCCACTACCCGCAACTGGACCGAAGGCAGCTTGGCGGTTCCGTTGAGCGCGGCACTCCGGCGTGCCGGCTTCGAGCGTGCCCGTATCTTCCGGGAAAAGTCAGGTTGCCGTTCCGGGTTTCGAGAGCCAGCCTACCGCCCTGCTCCGGCCCGGCTGCACGCGGACATTGCTACCGTTTCGCCATCGATATGACAACCATAACAGATCGTTCCCAGCCGCCCAGCCAAAACGCTCACTTGTTACGGTGGGTGGAAAAGACGGCCGAACTCACGCGGCCCGCCGCCATCCACTGGGTGGACGGCAGCGAAGAGGAGAATGCCGAGCTTTGTGCCCAGATGGTGGCGAGCGGCACATTCATCAAGCTGAACGAGGACCTGTGGCCTGGCTGTTACTACGCCCGGTCGGACGCGGGCGACGTGGCCCGCATCGAATCCCGCACTTTCGTGTGTTCGCTCTCGAAGGACAATGCCGGCCCGACCAACAACTGGGAAGATCCGTACGCGATGCGGCACAAGTTGAAAGCGCTCTTCCAGAGGTCGATGGCCGGCCGCACTATGTACGTGCTGCCATTCTGCATGGGACCGGTCGGATCGCCGATGTCGCAATACGGCATTGAGCTGACGGATTCGCCCTACGTGGTGGTGAACATGCGCATCATGGCGCGCATCGGCGTTGGGGTCCTGGATTTCATGAGAAGAGATGGGAAGCGCGTGGTGCCCTGCCTGCATTCGGTGGGTGCGCCGCTCGCGCCGGGGCAGGACGATGTCCCATGGCCCTGCAATCCGACGAAGTATATCGTCCACTTCCCGGAGACACGCGAAATCTGGTCGTATGGCTCGGGCTACGGGGGCAACGCGCTATTGGGGAAGAAATGCTTCGCGCTGCGCATCGCGTCCAATATCGCGCGCGACGAGGGCTGGCTGGCCGAACACATGCTGATCGTCGGCATCGAGAATCCGCAGGGCGAAAAGACGTATATCGCCGCGGCCTTTCCCAGTTCCTGCGGCAAAACCAACCTGGCCATGCTGGTCCCGCCGAAGGGCATGGAAGGCTGGAAGGTCTCGACGGTCGGCGACGACATCGCGTGGATCAAGCCCGACGCCAACGGCCGCCTGCGCGCCATCAATCCCGAAGCGGGCTTTTTCGGCGTGGCTCCCGGTACGTCCGTCAAGACGAATCCGAACGCCATGGCGACACTCCGGCGGAACACCATTTTCACCAACGTCGCCCTCACGCCCGAAGGCGGCGTGTGGTGGGAGGGCATGACCGAGCAGCCGCCGGCCGAGTGCCTGGATTGGCAAGGGAAGAAATGGACGCCGGAGATCGCGCGGGAAACCGGCGCCCTGGCGGCGCATCCGAATTCGCGTTTCACGACTCCCGCTTCACAATGTCCGGTGATCGACCCCGATTGGGAGAACCCGAACGGGGTTCCCATCAGCGCCTTCGTTTTCGGCGGCCGGCGCGCCGACACCACGCCGCTGGTTTACCAGGCATTCAACTGGAGCGCAGGCGTGTACGCCGGAGCCACCATGGGATCGGAGACCACGGCCGCGGCCGCCGGAGCCGTGGGCCGCGTTCGCCGCGACCCGATGGCCATGCTGCCCTTCTGCGGCTACAACATCGGCGACTACTTCCGGCATTGGATCGCGATGCAGCATTCGCTGAGCGACACGCCGCGCATCTTCCGCGTCAACTGGTTTCGCAAGGACGCGCAAGGAAAATTTCTGTGGCCCGGATTCGCCGAGAACTTGCGTATCCTGCGCTGGATGATCGACCGCGCACACGGCCGCGCGCCCGGCAGGGAAACCGCGATCGGCTGGATGCCGAGCTACGACGACATCGACTGGAAAGAGCTCGACTACCCGCGCGAGAAGTTCGACTATTTGCAGGCGTTCGACCGGAAGGCATGGCACGCCGAGGTGATGGAACACGAAAAGTGGCTGATGGGCCTGCGCGATCACTTGCCGCCGGAAATCATTTACGAACGCGAGTTGTTGATTTGCCGGCTGCAAGACCCCATCCAGCTTCCAACCGGCGGGAATGGCGGGCCATGGCCCTCCAGCGAAAGCTAGGGCCTGTCGGGAAAGTAACCAGTCGAATCGCCGCCAACCGCTCCCTAACGGTCGCGGCTCAGAAAGCATCGGAGCCGCGACCGTTAGGGAGCGGTTTGATGGAACGGTCAGCTACAGTGGTTACGAAAACCAGCGCTTAGCCGCGGGCGCCGCGCTGGGCCAGCACGCGCTCCACCTGCTGCATCAGGGATTGCGCCCGAGGCATGCTGTCAGTGGCCTTCTTGATTTCGGGATCTTCCAGCCAGCGGGCGCGGTCGGCGGTGTCCTTATCGAAGGCGCGGAAATACAGTTCCCAGCGGATCTGCTCCTTCAGCCAATCCTTGCAGGCGTCGAAATCGGCGTCGGTGAATACCATCTGCTGCGCCTTCAGGAACGCCTTGAAACGGTTCAAGGTGTCGTCATCCACCTGCCACCCCACAGGCAGCGTGGGCTTGGCGCCGTTGAAATAGACGTTGCCAAAGCGATAGTAGATCGAGACGCCCTGCGGCCACGCCAGTCCCAAGCGGCGCTGGAAAACAGAGTAATGGGCGCTGGGATACTTCTCATCGGGCGTGATGCCGCCGCCGCCATACACTTTGCGACCGCTGTCGGTGGTCTTCAGGTCTTCCTGGTTCTGCGAGTCGGAATGATGCAGGTAGTAATAGTCGTAGAACGATTCATGCGTGTAATCGCGCTGGATGAGGCGCCCGCTGGGCGTGTAGTAGTGGGCGATGGTGAGCAGCAGGGCGGCGCCCTCATTGAGCGGGAACTGTTGCTGGACGAGTCCTTTGCCAAACGTGGTCCCACCCAGCACCCAGGCGCGGTCGTGATCCTGCAGCGCGCCGGCGACAATCTCGGAAGCGGAAGCGGAATCGCCATTCACCAGAACCACCATCGGATAATGCTGGGCGGCGGCGACGGCGCGGGCACGGAATGCCTGTTCGGCTTCCGCGCGGCCATGGTGGGAGACCACCATCTGGCCATCGCGCAGGAAGCGCCCAGCCACGGCGACGGCTTCGTTGACCAGCCCGCCGCGGTTGTCCCGCAAGTCCAGAATCAGGCCGGCGGCATTCTGCTCGCCCAGCTTGGCCAGGCCGTCTTCCACGTCCTTGGCGACGTTCTGCGCTTCAAAGCTGCTGATGCTGAGATAAATGATGCCCGGCTTCCACCAGAACGCGTCCACGAAAGTGGTTTCGATGGCGCCGCGGATAACGTCAACGACGATCGGATCCGGCACGCCTTCGCGCCGCACCGAAACCCGCACGTGGGTGCCGCGATCTCCGCGCAGCAGGTCGGCCACGGCGGGTGAATCCAAGGCAGTGGTGTCTTTATCGTCCACGGCCACGATCGCGTCGCCCCGGCGCAGGTCCGCTCGCGACGCCGGCGAGCCCGGGAAGGGGCGGATCACCACCACGCGGGTCTGATCCATGCTGATTTCCATCCCCACCCCGAAGTACTGCGCCCGCTGGCGCCGCTGCATCTCGCGATACTCGGCCGGATCGACGAACACCGAGTGTGGGTCGAGTGTGTGCAGCATGCCGGGAATGGCGCCCTGGTAGAAAGCCTTTTCCGAAGAAACCGGATCCGCGTAGTTCTTTTCCACCAGCGCGAACACTGCGGCCACCGAGTGCATGGTGCGGTCCAGTTCCTCGCCCTGCGAGGCCGCGTGCACGCGGCCGGCCGACAGTCCAACCCACGCCGCGAACCCCATCAAGGCCGCCAGCAGCGCGATCCCAACCGTTTTTCTGATGTTCATGTTCTTATCCGGCCGCCAAGGACGATTCCCGCAAACAGCTTCTCCGGCGCGCTCCATATATATGTGACGGCCAGGTGGAGAACTGGTACCGCGGCCGCTTCACTGCGCACCCATCCCTGCAACCATGATAGCGCGCCTGAGGCCTCGCGCTAGACCTGGTACACGCCGTCGAAATCGAAGAAGTAGCGCTCGACGGCAAGCGTTGGTTGTGCGCCGCGAATCACGTCGGCGGCGCGCGTTATGTCGGCGACGACCTCCTCGGGCGGGCGGCCGATGTAAGCGCCGCAATCGTTGTGGCCGGTCAGGATCATCCGCGCCGCGCCGTGCAGCGCCATCGAGGTGGCCACCATGCGCAGCACGAAATCGCGATCGCCTTCACTGGCCGGGCCGGCGAGCGCCTTGGCCGCGCCGGGGATCTTGATCTGGTCGTAGAGCGCCACGCCCCGGCGCCGCAGGAATTTCCGCACCACCAGCTCGAAGCGCGCGTCGAAGCAGGTCAGCACGCACGCATCGGCCCGGTAAACCTCGACCGGCGAATCGAAGTGAAACAGCTTCTGCATGGCTCTACACCCACGCCTTCCGCAGCGCCTGCCCGCAACGCCGCAAGTGCGGTGTGTGCCGGGCCATATCCTGGAAAAACGTCGAGGGATCTTCCGGCGCCAGCCAGATCTCGCAGTTCGGCCCGCACTCGATTTTAACCGTCTCGGCCGAGAGCGGCAGCGCCGCCGTGTCTTCCGCATCCTCGCCGATGTAGGTGATCGCCCGGTAGGGGATCAGCCGGTTGGCCAGACCGGCACGGATCAGCAGTCCATCCGGCGTGGTGACGTATCGCTGCGGATACGCGCGGATCAGCAATACGAGCAATACCGATCCGGCAATCCAGTGGTTGCCTCCCACCAGAATCACCACCAAGCCGAGGCCGATCGCGGCCAGAATCCACCACTCGAACTTCGCATCGTGGGTCATAAATGAGGTTCCTGTTTTTGTTGGACGAAAGGGAGACACAATCGTCGTTTGCCCGCCCGGCGCCAACTTGCGGCGCCGGGCCCGATCCACTCTCGACTTCCGATTGCAGTTACCCGGCCTTGCGCTTGGCCTTCAACTCGGCCAGCAGCCGGTCGATTTCGTCGTGCTTCTCCATCGCCTTGAACTGGTCCTCGACATTGTCGGCCATCAGTTCGGCGGTGGCCTGCGCGGCCGCTT
>DASWZP010000029.1:0-3889 GCA_036404395.1 Bryobacteraceae bacterium | reverse complement strand
TCGCGCGCCTTGGCGCACAGCAAGGAGCTGACCCGCTGCGAGCCGATCTGGACGATGCGGTTGTTCTTGCGCGCCGCCTCCACCATCTCGAAGCCCTCGGTGGCCGCGTGTGTCATGGGCTTCTCGCAGTAGATGTCCTTGCCCGCGTTGCAGGCATCCACCACCACGCGCTTGTGCCAATGGTCGGGCACCGCGGCGACGATGCAATCGATATCCGCGCGCGCCAGCAGATCCTGATAGCGCCGGCTAACGGGCAGGTTCGGGTTGTCGGTGATCTCGCGCGCCAGCGTGTGCCGGCCGTCCCAGAGATCGGCGGCGCCGGCGCACTCGATGCCGGGAAGCGAAATGGAATCGCGCAGCAGGCTGGAGCCTTGCATGCCGATGCCGACCATGCCGAAGCGCACGCGGTCGCTGGCCGGCGTAGGCCCCGGCGCGCGGGCCGCAGCCGCAGGTTCGAGTAAAACGGTTTTGGCCGCCAGCAGACTGCCGGCCGCGGTCGCGCCTTGGAGGAATCGGCGGCGGGAAGAATCAGCGCTCATGAGGCTCTCCTTGGAGCGGACCGGCTGCGGCAATGGCGCCAGCCGGCGCTCTACAGACTGGTATGTTAGCAAGGATTCAGCGGGCAAGCTAAAGCGTGCCCTACCTACGCAGTTGCTTCGCTCGCTACATCTTCCAACCCGCGCTCGCGGATCTCCTGCTCGCGCATGAGGAACTTCTGTACTTTCTTCGTCACCGTCATGGGGAAGCTATCGACGAAGCGGATGTACTGGGGGATTTTGAAATACGCGATTTTGCCGCGGCAGAAACTGCGGATCTCTTCTTCGGTCGCCGTGGCGCCTGGTTCGAGCTGAATCCACGCCAGCACGGTCTCGCCCAGCTTGGCATCGGGCAGACCCACCACGTAGACGTCGGCGATGGCGGGGTGAGTGTGCAGGAATTCCTCCACTTCACGCGGGTAAATGTTTTCGCCGCCGCGAATGATGGTGTCCTTGGCCCGCCCCCTGAAGCTGAAATAATGGTCGGGCCGCATGGCGGCCAGGTCGCCGGTATGCAGCCAGCCCTCGGCATCGATCACGGCCTCGGTCGCCGCCTGGTCCTGGTCGTAGCCCTTCATGACCATGTAGCCGCGCGCGCAAAGCTCGCCCTGCTCGCCGATCGGCAGATGCGTGCCGGTGCGCGGATCGACAATCTGAATCTCCGTGTTGGGCAGCGGCTTGCCCACCGTGGTGACGCGCAGCTCCAGCGGATCGTCGGCAGCCGACATGGTCAGCCCCGGCGAGGTTTCGGTCTGCCCGTAAACGATGGTCAGCTCCGGCACGTGCATGCGCTCCACCACGCGGCGCATGGTTTCGATGGGGCACGGCGCGCCGGCCATCACGCCGGTGCGCAGGCTGGTGAGATCGAAGCGGTCGAACTCAGGGTGCGTCAACTGCGCGATGAACATCGTCGGCACGCCGTAGAGCGCGGTGGCGCGCTCGGCGTGGACGGCTTCGAGCGTGGCGCGGGCGTCGAACTGCGCCGATGGCAGAATCAATGCCGCGCCGCTCGAAAGCGAGACCATCGACCCGATCACCGAGCCGAAACAGTGGTACAGCGGCACCGGCGCGCAGATGCGGTCGTGCTCGGTGGCCTTGAGGCCCATCGCCATCCCCACGCCGTTGTTGAGCAGGTTGTGGTGCGTCAACATGACGCCCTTGGGCGAACCGGTGGTGCCGGAAGTGTACTGAATGTTGGCCACGTCGTGCGGCCCGACTGTGCGCTCGCTGAAGTCGGCGCCCGCGGCGAGCATGGCTTCCCACGAACCCGTGCCCAGCCAGACCACGTGTTCCAGCTCCAGCGTTTCGCCGGCGCGCGATTCCTCCAGAATGTCGCGGTAGCTCGCGCGCGCATCCTTCTCGTGCAGGAACAGAGCGCGGATTCTGGACTTGCGCAGCACGTAGCGCAGCTCGTACGAGCGGTACGCCGGGTTGACGTTGACCAGCACCACGCCGGAGCGCGCGGCGGCGTGCTGCAACAGCACCCACTCGGCGCAGTTGCTGGCCCAGATGCCGGCGCGGTCGCCCGCCCGCAAGCCGAGCCCGGCCAGGCCGCGCGCCACGCGGGTGGCCTCCGCATCCATCTCGCGCCACGTCATCCTGATGTTCTGATGACGCACCACAAGCGCGTCGCGACCGGGGAACTTCGCGGCGGCATCGCGCAGCGCCTGCGAAATGGTTTTCTCAAGCAGGGGCACAACCGCCCCGCACGCATAACTGAGGCGCACCACTGGTAAGCTCGCGAACTCAAGTGTAACCAAGCGCGCCGGGAGCGGCTTATTTAAAATGCTTATGCGCGGATAAGGCGCCGGGAAGATGCCGCGGCGGTAGGACGGACGATCGGTTTTTGTCGTCTGTCTTCCGCGCACCAGCGACAGGGTCGAAAACCGCCTCGAAGCTCTGCGAATCCCGGCAAATCACCGGCGGCAAGACGGCCGGCGTTACCGGGGTCTTCCGCGCGCCAGCGACAGGCCACAAAAGGCGATGGCCCGTCCTACCTTGTTCGCGCGCTTGCGTAACAGCCCCTTTTGGTAACATCGGAGGTACTAATCTGTTTTGACGATCGAGGAGATTCGATGTCCGATCTGGTTGCGGTATTCGACACCACTTTGCGGGATGGCGAACAGGCCGCTGGCACGCGGCTGGGCAGCCGCGACAAGCTGACGGTGGCGCGGCAACTGGCCCGCTTGAATGTCGACGTGATCGAGGCCGGCTACCCCGCCTCTTCGCCGGACGATTTCGAAGCCGTGCGGCAGATCTCGCGGGAGATTCAGGGACCCATCGTCTGCGCCCTGTCGCGCGCCGTCGCGAGCGATATCGAGGCCTGCGGCGCGGCGCTCGACAAAGCCGCGAAGCCGCGCATCCATACCGGAATCGGCTCCTCCGACATCCACATCATGGGCAAGTTCCGCGACGAACGCTACGGCCGCACGCTGGAGGAAAAGCGGGCGCGCATTCTGCGTCTGGGCGTGGAAGCGGTGAAGCTGGCGAAGCGCTACGTCGACGATGTCCAGTTTTACGCCGAAGACGCCGGCCGCGCCGATACGGCCTACCTCTTCGCCATGCTCGAAGCCGTGATCGAGGCCGGCGCCACGGTGGTCAACATCCCGGACACCACCGGCTACGCGGTGCCCGAGCAGTTCGGAAACCTGATTCGCGGCATCCGCGAGAACGTGCCCAACATCGCGAGAGCCGTCATCAGCGTGCACTGCCATGACGACCTCGGCCTCGCCGTGGCGAACGCGCTGGCCGGCATCCGCAACGGCGCGCGCCAGGTGGAAGGCACCATCAACGGCGTCGGCGAGCGGGCAGGCAACGCCGCCATCGAAGAGGTGGTGATGGCCCTGCGCACGCGCGCCGATTACTTCGGCGTGCGCACCAACATCGATGCCCGCGAGTTCCACCGCACCAGCCGCCTGGTGGCCGATTCGCTCGGAATGGCGGTTCCCGCTAACAAGGCCGTGATCGGCGCCAACGCGTTTTCGCACAGCTCCGGAATCCATGTGGATGGATTTCTCAAGGACCGCGAGACTTATGAAATCATGCGGCCCGAGGACGTAGGCTTCGACGAAAGCCGCGTCGTGCTGACCGCGCGCACCGGGCGTCACGGGCTGAGCGACCGGCTAGCCAAACTCGGATACGAGCTTTCGAAGGAAGAGCTGGATCAGACCTACCAGCGCTTTCTGGCGGTGGCCGACAAAAAGCAGGAAGTCTTCGATGAGGACCTGATCGCCATTCTGCATGACGAGTTGCATCCGGCCGCGGAGACCTATCAGCTCGAATACCTGCACGTCTATAGCGGCACGTCGGCCATACCAACCGCAACCGTCCGGTTGCGCATCGGCGAGGAAACG
>DASWZP010000028.1:0-12385 GCA_036404395.1 Bryobacteraceae bacterium | reverse complement strand
CGCGGCCGAAGGGGTCCACCCCAACCGAAAGAAGCGCAGATCGTTCCCGCGCGCCGCTTGGCATCGCCGTCACAGTTTTCCTGCTCGCGAGGAGCCCCAATGAGTTATTTAAGTGGCATTGGGCGCTTTCGCCTGCCAACCCAGACGTTCCACCACCAAAAGCGCGTCCACAAGTACAGTCGCGGATCCGCCATGTTGCCGCAGTGCGGTTGGCAGGCGGAAGCGCCTGCCCCACTCTTTGCTAAAACCGCTGCGGCGCTTCGCCCAGGCGGACCTGCACTTTCTCTTTGCGGCCGTTGCGGTAGACGGTGAGGCTCAACAGGTCGCCGCCGTGTTTGTGGTTCAGCACCTGCACCAGCGAGTCGTTGCCCTCCACCGCTTGGCCTTCCACTTCCACGATTAAATCGCCGCCCACCCCGAGTTGATAATTTCCAACCACCACCATCTGCCGTGGCCCGCGCAAGCTGGCTTCCTCCGCCGGCGACCCGCGTTCGATGCGCTGGATCAGCAGGCCCCCTTTGGACGGCAGATCGAGCGCTTCGGCCAGGTCGCCGGAAATCCACACCGTGGTGATGCCCAGCGTGGGCCGGGAAATGTGCCCGTGCGCCTGAAATTGATCCAGCATTTCCTTGGCGCGGTTGACCGGCATGGCGAAGCCGATGCCGATATTGCCTTGCCCGTAAATCGCCGTGTTGATGCCGATCACGCTGCCATGCGAATCGAGCAGCGGCCCACCGCTGTTGCCGGGATTGATGGCGGCATCGGTCTGGATCATGCCTTCCAGCCGCTCCTCTTCGGTCTGTAGTTTGCGGTTGAGCGAGCTGACCACGCCGGTGGTGAGCGTTCCCTCCAAGCCGAATGGATTCCCGATGGCCAGCACCTTCTGCCCCACCACCAGCGCGCCCGAATCTCCCAGCCGCAGCGTGGGCAGCTTGCGCCCGGCATCGATCTTGATCAGCGCCAGATCGTTGCCCGCGTCCGTGCCGAGCACCTTCGCCTTGTACGATTTCATGTCGGAGAGCTTCACCGTAAGCTGCGAGCTGCCGCGCACCACGTGGTTATTGGTGAGAATGGTGCCGTCCGCGTTGACGATGAAGCCGGAGCCGGTGCCATCTTCCGGGTAGAGCTGGAAGAACCAGTCCTGGCGATAGACGCGGGAAGTGATGTTGACCGTGGCCTCGCGCGCCGCCTTGTAAATGTCGATATTATTCTGCTCGTCGGACGAATATTCCGACGCTGCCGACGCGGGCGCTTCCCAAAGATGGCCGCCGGAAGAGAGCTGCGGCAGGATCTGGGCGAGCCTCCAGTGTCCGGCGGAGGTTATGGTCAGGAAGCAGGCCACCAGCACGGCGGCCCATATCAATGGTCGCATCAGTTTCATGATTCAATTCTCCGTAAGGCGGCGTAGACGGCCTCGGTTTGCCGCAGCGTGTTTTCCTTGGTTGCCGATGTATCAATGACGAAATCGGCGAACTTGCGTTTCTCGTCGACGGGCATCTGGCGGCTGAGACGCGCGCGCACCACGGCTTCCACTGCACCCTCGCGGCGCATGGCGCGCTCCACCTGCTGTTCCTCCGTGCAGATCACCAGAATCAAGCGGTCAAACCGCTTGTAGCTGCCGGTTTCGATCAGAATCGCGGCTTCCACCACGAAGATCCCGTCGGGCGTGCGCCGGGCGAATTCCGCCGCCATTTCCTCCTCGCGACGCACCACCGGCGGATGCACCAGCGCATTGAGCCGGGCCAGTTTCTCGGGATGGTCGAAAACCAGTTTGGCCAGCCGGCGACGGTCGATCTCGCCCGTCTCGTCGGCGATCCCGGCGCCGAATTCGCGGATCACCGCGTCGTGCGCCTCGCCGCCGGGGCCGAGCGCCTGGTGTCCCAACTCGTCGGCCTGTACCACCAGGCATCCGAAGCTTGCCAGCGCATCCCCGACGAACGATTTCCCGCTCGCCAGACCGCCCGTCAGCCCGACTTTCAACATAGCCCGGCCCGCCGTTCGGCGGCGGCGACCGTGTTGGCCATCAGCATGGCGATCGTCAGCGGTCCCACGCCTCCGGGAACCGGCGTATAGGCGGAGGCCTTCTCGACCACGTCGATCGGATCCACGTCGCCCATCATCACGAAGCCGCGCTTGTCGAAAGCAGCCAGCTTGTCGGCCGCGCCGCGAAAGACGCGCGCCGCAAGCGCGCGGTCCGTCACGCGCGTCTGGCCCACATCGATCACCACCGCGCGCGGCCGTATGAAATCGCCCGTAATCATCGCCGGCCGGCCCAACGCGGCCACCAGGATGTCTCCCTCGCGGCACACGCCCGCGAGGTCCGCGGTCTTCGAGTGGCAGATGGTAACCGTGGCATGTTCATGCAGCAGCAGCAGCGCGGCCGGCTTGCCCACGATGTCGCTGCGGCCCACCACCACCGCGCGCTTGCCGGCCACCGGGATGCCGTACCGCTTCAGCAATTCCATGATGCCGGCCGGCGTGCAAGGCCGCGGCCCGGGCAGCGCCGCCACCAGGTTGCCTACATTGCATGGATGGAAACCGTCCACGTCCTTCGCCGGTGCCACCGCCAGCAGCACCCGCTTCGTATCCACCTGCCGCGGCAGCGGCACCTGCACCAGAATGCCGTCCAGGTCGTCCCGCGCATTCAACGCTTCGATCAGGGAGAGCAATTCGCCGGTGGTCACGCTTTCCGGCGGCCGCAGCGTCTCCGAGTGAATCCCCAGATCTCCGCAGGTCTTGACTTTGTTGCGAACGTAGATCTCCGAGGCTGGATCGTTTCCCACCAGCACTACAGCGAGTCCGGGGGGACGGCCCTTGGCGGCCAGGGCCGCTATGCGAGGTTTCAGCTCGGCTTTGATTTCATCGCGGACGCGATTTCCGTCGAGGATTCGAGTTGGCAGGCCGAAGCCTGCCCCAGCATTTTCGGGCATTCCCTAACAATCATAGCGTGCGCTGCTGCGCCCCGCCGCTCGCCATTTCAGGATCATTCTGGATTGGAATATGCTCGGCACAAAAACACCGGCGGCAAAGACCGCCGGCCGATTGTGGCGAACGGACAAACAGCAAAGCCGAGACGAATCTCGGCTCAGCAGGCCGGAGGCCCGCGCCACGCTTCAGCTCCAAGGATTCAGCGTTGCAACGCCAGTGCCAGAGACGTCCGAGCTGTTTCTGGTGACCAGCGTCAGGTTGTGATGGATTGCCGTCGCCGCGAGAAGGCCGTCAATCACGGGAACCGGCTTGCCTTTCGCCGTGGCAATTGCTGAGATCCTGCCCCAGCGGTCCGCGATAGCCGCATCGATTGGCAGAATTCGGTCTTGAAAGCGGGACGGGAGATCCACTTGCAGCCATGATTCCAATCGTCCCCGGCGCCGCCCCGCGCGCAGCCGGTGCATGCCTTTTCTGATTTCGCCCAGCGTGAGCACGGTCAGAAACAGGATCGATTCGTCCGTCTCTTCGATCCAGCGGAGCACATGGTCATCGGGCCTCGGCTTGACCAGTTCGGAGACGACGTTGGTATCGAGTAGGAAGCCCGTCACAGCTTGATCGCTCTTCCGAAATCGCGCGGCCGATCCAGTTGGATACCGGAGCCGGCCAGCGGCGAATCCGCGAAGAACTGGGCCAGGCTCCCTTGCCGCGCCTTGGACCTGGAAAGGCGCTCGTATTCCTCGGCCGGCAGTACGACGACAGCCGTTCTGCCGTGCTTGGTCACCCGCTGCGGTCCCGATTCCCGTGCGAGACGGAATACTTCGCTAAACCGCGCCTTCGCCTCTTGCAGTTGCCAGTCCTTCCGCGCCGCATGAGGCTTCGGAATCAGTGCCTGCCGGGGAGAGCGTTTCGGTATTCTGTTCATGGTGTGCACGCGTTTCTGACTAGTCTAGTCAGAATGATTATAGCACGTGGAGGCGCCCTGCCGACGACGGCTGCTACCGTGCCCGGCATTTCTCAGGAATAGCCGGCACGAGGACGGCATGCTTCCACCACCCGACAGGCGAGACACGCTGAGCGTTGGCTTGGCGATAGAATATTGAAATGCTGGCCCAGTTGGGACTGAGAGACTACATCGGACCCCTGATTTCGGTAGTCGCGGCGGTGCTATCCGCCGTGTGCTTTTGGCTCAATTTTAGGCTCTCCAGGCGAATGGCGGATCGCTCGCTGAATCTGGAGGCGCAGAAGATGCTGCTCGAAATAAACCGGCAACTCATAGCTGATCCTTGGCTGTGGTCGATCTATGACGAGCACGCTGTGCGTGCAGATGCCGACTTCAGCGCGAAGTGCGCCGAGTCGAGACTCTTTCACGCCAAGCTCGAAGCGTTTGCCTATCTTTGTTTGAACGCGTTTGAGGTCATTCTCGCGGAGGCGCGGGGTCGCCGTAACGAATCAAATATCTGGGCTGATTTCTTTCGCGATTCCGTTGCGCGATCAACCGTCGTTCGCAGCATTTTGGAGCGCCCAGATGCGTCGCGAATATGGAGCCCGATTCTCATCGAGCGTTACGAGGAGTGGAAGAGCTCGACCGCGTCGGCCGGCGCAGATACCCCCGCACCTAAATAGCGACGGAACCTGCCAAAAGCTGACACATGGCCCGCCTTTTCGTCCTCACTTCCGCCTTACCAGCAACTCCACCCCTCCCACAATAGTCCGCCCCGGCATCGGCACGCCTAGAATCTCCTGATAACTCGTATTAGTCAGGTTGGAGACTTGTAAGAACGGATGGACGCTGCCGGCCGCGTACGCGGCGTAGACGTCCCAGAGTGCGTACGGCGAAAGACCGCGGCGATTCAGCGCGCCCAGGCGGCTGCGGACCATCCAGCGCTCGCCGAACATCGCCTGCCACGCGGCCACGCCGGAATCGGCCGGGTAATTGAAGCTGTACTTGGTGTAAGTGCCGGGAATGGTGTTCTGCGTGCCGATCAGCCAGTCATAGTGTACGTCGAGCGTTTGCGAATGGCTGAGCGCGAAGTGCAAGCCGCTTTCGACGCCCGTGAACCGCAGCCTGTCGATGTTCAGCGCCTCCCACGGGGCGTCTACATCGGTGCGGTAATAATCGATGCCGTCATGCACCTGTCGATTAAAGACGGTCAATTCGCCGCGCACGCGGGAGCCGGGCTGCCAATCGCCACCGGCTTCGTAAGTCCAGGCGCTCTCCGGCCGCAGGTTAGGATTGCCAAAGTCACTCGGATCGGAGTAATAAAGCTCGGTATAACTGGGCACGCGAAAAGCGCGGCTTACCGACGCGCGGATTTTGAATCGCGGATTGACCCAGGCGCCCCCGGCAATGGTCGGGCTGAGCGTCGCCGAAAGGTTGCGCCAGATTTCCTCCCGCGCCGCCACCGAGAGCGAGAATCGCCGCAGCGCGCGGAAGTCGGCCGCCGCATAGACTGCGCCGCGGCTGCGCGCGTGCGTCCCCAGATTGTTGCTCACGATGGATTCGTGCAGGCCTTCCACGCCGTATGAGATAGTGATGGCCCGCGCCGGCGTTTCCCTGCGGCGCAGCGCGGCCTGATAGCTTTCATCGGCGTGATGGTTGGTGTAAATCTCGGGATCGTCGCGGAACAACACGAACAGATCGCTATGCCGCCGCCAGGCGAAGCTCGCTTCGGTCTTCTTACCCAACATTTGCCGCCCGCCGATCCACCAGGTCTTGGTGTCTTCCCAGGAAGGATACGGTCCGTAAAAATCATCGGCGCCGAAGGGGTGGTCCATGTACGCCATCGTCAGATCGGCCGCGCCCCAGCCGGTCGCAACATGAGTGGTCGAAGCGAAGTCCAGGTTGCGGTAATCGCGGTCCGGCATGAAGCCGGTGGAAAAATCGCGCGCGAAACTGAGCTGCTCACTGACCGGCCCGAACTTGTCCGCAATCGACGCGCGCTGCTGGTTGATGCCATCGCTGCCCACCGACGTGCGCAGCCGCAGCTCCAGATCTTCCGGTGGCGCGGTGATGATGTTGATTACGCCGCCAATCGCGTCCGAGCCATACAGCGTCGAGCCGGAGCCGCGCAGCACTTCCACCTGCTGGATGGTATCGAGCGGCACCGGGATATCCATGTCGTGGTGGCCCGTCTGCGGGTCGCTCAGGCGCTGGCCATTGAGCAGCACCAGCGTCTCGGCGAACGTGCCGCCGCGTATCGAAAGGTCGGTCTGCACCCCGTTGGGCGCGCGTTCCTGGAGGTCGAGCGCAGGGTCGGTGCGTAGCAGGTCCACCAGCGTGTTGAGCACCAGGCCGTTGGCTCGCGCCGGCAGCAGCGTGATGGCGCGGTCCATTTCATCGAGCGAGAGCGGCTCGAAGGTGCCCGTCACCACCACCGTTTCATGCTGCGGCGCGGGCGCAGGCTGAGCCGGCGGTTGCGGCGCATCGGGCTGCTGGGCAACAACGGGGAAAACCAGGAGGAATAGCCAAAGAAACGAGAGACGCAATTCCCCATTGTACCCATAGCCGGCGTCTCAGTTGCTTTCGGCGTGTGGATCGAAGAGTCCCGGCTTGCTCTCACCCGCATGACTCGAATTACCCATGGATAATCCGGTCTTGAAACCTCTAAGATTATCGGTGTCTGGTAATTATGGCCGGGCTCGCCGCGGCGCGAGAGTCGGAGGTCGGTTGGCGTGAAAAGACGTTGTGCAGTAGCTGCGTTGTCCATACTGGCCGTGTGCACGGTGACGGGGGCTGAGTCCCAGGATTCGCCGCAGGCGGGCGCGGTAACCTTCCAGACCGGCGCCAAGCTGGTGATGGTGCCCGTGGTGGTGCGGGACCGCGAAGGCCACACGGTCACGGATCTCGGCAAAGACAGCTTCCAGGTGTTCGACAAGGGCAAGCCGCAGCCCATCGAGGCCTTTTCGGTGGAGCGGAGCGACGCCGGTCAGCTTGCCACGGCGACCATGGTGGCGGCGACGCATTTCATCGCCTATTTCTTCGACGACGTATCGCTGCACGATTTCGGCACGGTCGCCCCACTGCGGGAAGCCGCGCTCCATAACATCGCCGGCCTCCAGCCCTCCGACCGCGCGGCGATTTTTTCGAGTTCCTGCCGGCTGGTAATGGACTTCACGGACGACCGCGCGAAGCTGCAGGAGGTGGTTTCCAAACTCGAACCCAACCCGATTCGCGTCTGCCGGGTGGCCCAGTCGCTGCCTCTACAGATCACCCTGCTCCAGGCCCTGGTGAGCCGGATGGCCCACCTGCCCGGCGCCAAGCGGATCGTGATCGTCTCGGCAGGCTTCCCCGTGAACCGCGATGAGCAGAAGATCAGAGAGTCCCTGATCGATGAAGCGGTGCAGGCGAAAGTGAGCATCGATTCCCTCCACATCGCAGAGAACAGGAGCGGTATGGGTAGCCTTCCGCCATTGGATCCCAGTTGGCGGGGGTATGCGAACGGCATCTCGTCGGGTTCCGCAGCCGATGTCTACTCCGAAAACCTACACGTTGTCGCGGATGGGACGGGAGGCACGGTGGTAGAGGCCGAGAACACTCCGGAAGCCGGTCTTCGGCAACTGGCGACACCGGACTGCATTTATCTGCTCAGCTTCGTGCCGGCGGGCACGGCGGATGGCAGCTATCACAAGCTGAAGGTGACGGTGAAAGATCCGCGCAAGCTGACCGTGCGGGCGCGCGCCGGTTACTACGCCAACCAAACGGCGGCGGCGCACGCAAGTGCGGAGGCGCTGCCCACATCAGAGCCTGCGGTGGTGGCGCAGCCTGCCGCGAACGCACCACCACCGGCTGCGCAGCCGCAGCCCGGTGAGATAACCGCGCAGGAAGAGAAACTCACACTTCAGCCACGGAGCGGTCAGCCGCAGGCCGGCGAGATAACCACGCGCGAAGAGACACCGACCTTTCAGTCGCGGGTGAACCTGGTGCGCGTTCCGGTAGTGATTCGCGACAAGCAGGGACACACCGTCGGCAGCTTCGGTAAAGAAGGTTTTCAGCTCACCGATCGCGGCAAGCCGCAGTCCATCGCGCAGTTCGCCCTAGAGGGCAGCGCTGTCGCCGTAGGGGACGGGCATGCCCGTCCCGCTGCCGCCGAAGCCCAGCCGACCGCACCCGCGCCCGCCGCCGCAGCCCCCAAGCCGGTGGTCCCCAGCCGCTTCGTCGCCTTTGTCTTCGACGACGCCCACCTCACGCTCGGCGACCTGATGAACGCCCGTATCGCTGCGTTGAAGCACATCGAAAAGGGAATCCCACCGCAGGAGCGCGTGGCCCTGCTCACGCTCTCCGGCAACGTGACGCTAGAATTCACCGACGACCTGGCGAAATTCCGCCAGGCGCTGATGAAGGTCATGCCCATACCGCCGCGCGTGCACTTCCCTCCCGCCACCTTCTATATGGCGGACCAATGGCTCAATCGCGATGACCAGACGGTGCTGCAGGTGCAGACCAACATCACCAACGATTGCCTCCAGCATCCCCCCAACCCCCAGAGAATCGCCGAGGACACACTCCGCGAGGTCGCCAACGAAGGCAGGGGCGATGCCACCAATGCTTTCCGCATCCTCAACAACGCGGTGCGCCTGCTCGGTTCCATGCCCGGCGATCGGATCATGATACTCACGTCGCCCGGCATATACCTTCCCGACGATTTGCAGCGGGAACTCGGCGAATCCATCGACCACGCCACCCGCTCGGGTGTCATCATCAATACCCTCGACGCGCGCGGCGTTTACAGCGTCGACCCGGTCGGCGATGTTCCGAACTGCCGTCTGACGCTTCCATGGACCGGGCAACAGGTTGGCAAGTATAACCATGACGCGATGAGCTCCCAGGGGATGGTTCTGAGCACCCTGGCCGATTCGACCGGTGGTACCGCCCTCGCTCAGAACGATTTCGCGGCCGAATTTGATCGGCTGGCCACGCCGCCGGAATACGTCTACTACTTGGGCTTCTATCCGAAAGACCTCAAACCGGACGGGAGGTATCACGAGATCAAGGTGACGCTGGCGAACAGCAAGGGCCTGTCCATCGAGGCTCGCAAGGGCTACTGGGCGCCGGCGCATGAGGAAGACGCCGCCGCGGCCGCTACGCGCGAAATCGGCGAGGCCGTCTTCTCCCGCGATGAGGTACACGACCTGCCGGCAGACATGCGCACTGCGGTGTCGCGGGGCCAGGCAACCGCCGAGCTCGCGGTCGTGGCCAACGTCGACCTGAAGCTCCTGCATTACGGCAAGGCGGATGGGCGCAATTCGGACGACGTAACGGTGGTCGCGGCGGTGTTCGACCGCAACGGCAATTACCTGGAAGGCAAGCAGCAACTGCTGAAACTCAGGCTCCGCGACGAGACTCTGGCCGGCCTGGAACAGCGGCCGCCCGAGATGCTCAAGTCGACTTTCAACCTGAGCCCGGGCACTTACCTGGTGCGCCTGGTGGTGCGTAGCGCGGAAGGCGGTGCGATGACCACCACCAGCGGATCCGTGGAGATCCCGTAGACGAGGCCATCCGCGGCGCTTATGCAACTGGCAATTATCGGAAACGAGCCCCCTATGACATTTGGATCGCTCCCATCCCTGGCCCGACGAGGCCGAAGCATTCCTTTACAGGTCTGCGCCGCCACTGTTGCTGCCGCTACGCTCGTCGTCGCAGCTTTCGCGCAGTCTTCCGAGCGGCCAAGATTCGAGGTGGCGTCTGTCAAGCCGTCTACGGAGCAGCGGCTTATGGGCGTCCGCCCTATGCCTGGTGGTCGCCTGGTTGCCACCGCGCCCGTCAAGCTCCTCATTATGAACGCATACGGTCTCCAACGTTCGGAAATCGTTGGCGGGCCCGACTGGATCGATACGGATTTGTATGAGGTCAACGCGAAGACCGAAGAGAATGCGGGGCGCGGGCAGTTAATGTTGATGTTGCAAGAGTTGCTCGAGGACCGCTTCCAGATGAAGGCCCATCGCGAGACCCGCGAGATTACGGCCTACGCTCTGGTCGTCGCGAAGAAAGGACCCAAGCTGGGGGCGCCCAAAGAGCCCGGTTGCGTTGATGCCGAAACAGCCGCGCCTTCCACCCTATCTGATGCTGGTGCAGTCCCCTGCGGACACATCAGAATCTCGCCGTCTCCCTCGGGCGTGCGTATGGAGGGGAACCGAGTCGGCATGTCAGAGCTCATCCGGGTGCTCGCTGTCGCTCTGAACCAGGCCATCCTCGACCGGACAAACCTGCCTGGCACGTTCGACGTCCGCCTCCAGTTCATTGACGAGGTCCCCGGCGCACCCCCGACCGACTCCCCCGGACCGACCATATTCAACGCCCTCCAGGAGCAACTCGGTCTCAAGCTCGAATCCGCCAGAGGACCGATCGAATTTCTGGTCATCGATCGCATCTCGCGCCCCACGGCGAATTGAGCCTCTGCTGCGTGGGCAGGAACGGAAGCTCCCTTTGGTCGCGACTGACACTTACACCCTCCCTCGCGTGCGCGCCGGGAACACCATGTGCCCCGGCTCGATCTGGCGCGCGGCGCACCATTCCAGGTACAGGCGGCCATAGCTGGCGGTGATGTAATCCTGCTCGCGAAAGCCCAGCCGGCGCGCCATCCGGTCGATCCAGCGCGGGCTGCCTTCCAGTTCCAGGTAGATGCCGATCGGCGTCTCATCCAGCGTCGCCACGCCGGAAGTGCCGGGCAGCCGGAATTCGGTGCGGTACTTCTCGTAGCGAAACGCCGGCACATACCCGAGGCGCTGGAGGATCAGGCCGCACGTGGCGGCGCTCGAGAGAGTCACCTCCAGTTCCTCGCGCGTCTTATGTTTGGCCGCTAGCGGCGTGCCCTTGAAGGTGAGAGTGTCCGCGCCGGGGGTTTCGCGCACGCGGAGCAAAAGGTTGGCCTGACGCATGCGGCGTTCGGCCGTATCGTAAACGGTGTTGGTTTCGAAGACTCTGCGGCGCGCCACGCGGAATCCGGCCTTGCGCAGCAGGCTCCGCGCGGCCGCCACGCCCGGCACCGCGAGCTTGATTTCGGTCTCTTGGGTTCCGCGGAGCATTGGTCGGTCGCCGCCTCTTCAATCGCCGCGATGGTTGTCGAGAAAATCGCGGTCCACCGGCTTGCGGCCGCGAAACCCTTCATCCACGCCGTGCCAGAAGCCGATGCCGGGCTCGCCCAGCCGCCAGCACAGGTAGACTTCATCGCCGCGCAGCATGGTAGGAAAGTCCACCAGGCCGGTGTCCAGATCCTTGATCACGCAGCCCAGGTCCTGCACCTGCTCGATGGCGGCGCGCAGGTGAGAGGCGGCGGTTTCACTTCGCGTGCGAACCGCGCTGACGCGGCTGCGGTCCAGATTCACGCCGCCCATCAGGGCCACCCGTTCGCGATACTCCATGAGCTCGCTCTGCGCCTGCTCCAGATCGGTCTTGAGATCGATGGCGCTCCGCAGCAATGGCTCCACGCGAGACAGCAGCCGCTCGGCTTCGGTCAGAGTGAAGCGCTTCGGCATGTCAGATGCCGGACACCTGGACCGACAGGGTGCGGCTGCGTGGCCCGTCGAACTCCGCCAGAATGATGCTTTGCCAGGTGCCCAGCAGCACGGCGGAATTGCGCACTTGCAGGGAAAGCGCCTGCCCCAGCAGCATGCCGCGCAGATGCGAATCGGCGTTGCGGCGATCGCAATCGCTGTAGCGCGGGTCGTTGTGCCGCCAGTTGCCTTCGCGCCGCACCAGTTCCTCCAGCATCGCGCGTATGTCGGCCAGTAGCGCATCCTGCCATTCGCTGAGGAAGACGGCGGTGGTTGTGTGCAGCGATTGCAGGTGAACGATGCCGTCGCGCACGCCGCTCTTGCGCACGATGTCGTTGATCCGGTCGCTGATGTTGATAAGCTGCAAGCGGTCGTTGGTAACCCAGTCCACCACGCGATGGAAGATTTTGAATGACGAAGCCGGCGCCGCCGGAACCTCGGCCGCCGCCGCTGCCGCAATCGATCCGTCGTGAGAATTCATGGTAGTATCCAGCCCCCTTTTACTGTTGAGATGCGCCGGCCGCGCATCCGGTAACGAAAAGGTGGCGGCGGTTTTTCTTCAGTATAGCCCTTGGTTGGTCAATCCCGCCGGATGTGGGGCGGACGCCCCCGTCCGCGCCGGACCCCCTGGTCCGGCCTCTTCGCCGCGCCGTAGCGCCAGCACCCCCGGTAACCCGGCGGTCTTTTGCCGCTGGTTCTTCGCAGTTTTGCCCGCAACGGCATCGGCGCTGCGCCGAAGTCTCGCCGTCCGGGCCTGTTCGCCGCCGTGCCGGCAAGGCACAGCGTGCGTACGCCGCCTCTTGTCCGCTGCCCGCCAACCTTGCTATCCTCCGACCAGATGCGGGGCGTGTGGCTCCTCCTGCTGCTGACAGGCTGCTGTTGGGCGCAGCAGGGCGAATATGTGCTCGCCGGCTCGGTTGTCAACTCGAGAACCGGTGAGCCGGTGAAGCGAGCGCTGGTGACGGCG
>DASWZP010000027.1:0-3243 GCA_036404395.1 Bryobacteraceae bacterium | reverse complement strand
CATCCGCGATTGCATGACGAACCAGGCCAAAATACCGGTTGCGACAGCCGCGAATACGGGCAGTCCAATCCACAGTGCTGCTTCCATGGGTCAATGCTAACCGCCCCCAGCCAGGGAATGCTAGCTGCCGAAAGTAAACACACGCCCGTAAACCTATGGGAATGGGGCAGATGCTGGGCCTGCCATCGACCGCTCCCTGACCGTCGCGGCTCAGAGCGGATCGGAGCCGCGACCGTGAGGGAGCGGAGCGGTCGGCAACGTTCGTTACGACACCACCGCCTACCCCTGCGTGCCGTCGACCTTCTGGCCGGCCAAGGTGTAACGGACCTCGGCGAGTTGCAACCTGGCCAGCGGGCCGATAATGGCGGCCAGACGTGCCCGCAGGCCGGCCAGGAAGCCCAGGTATTTGCCGGCGAAAACCGCCCGGCCGAGCAGGAAATCGGCCCGCACCAGCGCCTCCGCCGGCCGGTCGCCGTAGTGGCGGACGCGGGCCTCGGGAATCAGCAGGATCTTCTTCCCGGCGCGAAGAATCTGCGCCGCCAGGTCGGCATCCCCGCCGAACTGCCCATAGCGCTCATCGATCTGCCGGACCGCTTTGATCAGAAACACCCGCGCCATTAACGCCGCGCCGCGCGGGTACTCGACGGCGACGGGCTGCGTGGAAGGTTCCGCTGCGCGCCACTCCCCATCCGGCGGCAACAAGCCAAGCTGCGGCGCGGGGTTGCCTTCGGCATCGACCAACAGCGGGCAAACCGCCGCGGCCGCGGCGTCCGCATCCAACGCGCCGGCCAGGCGCGTCACCACGCCCGCTTCCACTTCGGTGTCCTCGTGCAGAAACAGCACGTATTCGGCATCCGCCGCCCGCCATCCCAGGTTCATCGCCTTGGTCAGGCCGAAATTCTTGGGCAGGCGGATGTGCTGGATGTCCGGGAACTCCTCGACCACCTGCGCGCTCGCATCGCGCGAGCCGTTCTCCACCACGATCAGTTGCAGCCGCTCGCGGCCGTCCAACCGCTCGAGCGACTCCAGGCACTTCCGCAGCCGGTCCGCGCGGTTGTGCGAAACCACCACCACCGAGGCGCGGGGCGGCTGTTTCTCCGTTTCGGCATTCCCTGTCGGCGTCAAGCCAATAGCATAGCGCCGATCTGTTTACGCGTGCCGTTCTGCTAATGTGTAAGGTTATGTCAGCAGCCAACATCCTGGCGGCCCTCGTGGAAGGGGCCATCATACCGGTGGTGCGCGCATCCTCGCCGGAGGCCGCGCTCCAGGCGGTGGAAGCCATCGCCAACGGCGGGATTCGCGCCGCCGAAATCACCATGACCGTGCCCGGCGCCGTACGCGTGCTCGAAAAGCTGGCCGATCGTTTCGGCGGCAACCTGCTGCTCGGCGCCGGTACCGTGCTCGACCCGGAAACGGCGCGCGCCTGCCTGCTGGCCGGCGCGGAATTCATCGTTTCCCCCAGCCTCAAGCCAGCCACCATCGAAATGGCCAAACGCTATGCCAAGCCCGTCTTCCCCGGCGCACTCACTCCCACCGAGGTGCTGACCGCCTGGGAGGCCGGCGCCGACGCGGTGAAGGTTTTCCCCTGCGGCAACGTGGGCGGAGCCAAGTACATCAGGGCACTCAAGGGACCGTTTCCGCAGATCGAGACCATCCCCACCGGCGGGGTGAACCTGGAGACCATCGGCGAATTCCTCAAGGCCGGCGCTTGCGCGGTCGGCGTGGGCGGTGAATTGGTGGACGCCCGTTTGATCAAAGAAGGCCGCTTCGACGCGATCACCGAGCGCGCCCGCCAGTTCCTCGCCGCTGTCGCCAAAGCCCGCGCCGAAATGGGAACCGCCGGCGCATAACCGTTTGCGAGCGGCGACCGGGCTTTTCAACTTCTTCAGCAGAAGTCAGAAGTCAGAAGGCAGGAGTCAGAAGAGGCTTATCCGTCTTCATCTGTGGCCCGAGGGCTCCTTTTCAACTTCTTCAGCAGCCTGACGGTTCCGCGGTGCTGCCGTTCTGTCGTCTGGCTCCTCCTGACTCCTGACTCCTGTCTTCTGACTCCTGTCTTCTCTCCTGACTCCTCCGGCCGCCCCGCTAGCGAAGAAGGCTGCTGGCGATGACAGCCTGGCCGAGGGAAAGTCCCCCATCGTTGGGCGGGACAGCGGCGTGGGTAAACACCTGAAAACCCGCCGTGCGCAGCAGTTGCGCGGTGTGGCTTAACAAATAGGCGTTCTGGAACGTGCCGCCCGAAAGACACACTTGGGTCAGCCGGTCCCGCTCGCGCATCCGCCTGCAAGTCTCTGTAATGGCAGCGCTTACCGTATTGTGAAAGCAGGCTGAGCGAACCTCGCGCGGACTCTCGTCCCGCGCAATCGCACGAATGGTTTCGCGGAAGTCGATGGTGCCATCGTCGACGGCGTAGGGGTATCGCTCGGTGATGCCTGGTGCGGCTATTGCCTCCAATTCGATGGCTGCCTGCCCTTCGTAAGTGGTTTCCAGCCGGATTCCCAGAATTGCCGAGACCGCATCGAAAAGCCGCCCGCAGGACGAGGTATCCACCGTGTTGACGCGGCCGGTCAGCATGGTTTCCACGACGCGGCGCTGTGCCCCGGGAACCGCCTCCAACGCGGACGCGCTGCCCAATCCCGCATCCTTGAGGTAACTCAACGCGGAGCGCCAAGGCTGCCGGATGGCGGTGTCGCCGCCGGGCAGCGGAACGTAGCGGAAGTGAAACTGCCGTTCGAAAGAGAGATAGTCGCAGATCAGAAACTCGCCGCCCCAAATCAGCCCGTCGGTTCCATATCCGGTTCCATCCAACGCCACGCCGATTACTTTCTCGCGCAATCCGTTTTCGGCCATGCAGGCCGCGATGTGGGCGTGATGGTGCTGCACACCGATTTTTTGGAGGCCGGGCATCGCCAGAGCCAGGCGGGTGGTCATATATTGCGGGTGCAGATCGTAGGCGACGGCGCGCGGCGTCACACGAAAAAAGCGCTGCATGTGTGCCAGGGTTTCCTGAAAGAACTCGAGCGTTTCCAGGTTTTCCAGGTCGCCGGTGTGCTGGCTGAGAATGGCGTAGTGTTGCTTGGTCAGGCAGAAGGTGTTTTTCAATTCTCCGCCGCAGGCGAGCACCTCCTGCGCCGGAAACCCCAGCTCGATGGGGCGCGGCGCATAACCGCGCGAACGCCGCAGCAGGCGTTCCCGGCCTTCGAAGATGCGCACCACGGAATCGTCCACGCGGGTTTGAATGGCGCG
>DASWZP010000026.1:0-21024 GCA_036404395.1 Bryobacteraceae bacterium | reverse complement strand
GTTTCGGCGAGGCCGCGTTCCACCAGCAGCCGGTCCAGCCGCGTCTTCATGACTTGCGGCGGACAATCAGGTCGGCCAGCTCGTCGAGGCGCGCCGCGCGGTCGCCGAATGGCTCCAGCACACGATGCGCGTGGGCGCACTCGGCTTCGGCCATGGTCCGCGAAGCCTCCAAGCCGTAGACCGCGGGGAAGGTGATCTTGTGCTGCGCGGCGTCCTTGCCGGCGGTTTTGCCGAGCGCCTCGGAGGTTTCTTCCACGTCGAGGATGTCGTCGACAATCTGGAACGCCAGGCCGATGTGTTCGCCGTAACAGGAGAGCGCCGCGTATTGCGCGTCGCTCGCGCCCGCGTAAATGGCGCCCATGCGCAGGCTGGCCCGCAGCAGCGCGCCGGTCTTGGCGCGATGGATGCTTTCGAGCAGCGCCGCATCGGGCGGCTTGCCTTCCCCTTCCAGATCCGCCACCTGTCCGCCGATCATGCCGCCCACTGTCCCCGATGCGGTGGCCAGCTCCGCCATCAGCCGCGCCTTGCGGTCCGCCGGCGCCGGCAACTCGGCAAGCACCTGGAATGCCAGCGTCAGCAGCGCATCGCCCGCCAGAATCGCCATCGCGTCGCCGAACACTTTGTGGTTGGTCAGCTTGCCGCGACGGTAATCGTCGTCATCGAGCGCCGGCAGATCGTCGTGAATCAGCGAGTAAGTGTGGATCAGCTCGAGCGAACACGCCGCCGTCACCGCGCCTTCCATATCGCCCGCCACCGTGCGCGCGGCTTCCAGGCACAGCACCGGCCGTATGCGCTTGCCGCCGGCAAACAGGCTGTAGCGCATGGCGCGATGAATGGTTTCGGGCGGCGTGGTTTCGGGCGGCGTCAGCCGGTCCAGTTCGGCATCCACCAGGTGTTGCTGCACGGCGAGATAGTCGCGCAGGTTCATGCTTTCTCCGCGTCCTCCGGACGGAACGGCTCGGCGGCGATCTTGCCTTCCTTGCGCAGCAGAATCTCGACCCGCGTTTCCGCTGCCTCGAGCTGCTTGCGGCATTCGTCGGAGAGACTGATGCCGCGTTCGAACAGTTCGAGCGAACGCTCCAGCGGCAGGTCTCCGCCTTCCAGTTCCTTCACCACCTTCTCCAGGTCCTCGAGACAAGCTTCGAAGGATCGCACCGGTTGTGGCCCGGTATTTTCCGCCATAGGTAGATTCTAGCAAGCGGCCCGGCGGGCGAAGACGGATTTGGATGGTGATCTGGCTGCGGGCAGCGACGCTGCGGCGAGAGGCTGAGGGACAACCTATCGCTGTGCAGCCTTACCTGGGGCTGGAGGCAAAGGCCGTCAGCTCTTTTCCTTCAACCAATTCCATCTCGTCCAGCCCGACCAGCCTATACCCCTTTGACGTCAGTCCGTCAATGATGCGCGGTAGCGCGGCCACCAAGGGTCTCGGCCGAGCCAACCGCTTGGCCTCGTCGTCATCCTCTGCGCCGTCATGCAAGTCAATGATCGATCCGCTCCGAGCTCGAAGACATCCGGCCACTATCCTGTCGGGGCCGCGATGCGACCAGTCGCTGGGATTCACGTCGCACTGGACGGTTTTCACGGAAGACGACAGGGCCACCGGCGATCGGCGGCAGCCGCGGTAATCAAAGTAAGGGGCGCGCAGGAACCTGGTGGGCATTCCTGTAAAGCTTCCGATGACAGCCTCCGCCCGGTCAAAGTCCGCCGCTGGCCGGCTATGGCTATAGCTATGATTCCCAATTGCATGTCCCGCCTGGTGTATACGCCTGAAAGCATCGGGCCAGCGTTCAACCCACTTGCCGACGACAAAGAAAGTCGCGCGCGCACCACGGGAAGCCAATATCTCCAGAATTTCATCGGTGCGTGGCGGGTTAGGGCCGTCGTCAAATGTCAAGGCCACCGTTGGCTGGTCGCGACGACCGTGATAGTAAATCTCCTTGCTCAAGCCGGACGGTCCTCCTTGCTCGCTGCTGTTTGGCACGGGAGTCGCATCGATGGCCCCCCCCGTGCCAGAATTTCAAACAGCCTCGAGTCGCCCTTCGAAGGATCGAACCGGCGGTGGCCCGGTGATCTCCGTCATGGCAGGCTGCCACAAAGCTCTGTCAGCATCTAGGGTGCCATTCACCAGCCTTCGCAAGTTACTGATTCTACGTTGGGTTTAATGGAGAATAGGCCGGCTCCTTGCGCCGAAATACCATTTTTCAGCAACCTGATAGGGCTGGTGAGAGTGCGTTAGAGCACCCGCTGGCTGACGCGCGCGGCTCCGATCTACCGCTTGGTTCTGTGAAGGACGATCGGCGGGGGAGTTTGCGGCCCGCGGCCTCCGCCAAGGCCGACGAAAGCTGGACGCGACGGGTCCGAACCGTCCGGCGGTGGGCCGATAGCCGGGCGCGGTCCGGAGGGCTCGGATGGGGCGGGGCGCTCTCGACGGTCCGGCTCGCCACCTGTTCGTTGGAGCTCGATCAGGTCTCCTTTCAGCTCCCCGGTATAAACAGCGTTGGCGGCTTTGAAGGAGATGTTAGCGCCATCCACGCGTCCCTCTTCGATCGCGATGAGAGTGTCGCCGCCGCGTCCGCCGGCTTCGATGCTTCCGGTGAGCGAGTTCCCATCTTGACGGAGCGTGAAGACCTGGCTGGCTCCGAAACCGCCCGGACCCTCGGCCGCAGTTGTGGGCCTCCACAGGCCAGTGATGCCAATGCCGGCGGGGACCTCGCGCTCCCAAACCGCAACCTGCGGGCGCAGCTTCACGGCTTTCGACACTATCGTGACGCTGGCCAGCGCCAATCCCGGCGAGCTTGCTTCGACCGCGATATTTCCCGCCGTCTTGGTGGATTTGTCCAGCGCCATGCAAAGGCCGCCAAAGGCTTTGCGCGAACTGCCTCTGTCGGATTCGTGGCTGGCCGGATCGCCGTTGCCGACGCCGATCACGCGGCCCTCGCCGTAAACCCGGAAACTTACCTGGTTATCGGCGATTGGCACGCGATGGCCCTGCGCGTCCTGCACCTCGACGGCGAACATCGCCACGTCTTCCCCATCGGCCGAAATCTCGGTGCGGTCAGCCGTGAGCACGAGCTTCGCCGCCGGCCCCGCTGTTTCGCGCTTCGCCGTCATCACCGGCTGGCCGTTCTTGTGTCCCCGCGCCTCGATGACGCCCGGAGCGTACTTGACGTTCCACGCCAGGTGCGACTCCTTCTTCATGTCCTTGCTGCCGAGGCTCTGCCCGTTGAGGAACAGCTCCACCGTGTCCAGGTTCGAGTACACCCAAACGGCGATCTCCTGGCCTTCGTAACCCGGCCAGTTCCAGTGCGGGAACAGATGCAGCACCGGCTCTCGCGTCCACCACGATTTGAAATAGAAGAAGCTGTCCTTCGGAAAGCCGCAGGTATCGATGATGCCGTACTGCGAGCTGATGTTGGGCCAGCCGTATGGCGACGGCTCGCCGCGGTAGTCGAAACCAGTCCAGATGAAGCCTCCGGCCAGCCACGGCCGCGCGTTCGAGAAGGTCCACCAACCTTCGCAGGAGGCGCGGCCGGTGGTGGTGTAGGGATCGTACGAGCCGACATAGCCGTGTTGCGGATCCATCACATAGATGCCGCGCGTGGCCACGGCGCTGACCTGCTCGGTGCCCATCACGGGAACCAGCGGATTGGCTGCGTGGAACGCGTCGGCCGCGGGATCGGCGTAGTTGTAGCCCTGCACATCGCACGCCGCGAACCCGAACTTGCCCATGTTATTGCCGCCGAGCGGCGCGATGGAGACCGGCCGCGAGCCGTCGTGTTCGGTGGACACGGCCTTCATCGCCGTCAGAATCGGCAAGCCCTTGTCGGTGGCCGCCGCGCCCTCCTCATTGCCCATCGACCACATGAAGACGCTGGGATGGTTGCGGTCGCGCCGGACCAGGTTCTCATACTGGTGCAAGCCTTCGGGGTTCGATGACATCATGCGCGTTTCGTCGAACACCAGCATGCCCAGTTCGTCGGCGGCGTTCAGCAGTTCCGGCGTGGGCGGATTGTGCGAGGTGCGCAGCGCGTTGCAGCCCATCTCTTGCAGCTTGCGAACGCGGAAGTATTGCACGGCGTCCGGCAGCGCCGCGCCCACCCCTGCGTGATCCTGGTGGTTGCAGGTTCCCTTGAGCTTGACGGATTGGCCGTTCAGGAAAAAGCCCTTTTCGGGATCGAACGCACAGGTGCGGATGCCGAACTGCGTCTCGTAGCGATCTACGATTGCGCCACTGGCCTCGATCTCGGTTACCAGCGTGTACAGATTGCGTTCTTCGAGCGACCATAGCGCGGGCGATTTCACCACTACCTGCTGCTCGTAGACATGCTCGCCGTTTTCCTGGATCGGCTCGGGCGATGTGGCCGCCCTGCCGGCCACCTTGCCCGCGGGATCGAGGATGGTGGAGCTGACGCGCGTGCTCTGCGCATTTTTGCCGTGGTTTTCCACCTCCGTGCGAATTTGCACCGCGGCAGAATCGCCGAGCACCTGCGACCGCACGAAGGTTCCCCACTTTTTGACGTGCGCCGGCGCGGTCTTCACCAACCAGACGTGCCGGTAGATGCCGGCGCCCTCGTAGAACCATCCGTCGCTTTCGGTCGCGTTGACGCGGACCAGCAGCACGTTGCGGCCGCCGGGAGCCGCGAAATCGGTCACGTCGAAGCTGAACGGATCGTAGCCGCCGATGTGCCTGCCCATGTAGAAGCCGTTGAAGATGACGGTGGCCTCGCGATACGCGCCATCGAATTCGATGCTGATGCGCTTGCCGGCGTCGGAAGCCGGCAGCTCGAAGATGCGTCGATACCAGCCGATGCTGGTCGCCGGGTACGCGCGCCCCAGCGGATTGAAGCCCTTGCTGGTGAGCGCGGGATCGTTTTGGAAGGGCAATTCGATCGCCCAGTCGTGAGGCAGATCGACGGCCTTCCAGTCGCTGTCGTCGAAGAGCAGCGTGCCGGCCGGGCCGAAATTGCCGGTCTTGGAGAAATTGCCTCTGAAATTGAAATCCTGCGCCGCGTCGGTGGCGTGACCGAAGTGGAAGCGCCAGCCGAAATCGAGCAGCAGTCGCTCGCGGGCGGATTCGGAAGCCGGAGTTGCGAGCGGAGCGGCTTGCGCCGGGGCCTTCTCGCTAGTCGCGGTCTCTGTCGCCGCCGCAGCCGCGGCCGGCGCAGCCAGACTGGTCTTCAACAAATCTCTACGCGTCAAATCCATCTCGATCTCCAGTGGGCAGACCGGCCTGGCCGGCGACGCCGGATCGCGGCGGTCATGCCTCACTATAATCCGATTCAGTGCAGACAGGACCGAGCCGTATCGGCCTGCCAGGAGAGAGAATAAGGTTTTCGAAATGGAAGGTCGAATATGAAGGTGATCGCTTTCAACGGCAGTGCGAGAAAAGGCGGCAACACCGCGATTTTGCTTCGCTACGTGCTCGGCGAAGTGGAAAAGGAAGGCATCGAAACCGAACTGGTGGAGATGAGTGGATCGAAGATCCATGGGTGCCTGGCGTGCCGCGAGTGCTCGGTGCGCAAAGACGGGCGGTGCGCGCAGGGCAACGACGATGGCAACGCCTACATCGAAAAAATGGCCGCGGCGGACGGTATTCTGCTAGGCTCGCCGACCTACGTGGCCGATGTCTCGCCGGAGATCAAGGCTCTCATCGACCGCGCCTGCATGGTGGGAGGCGCCAACGGCGGCATGTGGCGGCGCAAGGTGGGAGCGGCGGTGATCGCCGTGCGCAGGGCGGGAGCGATGCACGCGTTCGATGCCCTGAACCACTTTTTTCTGATCAGCGAGATGATCATACCGGGTTCGTCCTACTGGAACATCGGGATCGGGCGGGAACCCGGCGAGGTGGAAAGAGACGAGGAGGGCATCCGCACCATGAAAGTGCTGGGACGGAACATGGCGTGGCTGCTGAAGAAGCTGGGATCGGGAGGGAAATGATCTCGACGTTCCCACATAGCGCAGCAAAGAACACCGGCGGCAAGACCGCCGGCGTTACCAAGAAACTCGAGCGCCGTAACGCCGGCGGTCTTTGCCGCCGGTGTTTTTTTCTATAGCATTCGAATTTGAGGTATACCTTAAGACTTGGTAGACATTCATAGCCATATCTTCTGGGGCGTGGACGACGGGGCGGATACCCGCGAGACCACGCTCGCGATGCTGCGGGTGGCGAGCGAGAGCGGCACCACGGACATCGTTGGCACGCCTCATGCGAACGCGGAGTCGGCGCCCGATGCCGAGGTGATCGATCGCCAGATGGAGGATCTCAATCGCGCGGTAGACGGCAAGCCGCGCATTCATCGCGGCTGCGAATTGCACGTGAGCTTCGACGCGATTCAGGATGCGCTCGCCAATCCGCGAAAGTATACCGTGAACGGCAAGAATTTCCTGCTGCTCGAGTTCGCCGCGCAGATCCCTCCGCACGCGGAGGACCTGCTCATGCGGCTGGCGGACGCGGGGATGGATCCCATCGTCGCGCACGCCGAGCGGAACCCGGTGTTGGCGCGAAAGCTCGACCAGTTGGAAAAGTGGTGCGAGCGCGGCGTTCTGGTGCAGATCACGGCGAAGTCGCTGGAGGGAGGATTCGGCCCCAAGGCGCTGGACGCGGCGTGGCGGATGCTCGCGCGCGGCCTGGTGCATTTCGTGGCCAGCGACGCGCACGATCCCGAGCACCGGCCGCCGCGCCTGGACCTGGCGCGTGACTTGGTCCGGCGCAAGATGGACGAGGACGCGGCGGACCTGCTCTTCACCGGCAATCCGCGGAACGTGGTGGAGGGCCGGAATGCAGCCCTGGTGCGTCCGCCGGCGGCGCAGCCACAACCCTGGTGGCATTCGTTCATGGGCCGGCAGTAAACCGCGCCCTGGACGGGCGCTCGCTGACCTCCCGGCAATCGCTCCCTATCCTTGGGGGGGCTTCCCGAGGTTCAACATCCAACGGATGCCGAACCGGTCCGTCAGCATCCCAAAGCGAGTGGCCCAGAACGTCTCTTGCAAGGGCATCGTGATCTCGCCGTTTTCGCCGAGTGCCGTGAACAGTGCGTCAGTTTCCTGCAGGCCTTCACAATGGATCGCCACCGAGAAATTATTGCCTGGCTGGAAGAGTCTGCCGGATATCGTGTCCGCCCCCATCAGAATCGTAAGCGATCCCTTGGTAAGCGACGAATGCATAATCTTGCCTTTCGTTTCCTCGGTCACCCAAGGCAAATCGCCCGGTGCTTCCGAGTAGGGCAGGAGGAACAGCTCGGCAGCGAAACATTTCTTGTAGAATTCCATGGCTTCGCGGCAGTTGCCATCAAAGTTCAAAAAGGTGACGACTTCATTCATGATTGGCTCCGTTTCAATATTCTATTCCGCCGGGAACTTGCCCGGCCAAGGGGTCGTTCCCAAAGGGGACCCCAGGACGAGGGCGTCCGCCCCACTATTCTATGCGGCCTTGGGTTTTGCCATTAGTCCGACGGCGGTGATGTAGCCGATGGCGGCCAGCGGGACGACGAAGCCGATCATCACCGAGCTGTGGTCGGCGACCAGGCCCATCAAAGGAGGCAGAATGGCGCCGCCGACGATGGCGGTGACCATCAGGCCGGAAAGCTCGTTGGTGTGCCGCGGCAGCGCGTCGACTGCGGTGGAAAAGATGAGCGGGAAAATGTTGGCGAATCCCAGCCCGACGACGAAACAAGCCGCGGCGGCGACGGCGGCAACCGGCACGAACAGCCCGAGCAGTCCCAGAATGGAAACCGCGCAGGTGAGAGCCAGGAATTTGCGCGGCGCCATCCAGTTCAGAATTACGCCGCCGGAGAAACGCCCGATGGTGAGAGCGGTGAAGAACAGTCCGGTGCCGAGCAGGCCTTCGCGCGCGATATCGATGCTGAACTGCTCCTTGAGGAACAGAGGAATGTAGGAACTCATGGCCACTTCGGCGCCCACGTAGAAGAAGATGGCGCCCACCATGGCCAGCACGTAGCCGTCGTTGAGCAAGGCCAGGCATGAAGAGAAAGTGGCGGCATGGCGCTCGCCGCTATCCTCTTTCACGTGCAGCGTGCTCACCGCGATGATGGTGATCGCCAGGGCGACTGCGTAAATGGGAAACATGACTTGCCAGCTCGCGTGGAAGTAGCGGCCCGCAGCCCAGGGAATGATGGGCGCGGAGAGCGACCCGATGGCCTTGACGAATTGGCCGAGCGAAAGATTGCGCGCGTACTTGCCGGGCGCGGAGACGTCGCGCATGATAGGGTTGCCGGCCACCTGGAGAATGGCCGCGCCGGCGTCGAGCAGCAGCACCGTCAGCAGAAAGCGCAGGAAGGTCGTGAGGCCGAAGCTGGCGTTGAGCAAACCGACCAGCGCGACGACGAGTCCGAGCAGCAACACGGTTTTCTTGCCGCGACGGTCCTGAAACACGCCCATCGGCACCGAGAGCAGGCCGAACATGCTGAATCCGACGAAGGGAATCAGCGAGGCCACCGTGTTGCTCAAATGAAACTGATCTTTCGCCAGGCTGACGAAGGGGCCGACCGCGTCGCCAAAGCCCATCGCGAGAAAAGCCAGAAAAACCGGGAAGGTGCGTATCTTCATAGCCAATCGCTGAATTGTAGCAACTCGCCGCGGCGGCGGGGCGGGCGTTTTCGCCTGCCAACCGCTGCCGCAGCGGCTTGCCCGCCAGTTACACTAGGAGCTTATGAAGACGCGGACCATCGGGATTGTGGTTCACGCAGTTGGCACCACCGGAGTGCTGCACCAACTGACTGGCGTGATCGCGCAGCACCAGGGCGATATCACTTCCGTCGAAATTCTGGCGAACCGGCCCGAAGAGGCCCGCACGTACTTCGAAGTGATTCTGCCGGGGGGCGTCGATCCGCTGGTCGAGGGACTGCGGGCCCTTCCCATCGTGCGCGAGGTAGAAGTCGTCAAGCCTTTCGAGACCGTATACGGCAAGCGCATCATCATCATGGGCGGCGGCGCGCAGGTGGGGCAGGTGGCCATCGGCGCGGTCTCCGAAGCCGACCGTCACAACATCCGCGGCGAACATATTTCGGTGGACACGATTCCGCTGGTGGGCGAGCAAAAACTGGCCGATGCCGTGCGCGCCGTGGCCCGCTTGCCGCGCGCCAAGGCGCTGGTGCTGGCCGGATCGTTGATGGGCGGCGAAATTGAAACGGCGGTGCGCGAGGTTCGCGAGCAGGGCCTGCTGGTGATCAGTCTGAATATGGCCGGCAGCGTTCCGGACGCGGCCGACCTGGTGGTCACCGACCCCGTGCAAGCCGGTGTGATGGCTGTGATGGCGGTCGCCGAAACCGCCAAATTCACTCTGGAACGCCTCAAGCGCCGCGTGTTCTGACGTAGGCGATTTCGATGACGTTCTGTTTCGCCGCGGACTCGTAGGGGCCGGGCACGCCCGGCCCGGCTTGGCCGATTCGCCAAGGCGCAACCCATTTGCGCCCGAACCGGATGCACTCGGGGGTCGTCACAAAACAGCCGGTTTGGGTTATTGTAACCACATGAGATCTATTTCACTCCACTCAGTTAGCGACCATGCCGTGGCGGGTGTGCTCGCCGCGCTAATGCTGGTTTTTGGCTCGTCTGGCGCCGGGGCACAGGAAACCAAGCCTGCGCCTCCGCCGGTTCCTGCCGATGCGAAGCCTACGCCGCCACCTCCGCCGGCTCCAGCCGCCGATGCGAAGGATAAAGACAAAGAGAAAGCCGGCGACAAAGAAGCTCCGCTGCCCGCGGATGCGCACGTGGCGCAGAGCATTCAACTGGATGGCAAACCGCTCCACTACACGGTCACGGTGGGCACGCTGCCGGTCTACGACGCCGGCAAGAAGACCGCGGAGGTAGTCTACACAGCGTACACCATGGAGGGCCAGGACCGACCGGTCACTTTCGCTTTGAACGGCGGTCCGGGCGCGGCCTCCGTCTTTCTGAATTTCGGCGCCATCGGACCCAAGCGCATCGAGTTCGGCGTGGAGGGAGACAGCCCGTCGGATCCGGCGAAGTTAACCGACAATCCGGGTACCTGGCTGGATTTCACCGACCTGGTATTCATCGATCCCGTAGGCACCGGTTACAGCCGGTCGCTGATTCCGGTGCTCGATGCCAAGATTCAGTTCTTCAGCACCGACAACGACATTCATTACCTCTCGCGCATTATTTACGACTGGTTGGTCGCCAACGGGCGCGTGAGCTCGCGAAAATATTTCGTCGGAGAGAGCTACGGCGGCTATCGCGGCCCGCGCATCACACATTATCTGCAAACCCAGCTCGGCGTCGCGATGAACGGCGTGGTGCTGGTCTCGCCGTACCTGAATCCGGCGCTCAATGAAAGCGGCGACGTCTCTCCGGTTCCGTGGATGCTGACGCTGCCATCGATTACGGCGGCGCACCTCGAGCGCGAGCACAAGCTGACGCCGGAAGCCATGGCGCCGGTGCTTGCGTACACGCGCGGCGAGTATGCGACCGACCTGTTGAAAGGCCGTTCCGATCCGGAGGCGACGCCGCGCATCGTGAAACGCGTGACCGCGATGACCGGCCTCGAGGAGGAGTTTGTACGCCGGGCCGGCGGGCGACTGGAGATCGGCGCCTATCTGCGCGAGGTCTTTCGCGAGAGCGGCAAGATCGGCAGCATATACGACTCGAATGTGACCGGGTATGACCCATTTCCCTACGCTCCGGAGCAGCGCACCAACGATCCGATGCTGGAGAGCATCATCGCGCCGACCACTACCGCGATGGTGGAGTTTGTGACGCGCGTGGTCGGCTGGAAGACGGACGCGCGCTACAACACGCTCAGCCACGAGGTGGGCTCGCAGTGGGATCGCGACAGCCGCGCCCTGCGCATCGGCGCGGTGCCCGATCTGCGGCAGGCGGTGGCGGCCGACCCGAAATTGCGCGTCATCATCGCGCACGGCTGGAACGATCTCTCGTGCCCCTTCATGGGCTCGCTGCTGACGGTGGATCAGATGCCGTTGATGGGCGATCCTTCGCGCGTCGCCGTGCGCGAGTATCCGGGCGGCCATATGTTTTACAGCCGCCCCGGCAGCCAGGCTGCCTTGCGCAAAGACGTGCAGGCGATGGTCGGCAAGCACTGAGGCCGTTACGTAATTAGTTTTGCGTCCGCTCCCCGGCGGCGCGGCTTCTTGTGCCCGCCGCTATTTCTTCAGCAGCCGGTCGATATCGGTAAACAGCGCCTTGCCCTCGAAGACGTTGCGCGTCAGGGCGGTGTATTCGTAATCCGCGCGGATGTAGCCGGCTGCATCGATGACATACACATGCGGCATTTCGGCGCTTTGCGGACTGAGGATGTAAGAGAACATCATCTGTCCCTCGTCGAGCGCCACCGGGTAGGTCAGTTTGTGGCCGGCGATGTACTGGGCGATGTTCTGCGCCGAGTCGGTCTTGATATTGGCCACCGCCAGCACGGCAACCTTGTCGCCATACTTCGGCTGTATCTGGGCCAGCACTTCGGCAAAGGCGGCGCAGTGCGGGCAGTCGGTTTTCAGAAACTCGAGGACCAGAACCTTGCCGCGATAATCGGCCAGATCGTGAAACTGGAGCTTCAGGTCGGGAAGGGCAAAGCCCGGAGCGCGCCGCGGGCCTTCGGCAGCCGCCAGCGCGAGAGAACAAAGAAGAGTAATCAGGATGGTTCGCATTTTCACTTTTCAACTTACCAGTTTTTTGAGGGATTCTTCATAGGGGGCGCGGGCCACGCCCTTTTCGGTGACGATGGCGGTGACGTAACGCGCCGGCGTGACGTCGAACGCCGGGTTCTCGACCAGCGTTCCTTCCGGAGCGATGCGAGTACCGAAAACGTGGGTGACTTCGTCGGCGGCGCGCTGTTCGATGGGGATCGCGTCGCCCGAAGCCAGGCTCAGGTCGAGCGTCGAAACCGGCGCGGCGACGAAAAACGGCACGCCGTTCTCCTTCGCCAGCACGGCGACCGAATAGGTTCCCACCTTGTTGGCCACGTCGCCATTGGCGGCGATGCGGTCCGCGCCAACCACCACGCAGCCGATGCGGCCGGATTTCAGAAAGTGGCCGGCCATGTTGTCGGTGATGAGCGTGGTCGGGATCGAGTCCTGTTGCAGTTCCCACACCGTGAGCCGCGCGCCTTGCAGGAACGGGCGGGTCTCGTCGGCGAAGACGTCGATCCGCTTGCCGGCTTCCACGGCCGCGCGGACCACGCCCAGCGCGGTTCCGTAGCCGGCGGTCGCCAGCGCGCCGGCGTTGCAATGGGTGAGTACGGTTTTCCCGTCCGGCACGAGTGAGGCTCCGTTGCGGCCGATGGCGCGGCAGATCGCGATATCTTCCTCGCGCACCAGCAGCGCTTCTTCCACCAGGCGCCGGCGGATTTCCCCGATCGGCTGGCCGGCCACGCTTGCGTACACCCGCTTCATGCGGCCGATCGCCCAAAACAGATTGACCGCGGTGGGACGCGTGCCGGCGAGTGTCGCGCAGATCTCCTCCATTTGAGCGTCGAGATTGGTTTCCGAAGCGCGCAGCACGCCCAGCGCCACGCCCATCGCCGCCGCTACCCCGATGGCCGGCGCGCCGCGAATCGTCATGTCGCGGATGGCCGTGGCCACTTCCTGGAAGCTGCGGCAGGTGACGTACTTTTCTTCGAGCGGCAGCCGCCTCTGATCGATCATCACCACCGCGCCGTCAATCCACTGAATCGTCTCGATCATAAGCGGGGCAGCATCCTCTTTTCCGTCAAGAGCGCGATGAAGAAGAGCGAATTGTACGCCGCGTGCATGATCGCGGCGGCCTTGGTGGAACCGGTGGCCTGGCGCATCCATCCGAAGGCCACGCCGGCCATTGCGATGATCAGCGCGTGTCGCCACGAGTTGCCGTACTCCTGAAAATGGAGCAGCCCGAACGGCAGGGCAGCCAGCAGAATGCCAGGCGCCGCGCCCAGGCTGCGCACCAGCACCGGCTGCAGAAATCCGCGAAAGACCAGTTCCTCGCACAGCGGCGCCAGGGTGACACCCAGCACGCACATCACCAGGATATCGGCGCGCGACTCCATCAGTTGCGTCATCGGGTTTTCGCCGGTCGGCGTGTGGATCAGGCTGCTCGCCACCGCCACCAGCACCGCGGTGATCATGCCGCACAACATCACCCACATCACCGGCAGGCGAATCGGTCTCCATCCGAGCGATCGCCAGAACGGGCGGCCGTACCACAGCCGGAACATCAGCCGCAGCGAGCCGAACAAGAGGCCGTACAACACGATCATTTCGGCGGCCAGGCTCACCACTTTCAATTTGAGCGAAGCCAGCGTAAGCCATCCGACGGCCCAGCCCGCCAGCAGGCTGGGAATCGCCAGGCCGAAGAACCATAGCAGGTCGCCGTAACCCCAAAACGGATCGCGCTCCGGCGCGGGCGGCGGCGGGGCGGGAAACTCGGCGGTCTGCTCCGGCGCTACCGGGAGCTCCGGCGCGGCGGCTGGTTCCGGATTCATAGACGGCTCTTCCGGCGTCATGAATCCTTCTCGATCAGCGCCGCGGCCAGCAGCGGAATCATCAGCTCGTGATGGCCCGTGATGGAAAGCCCGACGCCGCCGGAGCCCGCATGGGGACGTTGGACGACATTCATCCGCGGCCGGTAGTGTTGCAGAAAATCGAAATTGGCGGTTGTGAATCCGCCCAACTGGTGGCCCAGGTTGCGCACCGCGGAAACGACCTTCAGGAAGACCTCGGGCAGCACCACGGCCGAACCCACGTTCAGATACACGCCGCCATCGTCGAGGTCCGCGACGTAGGAACACAGCAGGCGAAAATCGTGGTGCGAGCCGGCGCCGATGGCCGCCCCGTCGGCCGCCGGATGCGTGTGCGGCGTATCGGTTCCCATCGCCACGTGAACCGTGACGGGCACCGCCGCGCGGTAAGCTTGCAGAACTAGGCTGAACGGCGCGCAGGCCGGAGCGGCCAAAGTTTCCAGGCGCCGGCCCAGCGCTTCGCCGATTCCCAGCCCGTCGCGCACGCCTTCGACGATGCTCGAGTTCATTTCGCGGCCGGTTTCTTCCGCCGATCCGAAACGGCCGTCGGGCAGCGCCGCCTCCACGTCCTCGCTGGTGTGCCCGGCCAGCGCGATTTCGAAATCGTGAATCGCCGCCGCGCCATTCAGCGCGAACACCGTGGCGTAGCCGCGCCGCATCAGATCGATCAGCACCGGCGCCAGGCCGCATTTAATGACGTGGCCGCCCAGACCCCAAATGATGGCGCGCTTCTTTGCGCGCGCGGCGGCGACCGCTTCCGCTACCTGGCGCAAGTCCGCACCCGCCAGAATGCGGGGCAGCGAATCCAGCCACGCGCCCATGCCCGATCCCTGGCGGTAAGGCGACGCGAAGTCCGCAGTCCCGATTTTGCCGCCGCGTTCCCGCAACCCCACCGTGTGCAGCCCGGCGAAATCGAGCGGTTGCTTCCGGTACCGGCTCATGCCGCCACTCCTTTGCCCAGCACTCTGCGCAGCGCCTCCGCGGTGTAGCTTTTCTTCGACCGCGCCACCTGTTCGGGCGTGCCGCAGGCCACCACGCGGCCGCCGTATTCTCCGCCATCGGGACCCAGGTCGATGATCCAGTCGGCGGTCTTGACCACGTCCAGGTTGTGTTCGATCACCACTACCGTGTTGCCCAATCCCACCAGCCGTTGCAGCACGTCCAGCAGTTTGCGCACGTCGTCGAAATGCAAGCCCGTCGTAGGCTCGTCGAGCAGATAGAAGGTGCGGCCGGTCTGCCGCTTGCTCAGTTCCTTGGCCAGCTTGATGCGCTGCGCTTCGCCGCCGGAAAGCGTGGTGGAAGACTGGCCGAGGTGCACATACCCCAGCCCAACGTCGTGCAGGGTTTCCAGCTTGGCGCGAATCTGCGGCAGGTTTTCCATCAGCGGCAGCGCATCTTCCACGGTCGCATCCAGCAGGTCCGCGATCGAGTAGCCCTTGAACTTCACCTGCAAGGTTTCGCGATTGTAGCGGCGGCCGCGGCAGACGTCGCAGGTGACGTACACGTCGGGCAGGAAATTCATTTCGATGCGCTTCAACCCGTCGCCCTGGCACGCTTCGCAGCGGCCGCCCTTCACGTTGAAGCTGAAGCGGCCGGGCTTGTAACCGCGTTCGCGCGATTCCGGCAACATGGCGTAAAGATCGCGGATGGGAGTGAACAGACCCGTATAGGTAGCGGGATTCGAGCGCGGCGTGCGGCCGATCGGCGCCTGGTCGATGCGGATCACTTTGTCGAGCAGCGCTATCCCCTCGATCGAGTCGTGCTCGCCCGGTTCCTCGCGCGAGCCGTAAATCTCGCGCGCCAGCGAACGGTAGAGGATTTCGTTGATCAGCGTCGACTTGCCGCTGCCCGAAACCCCCGTCACCACCGTCAGCACGCCCAGCGGGATGGCGACATCCAGGTTCTTCAGGTTGTGCTGGCGGGCGCCGTGGATGCGCAACTGGCTCTCGCCGGGCGTCCGCCGCTCGCGCGGCACCGGAATTTCGAGCGCGCCCGAAAGGTACTGGCCGGTGAGCGATTGCGGATTGCGGGCGATCGCCGCCGGATCGCCCGCGGCCACCAGCAGCCCGCCCAGGCGGCCGGCGCCGGGGCCTAGATCGATCACGTAGTCGGCTCGCGCAATGGTTTCGGCGTCGTGCTCCACCACCAGCACCGTGTTGCCCATGTCGCGCAAATGCGCCAGCGTCTCGAGCAGCCGGCCGTTGTCGCGCGGATGCAGGCCGATCGAGGGCTCGTCCAGCACGTACAGCACTCCGCGCAGTTTGGAGCCGATCTGCGTCGCCAGGCGGATGCGCTGCGATTCGCCGCCAGAAAGCGTGGCCGCGGAGCGCTCCAGGCTGATGTAATCCAGGCCCACCGAGGAAAGAAACTCCAGCCGCCGGCGGATTTCATCCAGCACGCGGCCGGCGATCTGCGTCTCGCGCTCGCCGAATTCCCAGTTCCGCACCGTCACCAGCGCGCGCGCCACCGGCAGCGCGGTGAATTCCGCGATCGAGAAATTCTTCACCCGCACGGCCAGGCTGGCCGGCCGCAGCCGCTTGCCGCCGCACGCCGTGCATTCCACCGGCGACATGTATTCGGTCAGCCATTCGCGGTAGCCTTCCGTCGAGTTGTCGTAGGCCTGCTGTAGAATCCCGAGAATCCCCGGCGCTCCGTTGGCGCCGTTCAGCAGAGCCGCGCGCGACTGTTTGGGCAGACTCTCAAACGGCGTTTTCAGATCGATTTTCGCGCGCCGCGCCAGCGCTTCCAGTTCCTGCTGCATGGTCCAGGAACCGGCGCCCGGTCCGAGCCCGCCGTCGAGCAGAGGCTTCGAAGCGTCCGCGATCACCTTGGCGGGATCGAACGTCCATCGGCTGCCCAGCCCGTGGCATTCTTCGCAGGCTCCGTAGGGGCTGTTGAACGAGAACGAGCGCGGCTCCAATTGCGGAATGCTGGCGCCGCATACGGTGCAGGCCAGTTTCTGCGAGTACAGCCGCTCTTCGCCGTTCACCACCGCCACCAGCACCAGCCCATTGGCCAGCTTGGTCGCGATATCGATGGCGGCCTCCAGGCGCTTCTCGATTCCGCGCTTCACCAGCAGCCGGTCCACCACCACTTCGATGGTATGGTTGCGCCGTTTATCGAGCCGGAAATCGTCGTCGAGCGAGCGCAGCACGCCATCCACCCGCGCCCGCAGGAAGCCTTGCCGCGCCAGCTTTTCCAGGTCTTTCTTGTATTCGCCCTTCCGCCCGCGGACCACCGGCGCCATCACCATGATCCGGTCTTCCGGCTTCAGCGCCAGCACGTGCTGCAGGATCTGCTCGGTGGTCTGGCGCGAAATCTCGTTGCCGCACACCGGGCAGTGCGGCACGCCGATCGAGGAATAGAGCAGCCGCAGGTAGTCGTAGATTTCGGTGATGGTGCCCACCGTCGAGCGGGGGCTGCGGCTGGTGGTTTTTTGTTCGATCGAAATCGCCGGGCTGAGGCCGTCCACCGAATCCACGTCCGGCCGCTCCATCTGGTCGAGGAACTGGCGCGCGTAGGTGGAAAGCGTTTCCACGTAGCGGCGCTGGCCCTCGGCATAGATGGTGTCGAAGGCCAGCGACGATTTCCCCGACCCGCTCAGACCGGTGATCACGGTCAGCGCGTTGCGCGGAATTTCCACGTCGATATTCTTCAGATTGTGCTGCCGCGCACCATGCACGGTGATTCTGTCGAGCATAAGGACTTGGGCTTCGGTGGAAAGGGCGAACTCTTTATTGTGACGCCAGTTGTGCCGGTTCCGCAAATTGAGTTACAACCATAGTTGGCACAAGCCCAGTGCGAAAGTGCATACACTGCGGAGGCAAGCTGCGGCGGATCCACCGCACGCTGATCGAGCGCCTTTCCTATCTGGGGATCTTTCAATGCTGCGTGTGCGAGCGCGAGCAGCATCTGGCGCGGCCGTATCGTCTCCACCTGGGGCCCCATGCGCGCTGCCCGCAGTGCGGAACTGTTCGCTTGAAGCGCCTCGGCGAGCCGGATGTGGTGGACCGCGTGCGGGGCGGCTTGTGGAACCTGCTCGAACGGCTGTCCCACGGAAACCTGTATCATTGCAGGTTCTGCCGGTTGCAGTTCTACGACCGGCGGCCGATGGCTTCGAGGCCCTCGGAGCCGCCCTCCACATCTGAGGCAGTGGCCGGAAACACGCGCGGCTAGGAGCCTAGGCCTATCGGAGCCGCGGCTGGGCATCGGAGCCGCGACCAGGTATCGGAGCCGCGACCGAAGGGAGCGGTCGCTATCGCCGCTACATACTGAGCACCTATGACGGACTTCACCGCCGGTCGCGCCGATTCCGGCCAGCGTCTCGACCAGGTCCTGCACGGACGCCTGCCGCAATATAGCCGCTCCCGCATCCAGCAGTGGATCCGCGATGGCCGCGTGCTGGTGAACGGCGCGGCGGCGCGGGCGTCGTACACGGTCCGCGGCGGAGAATCCATCCAGGTGGAACCAGCCGAGCCCTCGCCCCTGCGCGCCGAACCCGAAGAAATTCCTCTCTCCATCCTCTACGAAGATGACGACGTGGTAGCCGTGGATAAGGCCGCCGGAATGGTGGTCCACGCCGGCGCCGGCGTCCATTCCGGAACGCTGGTGAACGCGCTGCTGCACCGCTTCGGCGCGCTCTCCGGCGTGGGCGGCGAGTTGCGGCCGGGCATCGTTCACCGTCTCGACCGTTACACCAGCGGCGTGATCCTGGTCGCCAAGAACGATGCCGCGCACCGCAAGCTGGCCGCTCAATTCTCCGCCCGACGCGTGGAAAAGGTCTACCTGGCGCTGGTGCACGGCGCGGTGAAGCAGGAAAGCGGCGTCATCGACCGGCCGATTGCGCGCGACCCCATCCACCGCACCCGCATGACGGCGCGCCTTCGCGATGGGCGCCCCGCGCACACCGAGTACCGCGTCACCGCGCGCCTCCCCGGCTTCACCTTTCTCGAAGTGAAGATCGGCACCGGCCGCACCCACCAGATCCGCGTTCACCTGGCCAGCATCGGCCACCCCGTCGCCGGCGACACGCTGTACGGCGCGCCCGCCCAAGTCCCCGGCCGCCCCGCCTTAGGCCGCTATTTCCTGCACGCCCACCGCATCCGCTTCTTCCGCCCCGCCGATGGAGAGCCCGTCACCGTGGTTTCCCCGCTGCCGCGGGAGTTGGAAGATTGGATGGCAGGATGCAGTAGTAGTGCGCCGCAGCCGTAGTCGTGGCGCGGCCTGTCAAGGCTGCTGAGCCGAGAGTCGTCTCGGCTTTTCTTTCCGACTGGAATGCCGCCAAACCAGAAACAACACCGCAACCGCAATGAAGGGCAGGGCCGGCGCCCCGCCGCGCCAAAGCCCATACGCGAGAGCGCTCACAAGGCCGATCGCGATCGTCCCCATGACAGCGGCCGGCCGCAGCCCGAGCCGGAGCAGCGCCGTGGCGGCAGCTCCGCCGACGAACAAGTCGCCGATTCCCACGATCGGTATGGCGTGCCCGTGAACCGGCATGACCAGGCAAAGGTAGAGCAGTAAGTTGCCGGAGCCTGCGGCGTATCGCTGAATCAGGATGTGGGTGAATCCACCGGAGAATGACAGGAGATCGACAACCGCCGCCACGCCGAGAAACACGGCGACCGCTCCGGGAGTCTGCAGTCCGCCCTCGATCAAGAGCACACCACCGACGGCTCCTGCGAGAACGGCGAAGTCAATTACGGGCCACGCCGATGGCCGCAGCATCAACGCCGCGCCATAAGCGAGGAGCAAGGCGCCTGCGAACAGCCTTCTCCGCGAAGGTGAGATAGCGCCGGCGAGACGCGCGGCCCATACCACAGCGGCAAGACCGCCCACCGTCACCGCCGCAGCCAAAACTGAGAAGAGTGAACGAGACATGCGCCTCCACGAGCTCGGATCGATTGCGGAGCCCTGCTTCTGAATTGTAACTGGTCGAAAAGCGAATGGCACGGCGGTACGGCGCGAATAGACGAGTTACTCCGTCCCCGAGACCTTACTGCGCGAACATCTCCACTAACACGCGGCCTACCGAGCCGCTGGGGGTTTCCACGCGGAGGATGGTAGCCAGCGTGGGAGCGATGTCGTTGGGCGTGATGTTGTTGTCATACTCGCCGGCGCGAATACCGGGCCCCAGGAAGATCACCGGCACGTGCGTGTCATAGCCGAACGGCAGGCCGTGCGTGGTGCCAGTGTCACGGATGATCCAGTAGGGGTCGGTCAGCACTTCCAGGTCGGCGCCGCGCCGCGGGAAATAGCCGTTCATCGCCATGCGTCCCACCGAGTCCTCAAGCGCCTGGCCCGTTGCCAATTGGGTACCGGTGTAAACGCGAAAGACATGCGGGATCTCGCGGAGCGCCTCGGCCGCCGAGCGCTCCACCTCGGCGAGGTCGAGCTTCTTGACTGCTATCAGCTCGTGATTGAGATAGACCACCCCTTCCAACGTGGCCGTGATCCAATCGAACTTACCGTATTTCTTGCTGAGCGTTTCCTCGACTGTCTTGGCAATGACTCCGTCCGCCATGCGGCCGCCTGGCATGCGGCGAGCTGTGTTCACTTCGGGAATAGGAGCCACGCCGTGATCCGCGGTGAGCACCACAAGCACGTTATCGAGACCCACCGCGCGGTCCAGCGCGCCGAAGAACTTTCCCAGTAACTCGTCGGTGGCTGCCGAGATAGCCCGCGCTTCCCGTGAATCCGGACCATAGGCGTGGCCGACGTAATCGTTCGAAGAGAAACTCACCGCCAGGAGGTCGGTGACGCCGCGCTGGCCCAGTTGCTCGGCGGCCAACGCGCGTTCGGCGAAAGCTTCCACGATCTCATTGCCGTACGGCGTGGCTTCGATCGCGCTATACAACTGGCCGGGTTGCGGCATTTCGTGGCTCAGCCAGGTCTGGCCGGCGTAATGGTCGGCGGGGTGCGCGGCGTTGGCCTCTTTGACCCATGCCGGCGCTTCCTCGAAATAGTAAGTGCTGGAAACGAAGTTACCGCTCTTACTGTCGAACCAATACGCCGCATTGGCCATGTGGCCGGCGGGTAAGATAGCGGCCCGGTCCTTGAGCGAGATACCGATCACACGCGACTGGCTGTTATCCGCCATCTTCAACTCGTCACCCACTGCGTCCACCAGCATGCGCCGCGGCGAGGAGCCCACCCCCGGCAGCCCCCCTACCAGCGAGGTCTGCGGATCTGAGACGCTGGTAACTTGCATGCCCGACTCGCGGTCGTACCAATCATTGGCGACTATGCCGCTGAGCGATGGCATGGCGCCGCTGAGGAAGATGCTGTGGCCCACCGCGGTCACGGTGGGGAAGTGCTGGTAGCGGGCGTTGGTGAATACCGCGCCCTTACTCAGCAACAGGTCGAAACCGCCGTGATAGTCCGGGCGGTAGCGCGTGAGATAGTCATAGCGGAACTGATCGATGACGATTGCCACCACCAGTTTCGGCTTCTTGGGAGCGGCGCTCAACAGGCTGCCCGCCATCAGGATTAAGGCCAGGATTCTGCTCATGACCATTTAGGCTATCACTCGAATGTGACAA
>DASWZP010000025.1:0-12804 GCA_036404395.1 Bryobacteraceae bacterium | reverse complement strand
CGCCGCCTTGGAATCTCGGGAGAGAACCACCGGCGCGGCCGGGCGAGTTTTCAGGCTGCTTGATCCTGCTTGTTCGCCACAACGGTCCGCAGGTTGCTGAGATTCTTCAAGGCGTTGTACCAAAATGGCGCACCCAGGCTGAGAAACGCCGCCGTCAGCAGGATTCCGAGGAAGTTCCTGTTGCTGTGGTTGAAATTAAACAGCTCGTGAACCACCCGCGACGGCCACCACTGATTCGGGTCCCCCGGATACGGGCTGGGGATGAGGTCCACTCCGGCTTTCTGCAGTTGCTTATCGATGTCGTCCGCGCGCGCTACCAGCGCGCTGATCACGAACCCCGGATACTTTTCGACGGTCTCTCGAGGGACGCCCTTCCCATCTTGCAGCCACGTCTGCACTTCTTTCACGGTCGCGATACCAACGTCAATCTTTTTGGGAATGGCGGCGCTCGGAGCACTCGTCTTCAACGCAGTCAAAGCTTCCTGCAACACTTCCGCGGAGACCGGCGCATCCGCGGCTGGAGCTGCCGCGGTCGCTGGCGCGGCTGCCGTCGGGATGATAGCTTTCGCCTCGCCGAGCACATCACCCCGAATGCCGACCAGCGCCGAACGCACGGCGCTGTTGGTGGAAATCTGCTCGAACAGCCGCAAGCTATCCATGTGGACACCGAAGGCAAGGCAGAAGGCGAAGACGACGGTCCAAATCCGCACTTGCATTGCAAATCGCTGGGACACGCGATCCATGCTGGAGTTGAACCATGCTTCCAGCTTACCCACCGATTGGCGCGCCGACTCCGCCGCCTGCTGGAGTATCTTGTCTACTTGGAAGGCGTATCCTTGAGCAAGGGCTGCCGGCGGAACGAAGGGAGCAAGGGCGGCATTGAGCAATTTCGCCCTTCGGTCGGCTTCAGGATCGGGATCAGCCAGGAGGTACTTCAACGCTGTGCCGACGGCGGGATCCGCGGCCGCCAGCCTGTCCAGCATTCTCGCCAGTTCGTCCGGACCAATCGCGGTTGCGCAGCGCCAACGCATTATGACCCAACCGATCAGCGGTACCTGCATGAGGACCTTGACGACCGGGCCGATCAACCACACGTCCTCGATCCGTGCAAACATCGAATCGGAGATCAGCGGGTGGGTGAGAACATACTCAGCCACTTTGCGAGGAGCGTCCGGATTGTCCTCGGTGGAAAGGCCGGGCGCCAGCTCCTTCAACAGCGTCTCAATTCCCCACAATAGATTGCTTCCGCGAAGTCCGAGCACGGTGGAAATAATCTGTGTAAAGATAGTGATAATCAGGCTGACGGCCAGCATCACCACGGCAAAGGCAATCAGCGTGTCGAGTTTTTCCAGCATCTCCCGAAGCTCCTTTTCTAAGCCGACTTAGCTACAGTTTCCATTCGGCCATTTTGGCTGGCAACAATTGTACATCCGACCGCCTCTCAGGAGCCCCTTGTGGGTAACCGGCAACTCAGGGCTCGGACTGAGTGAGCAAACGGAGATTGCGGCGGCGCGAAATCGAGGACTCTCGCCGAGGCCAGTCAGGCCTGCCTGTTCCTCTTCCGGCATATTGCGCTCGAAGCATTGCACTACGAATGGCCGCTGCTGGAAATACTGCCTTTGGATAACCGCCTGCTTGGGGAGTGCCGTCGCCGTCCGAATTACTTTGTCGCGACCACGAAGAGCCGCGGAAACCGCAGCAGCGTCTGCCCGTCACAGCGCGCTGGGTAGTGGCGTTAATCCGAGTCGCCGATGAGGGTGATCGAACCAATGCCGCCTTGCACATCGACGCGCACTTTGACTTTCGCCGTGGCATAGGCATCGTTTTCCCAGTGGTCGCCTTGCTTCTTGAGCCCGCGGGTTTTGATCTCGCCGATGCCGCCGTTGGCGTTGGCGTAGACACCAGCGCCCGCGGGCAGCTTCACCACGGCCTCGCCGATGCCGCCCTGAATGTGTACGTCGTAGTCGTGTTGCGGCCGCCCGCGCAGGTCCAGGTTGAGACTGCCAACTCCCATTTGGACATTGACGGACCGCAGGTTGAGAGAGCCAAGGTCGAGTTGCGCTTCGCCGGCGCCGAAATTCACGCCGAAGTCGAGCGCCGTTTCCCGGCCAAACCGGAGGTCCCATTCGTATTTGATTTGGCCCGGATCGAAGTTGACGTGCCCGGTCTTGCCCTGGTCGATGGTCAGCATGCCGGCATCGTACTTCACGACCGGCTTCCAGGCTGGTACGTTGTAGGTGAAGTAGGCCTGCAGCAGTTTTTCCGTGCCGCTTCCCACCTGCAGCTTGCCGGCGCCCATGTTGAGGTTGACTTTCACCACCTCGGAGCGGTCTCGATCGAGGTGGAATGAATCGTACTGCAGCGGCCCGGTGGGGCTGGTGTTGATGACACAACCGGCCGTACATAGAACGGTCAAGACGAGCGGCAGTTTCTTCCCGATCATGGCGTCTCCTTTGCACCGGGCGAGTGAGTTGCCCGTCCGGCTGTGCAACAAACACTTAAGCATACGATACGGTCCGAAACCGCCGCTTGTTCCTTGGCTAGCTCGCGCCGGCCCGTCACTCCGCCGAAGAGGAATCTACCTATGCACCCCGGCGCTGTGGTGGCCGCAGTTTGGCTGCGCAAACCGCCCCACGCCTCGCGAGATTATTTGACTGAGTAATATACGGAAACGGTGCCGTCTTCGGCCTGCTCGCCCGGAAGTCCTTACACGTCAATTATTTCAAGCCAATTGTCAAAATTAAAAAAAACTATTGCAAATGAATGCAGAGTTAAGTATTCTGGTCATGGATGGCCTAGTACCTGCATAACGTAAACGGGTTTGGGATTTGAATGGTAGTAAGCATAATCATTGCCGCGTTTTCGTTCGCACTGCTCCTCTACTGGTTCCGCTATAGCTGCATTCTCATGCTGCGGAACTCCAGTCCGGAGCCCACGGCTGTGGATTCCCAATTCAGTTGCCGTCAGGTCAAGCAGTTGTTGCGCGGCGATACGCAATTAGACGGCCTTGAGCGTGCCCTTGAGCGCGATTACCGTCTGGCGACATACCTGATTGAACACGCCGCTGGGTTGGACCTGAACTCCATCGAAGACCGGCTTCTGGTCCTCGATTATCGCGTCATGCAGTGGTATTACCGCATCACAAGAAGCGCGGCGCCGGGTCGTGCGCGCCGTGCACTTGCCGAGATGGCGGACGTGGTGGGAGTCCTGGCGGGCCGCCTGGACGAGCGGGCAGGCTCGCGATCCGAGGCCTGATCTCCAGGCCGATTCCAGCGCAATCCTCACAAATGGCCTGTAAGGACCGTACCTGAAGCCAAGCCTGCGCACCAGGCATCTCGATTCGTGATCACTATCTGTGCCGTTCGCGCATGATCTGTGCCGTTCGCGCATGCCGGGCCATCTGCGAGTAGAATGGACGTTCTATGCGAGTGGGAATGATCGGCACGGGTGCGATTTCGCGGATGCACGCGCGCGTGTACCGGAAGATCGGCTACGAGCTGACGGTCTGCACCGACACTCACGAAGCCACCGGGCGCCGGTTCGCGGAGGAACACGGCGCTGAGTTCGTCCCCGGTTACCAGGACGTGTGCCGGCACGCGCGAGTGGATTACGTGGACGTCTGCACGTTCCCGGACTTCCGTCTCGAACCGGTCGAGATCTGCGCCCTCGCCGGCAAGCACGTCCAGGTGCAGAAACCGATTTCGACCAATCTCGCAACCGCGCGGCGCATGATCGAAACCGCGCGCGCCGCCGGCATCCTGCTGGGCGTGGTCAGCCAGCACCGCTTCGATGACGCCAGCCTGTTCGTCTCCCAGGCCCTGGCCGCCGGCCGGTTGGGCAAGCTGCTCGAATGGGACGGCTACACCAAGTGGTACCGGCCAGCCGCATACTATGCGCGGCCGATTAAGGGGAGCTGGCGCACCGAGGGCGGCGGCGCGCTGATCAACCAGGCCATCCATCAAGTCGACATCCTGCGCTGGCTGGCCGGGCCGGTGAAGCAGTTGTTCGCGGTCTGGCAACTGGGCGCCGTGCACAGAATCGAATCCGAAGATGTGGTGAACGCGGTGGTCGAGTACTCGAGCGGCGCCACCGGCGTGATTCAGGCGGCGACGGCTTTCCGGCCCGGCTACCCCGAGCGCATTGAGATCCACGGCAGCCGCGGCACCGCCGTGATCACCGGCGACAAGCTGACCGCGTGGGACGTGGAGGACGACTCCGGCGATCCGGCGCCGGTTGCCGCGCAGGTGGCCTCCGCCGCCTCCGACCCGATGGCGATTTCACTCGAGCCCTTCGAGCGCCAGTTCCTGGACTTCGGAGACGCGATCCGCCACGGCCGCCAGCCGCGGGTGTCCGGCGAAGAAGGCTACCAGGCTCTCGAAGTGGTCGACGCGGTTTACCGTTCGTGCCGGACGGGGCAGAAGGTGGTGCTGTGAACGGGAATGTGTAGAATTGGTTTCCGATTGGCCCTCGATCAGTTTGATGATTTAACGATGGTGGCACCCTCCGGGCGGAGTATAATCGTTCGCACGAGGAGGGACGTTTGATGGCACGCATTGAAAGCTACCCGCCGGGTTCGTTCTGCTGGGCGGAACTGGCTACCAACAATCTGCAGGCTGCCAAGAAGCTCTATGGCGAGCTGTTTGGCTGGAGCGCGGCGGATTACCCGATTCCCGGCGGAGGCGTCTACACCATGTTCCAGATCGACGGGAACGATGTGGCCGCCGGGCATGCGTCGCGACCCGAGTTGCCGCCGCATTGGGGAGTTTATTTTTCGGTGGCGAGCGCCGATCAAGCCGCGGCGAAAGTCGAGCCGCTGGGCGGCAAACTGATCGCGCCGCCGTTCGATGTGATGGACGCAGGGCGAATGGCGGCAATCCAGGACCCGCAGGGCACGCCGTTCTTCCTGTGGCAGGCGAAGAAGAGCATCGGAGCCACCCACGGCGGTTCGCTGGGGAGGGTGATGTGGCCGGAGCTGCACACGCCCGACGTACCCGGCGCCGTGGCTTTTTACGCGGGCCTGTTTGGATGGAAGACATCGCCAGCTTCCGGCGTGGAATCCGCGCAGTATGTGGAGTGGATCAACGGCGAGGCGCATTTCGGCGGCATGATGCCGATGCGCGGGCCGGAGTGGAAGGGCGTCCCGCCGCATTGGATGATCTACGTCACGGTGGCCGATTGCGACGAGCGCGCCGCCAAAGTCAAAGAGCTGGGCGGGGCGGTCTGCGTGCCCCCGACCGATGTCCCTAACGTGGGCCGATTTGCCGTCATCAACGACGCGCAAGGGGCGACTTTTTCGCTGATCCAGATGATGGCGAGGGCCCAGGCGGCGTAGGGGCCAGGAATCACTTCAATCGCCGGTGACCGCTCCCCGACGGTCGCGGCTCCGAACATATATGCAACCGCGCATCGGAGCCGCGACCGTCAGGGAGCGGTTGTCCGGACGCCTGCCGCAACGGGTCAGCGGCGATTCTGCGTCACGCCGGCCGGTGTGCCCTGCTGCGCTCGGCGCGCGCCGCGGCCGACCCCTATGTAGTCGAAGCCCGCGGCGGTTGCAACCTCCGGCGCGTACAGGTTGCGGCCGTCCACGAGGATGGGCGAAACCATCCGTTTGGCCAGATCCGCCAGATCCAGCGAGCGGAATTCGTTCCACTCGGTCACCACCACCAGCGCGTCCGCATCCTGGGCCAACTCCTCGGCCGATGCGCAGTAGCGAATCCGCAACTCCGGGTGCAGCGCGCCGCAGGCGGGCGCCGCCACCGGGTCGTAGGCTTTCACCCGCGCGCCCATCTGCAGCAGGCGCTCGGCGATGTGCAGCGCGGGCGCGTCGCGCAGGTCGTCCGTGTCCGGCTTGAAGGCCAGCCCCAGCAGGCCGATGGTCCGCCCTTTCAGGATGAACAGCTTTTCCTGCAGTTTCTGAATCACCGTATTCCGCTGCGCGGCGTTGACCTCGAGCGAGGCCTCCAGCAGGCGCGCCTGGTAACCATACTCGCGCGCCGTGTGCATCAGCGCGTTGACATCCTTGCCAAAGCAACTGCCACCCCAGCCCACGCCGGGATTCAAAAACCTGGCGCCGATGCGCGAATCGAGACCGATCCCCTGCATGACTTCCGTCGCCTCCGCGCCCACCCGTTCGCAGATGTTGGCGATCTCGTTGGCGTATCCGATCTTCACCGTGAGAAACGCGTTGGCGGCGTACTTGATCATCTCCGCACCGGTCAGCGATGTGACCAGCAGCGTGACTCGCTCGACCGCTGCCGGCCGCGGCAGCCCCGGCGGCGGTTCGAACCTCTGCGCCACCAGCGGCGCATACAACTCGCGCATAATCTCGATCACGCGTGCGTCGCCCGACCCCACCACGATGCGGTCCGGATAGAGTGAATCCGCAATCGCCGAGCCCTCGCGCAGGAACTCCGGGTTGCTCGCCACGCCGAATCGAATCTTGCGGCGCTCCTCGGCGGGCGCCTCCGCCATGCCTTCCCGCACCAGCGTTTCCACCAGGTTCGCGCTGCCCACCGGGACGGTGGACTTATTCACCACCACGCGAAAGCGGGAGCTGTCCAGAGCCGCGCCCACGGCGCGCGCGGCGGCTTCCAGATATTCCAGGTTGGCCTCGCCGGTGGGCAGCGGCGGCGTGCCCACGGCGATGAAGATGACGTCGCTCTCCACGGCCGCTCCCTCGAGCGACGTGCGGAAATCGATCCCGCCGCGCTGCGCCGCCAACTCCAGAATCTCCTGCAGCAGCGGTTCGTAGATGGGCGACTCGCCGCGTTGCAGCTTGGCGATTTTGCTCTCGTCGGTGTCGACGCAAGTCACGCGGTGCCCCAGGTACGCCAGACACGCGCCTGTCACCGTTCCCACATAACCGGTTCCGATTACTGTTACCCGCATAGATCCTGTCCGAGTATATCAGTTCACCCGCTTTGCCCGGCTCGCTGCGGAATGCGCCGCCCGGCGCTGCTGGCGCCGGTGCAGACGGGCGGAACTCCTGCGGACGGCGGAAGCCACGCGCCGGGTTACAATCGCAGTTTCTTCATGACGCCCACCGCCGAGACCCGCCTGCGCGTACGCTACGCCGAAACCGACCAGATGGGCGTGGTCTACTACGCCAATTACCTGGTTTGGATGGAAGTGGGACGCGTCGAGTTGTGCAAGGCGTGCGGCTTCAGTTACCGCGACATGGAAATCGACGACGGCGTGCTGCTGGCGGTGGCCGAGGCGCAATGCCGGTACCGCGCACCGGCGCGCTTCGACGACGAGGTGATCGTCAAGACCTGGATCGCGGAGGCCAACTCGCGGGTGGTCACCTTCGCTTACGAAGTGCGGCTGGCCGATTCGGAAACGGTGCTCGCCACCGGTACCACGCGGCACCTCTTCGTCAACCGCCAAATGGAGCGCACGCGCATGCCGGACAAGTACCGCCGGCTGTTCGGGCTTGACTCCGGCCGCGCCGAATAGGGCATTGACGCAACCCATTGACGCGAACCAGTCCGCCTGCTTAACTGGGAAGAAGTTCTCATGGAAGGCGTCGAACAACAGTCGCGGTCGCTCGCCGACGTGCATTCCAGCGTCGATATCTCCCAGCTCTCTTTCTGGCGCCGCATGTTCGCGTTCGCCGGGCCGGCTTACTTGGTCAGCGTCGGCTACATGGACCCGGGCAACTGGGCCACCGACCTGGAAGGCGGCGCGCGCTTCGGTTACCGCTTGCTGTGGGTGCTGGTCATGTCCAACGCCATGGCCATCCTGCTGCAGACGCTGAGCGCGCGGCTCGGCATCGTCCACGGGCGCGACTTGGCGCAGGCCTGCCGGGAGACTTATCCGCGCTCGCTGAGTTTCGCGCTGTGGGTGCTTTCGGAAATCGCCATCGCCGCCTGCGACCTGGCCGAAGTGCTGGGCGCCGCGATCGCCCTCAACCTGCTGTTCCACATCCCGCTGCTGATCGGCGTGATTCTCACCGCCGCCGATACGCTGCTGCTGCTCTGGTTTCAAAGCTTCGGCATTCGCGCCATCGAAGCCTTTATTCTGTCCCTGATCACTGTGATGGCGGTCTGCTTCTGCATCGAGGTCTTCTGGGCCCACCCGGCGGCGGGCGCGCTATTCAACGGCCTGGTGCCGCGCCTCAATCGCAGCAGCCTCTACCTGGCGGTCACCATCCTCGGCGCCACCGTGATGCCGCACAACATGTACCTGCATTCGGCGCTGGTGCAGACGCGCATGATCGGCCGCACGGACCCCGCCAAGCGCATGGCTTGCCGCTTCAACCTGATCGATTCGGTGGTGGCGCTGAACGGCGCCATGCTCGTCAACTGCGCCATCCTGGTGCTGGCGGCGGCGGTGTTTTTCAAGCGCGGGATCATCGTCACCGAGATTCAGCAGGCGCACGAGCTGCTGGTTCCGCTGCTGGGCGCCAGCATGGCGGGCGTGCTGTTCGCGGTCGCGTTGCTGTGCTCCGGGCAGTCTTCCACGCTCACCGGAACCATGGCGGGCCAGGTGGTGATGGAAGGCTTCCTCAACATCCGCGTGCGGCCCTGGCTGCGCCGCCTGATCACGCGCACGCTGGCCGTGGTTCCAGCCGCACTCACCATTTATTTCGCGGGAGACAAAGCCACCCTCGGGCTGCTACTGTTGAGCCAGGCGATTTTGAGCATGCAGTTGCCATTCGCCATCGTGCCGCTGATTCACTTCACCAGCGACCGCGCCCGCATGGGCTCGTTCGCCAATGCGGCGTGGGTGCGCTGGCTCTCCTGGATCACAGCCGTCGTGGTGATCGGTCTCAACACGTGGCTCGCCTACGATTCGATTGAGAGCTGGCTGGCCGGCGCCGGAGCCTGGCGCGGCCTGGTCGGGGCGGTTGCCATTTCGGTTTCCGCCGTGCTGGTGTTTCTGCTGCTCTGGGTGACGTTCGAGCCGCTCATCAGCGGCCGTCGCAGGCGCGGGCGCGCCGCGCTCGAATTCCCCGCCACCGAAGGCGCCGTGGCCGCCGCCGCTCCGGTATACCACCGCATACTGGTGCCGCTCGACCACACGACGCTCGACCTGCTGGCCGTCAGCCACGCCGCCGCCATGGCCAAACTCTACGGTGCCAAGCTCTACCTGCTGCACGTGGAAGAAGGAGTCACCAGCCAGATCTACGGCGGCGACGCATCCACCGCCGAGGTGGAAGCCGGCCAGGCGTATCTCGACCGCATCGCGCGATCTCTGCAAGACCAGGGAATCGCGGTTGAGACGACGATTCGGAATTCGACTTCACCAGGCAAAGAGATCGTGCGTTTCGCGCGGGAGATGCAGCCCGACCTGCTAATCATGGGCGCCCACGGCCACGGCGGCCTGAAGGACCTGATCTTCGGCACCACCATCAGCCCCGTCCGCCACAACCTGAATATCCCGATGCTGATCGTAAGGCCGGGGAAGGGGTGAGGGCTGCCAGGCGGTCAGTGGCGGGGCTCGTCAGTTCTTCTTTGGCTTCGGTGATGCGTCCCGCGGTGGACTAGGTGGCTGCATCGGGGGCAGGATTTGGTCGAGTGCGGCTGGCCAGGCAGGAGGCTCCCATGTCAAAACGGGAGGCTGCGGATCCGTCCAATGGGACCGGGGCGACCCAACGAACTCGACGACTAACTTCTGGAGCGTCACTCGAACTCCGCGCAGCCTCCACAACCCACCGACCCTGAGGAACGTTGCGGTGTAAGTCTGCCCCGTATTGTAGGTCCAATCGGCCAGCGCCTTGTCTCCACCCGCGTTGTAGCGAATACGCCACGGCTCTACCTGCCTCCCGATTCTAATGGCATTGGCGACGCGGTCGGCCAGCCGATTTAGGTTCTCGTCTGTCAATGGCGGCGGGTTTGATTGAAGGTACGCGATGGCTGTGGCGGCTGAGCTGTCACGTGTGTTCTGTTGCAGGGTCTCGTTCAGTATCCCCAGACTTCTGGGAGACGCGATCAGCTTCAACGTTTGGATCGCCCCTGCTTCAACCCGGCTGTCGTCGAACCCGTTCAGAGCGCACTGCCTGAGAAATGCCCACTGCCGTGGGTTGCTCGGCTCCAGGAGCGCAGTCGCCACCTGGTACGCCCATCCATTGGCGTAAGGCCCAGGTTTGGGCGGAGGAGCCGATCGGATCACTAGCCGGAGGTCTCCGGGATCTCCGATCAGAGCGAGCATCCGCTGGGCACCTTCGCGGGTTTGGTCGTCCCGGAGGAAGGAGCGAAGAGCGGGCCGAAGCCGGCTTTCATGATAAAAGATGGAATCCACAGCATTTGCGTCACTAAAAACGTCGCCCTTGGCCATAATACGGCGCAGTTCGTCGCGACTCGGGCAAGCCGGCTGGGCGCCGAGAATCTGTGCGATGGCGATCAAGCAGACGGCGGCACGGCAAGGGACCATGATCATACTGACACCGGCCAGGTCCGCCTGGTTCCGTGGTGAAGGACCACTAACTCGCGCGCTTCGCGACGCTGAGGAAGGCGGTTTTTGCGCGCAGGCGCTTGGGCACGCCATCTTCACCGAGGCGGAGACGTGGGAAGATCTCCGCGCCAATGTACTGGAAGCGGTCTCGGTCCACTTCGAAGACGCACCCGCCCTCGCGCCACGCTGACGGACAAACGGGCGGACCGGATTTTGACTGAACGAGCGCATACACCCAAAATCGCCGGATCGGCGCCGCCGGGCGGAACGCTCTCATCGTAATTCCGAGTTTTGTCCCCGATTTCCCGCAGGATCAGCGGACAAGTCGGTGTAGAATACTGAGGATATGGACCGAATAACGATGGGTGTCGCCTGGCGCTGCGTTGCCGCCGCCTGCATCGCGATGGGTGTGTCGCAGGCGCAAGATCCGCTTGCCGAAAACCTCTTGCCGGCCGTGACGGTGGAGGGAATTCCCCGCCACGTTTGGGTCACCGGATCTATGGCGAAAATCCAGCCGAACGCGAGCCCGGGGCCCGCTCAATTCGCCGAATTGGCGGCGGCGCGAAATGAGTTCGAAAGCTTCCAGATTCACGTACGCGCGAGCAGCCAGCCGATAGAGCTTCAGGTCACGGCCGGCGATTTCGTAAACGGCCGGACCGGAGACCGGATACCGGCGGAGCGGAACGTGGCCGTGTTTCGCGAAGCATACTTGAACGTGACCACAGTGTCCGACCAGAATGGGATCTCAGGGCTGGTTCCGGACGGTCTGATTCCGGGGACCGATCCCTATTTCCACGAGCGACGCAATGGCTTTCCATTAACCATACCGGCGGGCGAGACGCGAAGCGTCTGGATCGACGTATTTGTGCCTCCCAAGACCCCGTCAGGCTACTATGTAGGCACGATAGACCTCAGCGACGGTGACAAGCCAATCGCGCGCGTACCGGCCCGGTTGAAGGTGTGGAATTTCGATATTCCTTCGACGGCGACGCTGCGCAGCGGATTTGGTCTGGGATATCCCGCCTTCGCCCGTTCCGCCTACGACGCCGGCCGGTACCCGGGGACCAAAGGGCGGCCGGAACTGGGGCTGCCGCTGATGCATGCGGCGGTCGGAGCGTTTTTTCTCGACCACCGCGTGTCGATTTCAGAGGCCGTGGTCAAGCCGACTTACCCCGAGGGAGACTGGCACGACTTCGACGCGAGCTACGGGGCGTTGCTCAACGGGCAGGCGAATACGCTGTTAGCGGGAGCCAGGCTCACCTCGGTCGATTATGCCAACGGCGGACCGAATCCAAGTCCTAACCTCGCGGACCTGAAGGACTGGCGGAAGCATTTCGAAAAAAAGAGCTGGCTGCCCCGTTTCATGGAATACCTCTGCGACGAGCCGCCGGGAGGCTGCAAATGGGAACTGATTGGGCCGGCAGCAACGCTTTATCACGCCACGGCTCCCGGGTTGAAGGTTCTGGTGACGACCGACATCGCCCTTGCGACGCAGCATGGATTGCTGGACGCGATCGACATCCTTGTGCCGACCATTGATCAGGTTCATCCGTTGGGAGGGACGAATCAGCGGCCGAGTTACGATGACTGGTTGAAGCGGCCGGGTAAAGAACTCTGGTGGTATCAGTCCTGCGACCAGCACGGCAGTTGTGACAACGGTCAGCCGGGGCCGAAATCCAGCACCTGGCCATCCTACATGGTGGACGCGTCACCGGTGCGGAACAGGATCTTCCAGTGGATGGCGTTTCTTTACGGAATCCAGGGCGAACTGTACTATGCCACGGACATGTGGGGCGACCATCCCTGGGACCATCTCTACTACGCCGGTGGAAACGGCGACGGAGCTTTGTTCTACCCGTGGACGGCGGAAGAAGTGGGCGGGAGCACGCCGATCCCGGTGGCCAGCATCCGGCTGAAGCTGATTCGCGGCGGCATGCAAGACTATGAGTACCTTGCGGCACTCGCCAAGGCCGGCGAAACACAGCTTGTGTCCGACACCCTCCGGTCCTTCATAACCGACGCAACGACTTTCAAGGACGATCCCGCGGCGTTGTTGGCGGCGCGCGACAAGCTGGGGACGGCGCTGCACCGGCGCAGCCTGGCTCGATGATTTCGTGAGAAACCAGCCGACGCGGCCCGCGTTGGTATAGTGGTGCGCGAATCGGGTTAGAATGCAGTCTTGGTTTGAGAGGCTCGGTGAGCTTTCCTTTGCGGTGGAGGCACTTCATGTCGAAATTACTCTTATCGATGATCGTGACGGGCGTTGCAGCGTTGGCGCAAATGCCTCCGGCTCCCCCGGCGCCGCCGGCGAATCCTCCCGCGGCCGCGCGGCCCGATGGGCTGTACGCTCACTTCAAGACCTCCATGGGCGACATCACCATCCAGCTTTATGAGAAAGACACGCCGATC
>DASWZP010000024.1:0-7103 GCA_036404395.1 Bryobacteraceae bacterium | reverse complement strand
GCGGGGAGGACGGCAAGGCAAGCAAAGCCAGAAAGAGAGCGCCGGGTCGGAGGCGAAAAGGGACGTGCCTAGAGGACCGTCCGGTATTGGAGCCGAGTGCGGCCGGGATCGATATCGGCGCCAGAGAAATCTTTGTAGCCGGTGCCTCCCGACCGGGACGAGAATCCGGTGCGAGTATTCGCCACCTTAAGTTCTCAGAACTACGGGAAGCTCGATATGTGAAAAGCGCCTACAAGGACGTTACGGATCGCACTTTCAATCGGGAACTCGATCGGCTGGGCACTTTGGGATTCATCAGCGTCAGGCGGGACGAAGCATCCAAGGATTGGGTTCTAGAACTGGATTTCAGGGCGATAGGTAGATACTGACAACCTTGCTTTGGCCGGACGAGCGCAGGAAGGGCGCAAACACGCCCAGCATTCTCTCAAACTGAACCAGGGCCGCCAAAGGCGATAGTCTGTCCTCACAGCTTAGCTTATCAGTCGTAGACGAAGTGCAGCACTCTCTTGAGGTCTTCCCAGGCTTCGCGTTTGGCGTCTTGATTGTACGGGCGCAGTAAGTAGGAAGGGTGGTAAGAAACCATCACCGGAATGGCGCGCCACTCGAGCCAGTGACCGCGCATCTTGGTGACGCCTTCCTTACGGCCGGTGAGCGCGCGCGCGGCGGTGCCTCCCAAAGCGCAGATGGCCTTGGGCGCAATCGCGGAGAGCTGGCGATGCAGGAACTGGCCGCAGATTTCCATCTCATCCGGCTCGGGAGTGCGGTTGCCGGGCGGGCGGCACTTCACCACGTTGCAGATGTAGACATCTTCGCGGCGCAGCTCGATGCCCTCTTTCTTCGCGGTGCCTTCGATCATCTGCGTGAGCAGTTGACCGGCGCGCCCGACGAATGGAATGCCCTGTGCGTCTTCGTCGGCGCCCGGGCCTTCGCCGACGAACACTAGCGGCGAGCGTCCGTTGCCGACGCCGAAAACGATTTTGTTGCGCCCTTCGTGCAGACGGCAGCGATGGCAATCGCCAATGTCTTCGAGGATGCGCGGCAGAGTGTCGCCGCTCGGCGCCAGCGGCGGCAGGATGATGGAAGGCCGCTCCGCGACCGCGGCCTTCGGTGGCACGCCGACAAAATCCGCCGCGTCCGTTTCCGTCTCCGCGTCGCTAACTCGCGCCGAGGCTGGCTGGCGGTAAAGAGTTTTGACGCCTATGTCCTGATAGAACTCGAGGCGGCGCCGCAGCTCGTCAGGCTTCATGGGCGGCGTGCAGGCTCAAGCGCAGTTTGAGAATTTCGTCGAAGATGCGGTCGGCGATTTCGCGCTTGCTGGCGCGCTCGAGCGCCAGCGTTTCTCCGGACGAGAGCGCCAGCACCACTTCGTTTTCGTCGGATTCGAAACCGACATCGGCGCCGCCCACCAGGTTGCCCACCACCATGTCGCAGTTCTTCGATTCCAGCTTGCGGCGCGCTTCCTGGCGCAGGTTCTCGGTTTCGGCGGCGAAGCCCACCAGCAGCCGGTCGCCTTTCTTGCGGCCCAGCTCGGCCAGGATATCCGGTGTGGGATCGAGCTCCAGCGACAGTCGCGCGGCGGTTTTCTTCCGCTTCTGATCGGGCACTTTGCTCAAGTGGAAATCGCCGACGGCCGCAGCTTTGATCACAATGCTGGCCGGCTCCAGGTTCTCGAAAACGCGCTCGCGCATTTCGACCGCGGTGTGTACGCCGATCACTTCCACGCCGTGCGGCGCGGCCAGGTGCACCGGGCCGGAAATCAGCACCACGCGGGCGCCGCGCGCGGCTGCCGCTTCGGCCAGCGCGTAGCCCATTTTGCCGCTGGAGCGATTCGAGATGTAGCGCACCGGGTCGAGCGGTTCCTGCGTCGGCCCCGCCGTCACCAGGATGGTTTCGCCCTCCAGGTCGCGACGCTGCCGCGCCTCCCGAACGATAGCGGCGGCAATTTCCTCGGGCTCCGCCATGCGGCCGGGACCGGTCATGCCGCAGGCCAGGTATCCTGAGCCAGGTTCGATCACGCGGTTGCCGCGGCGCTTCAGCGTTTCCACGTTCTCGCTCGTGGCCGCGTGCTGCCACATGTTGACGTTCATGGCCGGCGCCAGCAGCACCGGGCCGGTGAAAGCCAGGTACAAGGTGGAGAGAAAATCTCCAGCCAGGCCGTGAGCCAGCTTGGCGAGCAGATCGGCGGTAGCCGGCGCCACCACCAGCAGATCGTTCTCTTGAGCCGTGCCGATGTGGTCGATCGCGTTTTCGATGGCGAACAGGTCGGTGAGCACCTTGCGTCCGGTCAGCGCCGCGAACGTCATCGGCGTCACGAATCGCTGGGCGGCGTCGGTCATCACGGCTGTCACCTGGTGGCCCTGCTGCATCAGCAGACGCGCCAGTTCGGCCGACTTATATGCTGCGATGCCGCCGCCGACGCCGAGAATGATCTTCATGGGAAAGTTTCCGACTGCGCCGTCCGCCCCTAGGTTGGCAGGCGAAATCCGCTTCGGACCCGAAAACCGGGGCGCCTGCCCCACGCACCCGCATGCTCTTCGACGCAAAGTGGGACAGATGCTTTCGTCTGTCAACCCGGGCACGTCCCTAGAGCGCCGGCTCCGCGGCCGGCATTGGCTCCGGCGCCGGTCCGGTGAGCGAATACTTCACCAACCCGCGGCGCACTTCCTCCATCGCGATGATGGTGGACTTCTTCGAGGATGTGGGCAGCACCGGCCGCGCGCCGCCCTGCAATTGCCGGGCCCGCTTGGCCGCCACGATGATGAAGCGATACGTGCTCTGCTCCTCGTCGTCCGGAATGGTGCAATGGGCGTTGTTCTTCGGGGCTATTTCCGCCATGACGTCGATACCTCTTTAGACCTGAAATGATTCCAGTATGGGCCGAATCTGCTCTTCGATCCTGGTCCGCCGCGCGCGCTCGGCGCGCACGATCGAACTCAAAATCGCGTCCGATTCGTCCAGCTCGCGATTGATCAACACATAATGATAATCGCTGTACCGCCGGATTTCCTCGGCCGCGTCCCGCAGCCGCCGTTCGATCACCTCGTCCCGGTCCTCGCCGCGCGCGCGCAATCTGCGCTCGAGTATCTGCCGCGAAGGAGCCAGGATAAAGACGGTTACAGCCTCGGGAATCTTCTGTATCAATTGTCTCGCACCTTGCACGTCGATGTCGAGTACCAGGTCGCGGCCGCGGGCGCGGGCTTCCTCCAGAATGCCGCGATGCGTCCCGTAATAGTTGCCGAACACCTCCGCCCACTCCAGGAATTCCTCGCGCGCCACCATGGCTTCGAACTCCGGCCGCGATACGAAGTGGTAGCTTTCGCCGTCTCTCTCCGCGCCGCGCGGCTGGCGTGTGGTGTAAGAGATCGAAAACATGAGGCCGGGCAACTCGGCCATCAGGTGGGAAACCAGGGTCGATTTTCCCGAACCGGAAGGGGCGGAAATGATGAAGACAGTCGTCATTCTAGGTTGAGAGCCTGTTCGCGGATTTTATCGATTTCGGATTTCGCCGCCAGCGCGAGTTCGGTGAGGGTCAACCCCAGATCGCCCAGACCGCCCGTTTTGGAGAGGATGGTGTTCGCTTCGCGGTTCATTTCCTGCAGCAGGAAATCCAGGCGCTTGCCCACCTCGCCTTCTCCAGCGAGCAGACCATTGAGTTGCGCGGCGTGGGTTTTCAGGCGAACCAGCTCCTCGGCGACGTCGCTGCGGTCGGCGGCCAGCGCGGCCTCCTGAGCCAGCCGCTGTGGATCCACGGCCGCGCCGTTCAGCAACTCGTCCATTCGCTCGCGCAGGCGCTTCAGGAAAGCGGGCGCCGCGCCGGCGCGGATCTCCTCCATCCGTGCCACCAGGCCGAGCAAGGCCGCCGTGCGCTCGCGCATCTCCTTGGCCATGGCGGCGCCCTCAGTCTCGCGGCATTGATTGAAGGCAGCCAACGCTTCATGGGCGCCGGCCAGCGCGGCCGCGGCCACTTCTTCACTGGCCTCGGCGTCCCCGCCCGTTTGCAGCATGCCGGGCAGGCGCAGCGCGGCGTTGAGATCGGGTTCTTGGTTGGGCAACCCAAAAAGCTTCTGCGCCTCGCGAAACGCGGCTACATATTCGGACAGCAGTTTGCCATTCAGCCCCGCCGCGCTCCCGGCCGCTCGGGTCAGCGTCACCTGGATCTGCACGTGGCCGCGCGCGATGGCGCCCTTCAAAATGGCGCGCAGGTCGGTCTCGATCGCGTCCAATTCCGGCGGCAAATGAAAGTGCAGGTCCAGGCCGCGATGGTTGACGCTCTTCAGGCTGATCGCGATCTCGTCCGGCCCGCCGGCTTTTCGAACGCTGGCGAAGCCCGTCATGCTGCGCACGCTCATAGAGTACATTCTCCGTTGTCGGTCCGACGCTGGATTCCTCGAGCTTTGGATCGGATTGACCCCCGCTGGTAGCGCCCGCTCAAAGTGGTAAGAGCCCCTCCCTCAGGAATGCCAGTTCCTTTTCCGGTCGGACCTCGTACTTCTCCCAGCCGGGGAAGCCGCCCCACCGGAAACTCAACCGCAAATATTCGACAAAGGTGATTTTATGGGCTTCGCCTTCCAGGACCGCGTCGGCAGCGGAGTTCGGAAGTTGCACCGTGTAGCACCCGTTTCGCTCCTCATCCCCCAACCACGTCTTGTCCTCCGCATCCCCACCGACCTCCCAGGAGACTGTCGGTCGATCCTCGGAAATGGTGTCTTCCCACTCGTCGAAGAGCAACTCCAACGCAAAATGCCCCGAAAACTCTAGTGGATCGCTCGAGAGAATGGGTCCGCCGGGGCGGCGGGTACGGCCTCCATCCACGGGGTTGAGGGTTGGGTGCGATCCAATTAGATCGACGGTCCCCACTGCTTCCAGGAATGCACGAAAAGAAAGCGGGATTATGACACCATCCCGCTCCATCTCCCCGAGCGCTTTTTGCTCCTTCTTCGTGCAGGGGCGGTAGACCAGCTCTTCGTGGAGGAACCGGTAGTCCAACTGCTTGAGCCGCGCTACCAGCAGTTCGATGTTGTGCTGCGCGCGGCGCATCGTCTCTTGTGCGACAGCCCAAGCGGCTTTCTCAAAGGATTCTTTGCGCACGTCCGGCCCCAGCGCCACCATGTCCCGCCAGACGGCCTCGAAATCTCCATTCTGATACCGGCTCAGCAGGCTGCCCGCGTCCACATCCGGCACTGCGCGAGGCCCCACGGCCACCTGTAGTTCCTTCACGGCCGGTTTCGGTTCCCCACGGTCCCAGTACGGAGGCCATTCCTGAAAGTCCCCGACCAGGGCCTCATCGATCAGCAGGGTGTACATCGGTTCATCGGGGAAATCGTTGAGGCGCACCTGCCAACGGTGCCCGTCCACATCTGTCTCCCAGGGTACATATAGATCCTCTGTCTGGTGCCAGATGACAATTTGCGCGAGCCGCTCCTTGACGTTTGGATTGATTGCGGGCTTCTCTCGAAGCTGCTCGGCGTGCCCCCAACGCTTGGACGGCTTCCTCGCCTTAGACCGGTCTTCTTCTTCCCATGCGGCCGGCAGATTATTGGCCCACCGCCAGACGAATTCCTCTGAGTCTTCGGGCGAGAGGCCCTTCGCTTTGGCATCAGCCCAAACCGCCAGGAAAGATGGGCCATAGCTGGGAATTTCCGCCAGGTTGGAGACATCCAAACGGCGAAACAGGTGGGAGATGAAGACAATCTCCGGGGCTGTGAGGTCCGGAAGGGTGGTGTACATGGAATTGCGGGCGCGAGTCCGCGCGATGAGAATGTCCTTCGCGACCGTGTCGGCTAGCGTCGGCTCCGGTATCCCGAGGTAATGAATCGCCATCTGCCGCTTGGTGTATCGCCCCAGCCAGAACCAGAGGGCTCTGCAAAGAGCGGACAGTGGGGGCCCCCCGTCCTTATCGCTAGGATCGCGGCGAACAGCACTTTTGTAGGTTTCGTAAGCCTCGGTATTGGACAGTCCCTTTGGCATCATTTCGTCTTTACTTATGATCGAAAAGCCCGTCATGCTGCGTACGCTCATAAGTCCCCCACCGCCGCATCCACGAATTGCAGCTCATGCAGCCGCTGATAGATTCCGCCCCGTGCCATCAGCTCCTCGTGGGTACCGGTCTCGCGCAGGCGGCCCTGCTCGATTACCGCGATTTTGTCGGCGCGGCGGATCGTGGAGAGCCGGTGCGCGATCACGATCACCGTGCGATGCTCCATCAGGTTGGCCAGCGCCCTCTGCACCAGCAGCTCCGATTCCGTGTCGAGGTGCGAGGTGGCTTCGTCGAGGATCAGGATAGGCGCGTTCTTCAGCAGCGCGCGGGCGATGGCGATGCGCTGCCGCTGGCCGCCGCTCAGGCGCACGCCGCGGTCGCCGATCACAGTCTGATAGCCTTGCGGCAGGCGTTCCACGAATTCATGCGCCAGCGCGGTTTCGGCCACGCGTTGGATTTCCTCGAACGGTGTGCCCGGCCGCGCGTAGGCGATATTGCGCGCCACCGTATCGTTGAACAGAAACGTATCCTGCGCCACGATCCCGATCTGCGCCCGCAGCGAATCCAGCGTCAGCTCCCGCACGTCGTGGCCATCCATGCGGACGGCGCCAGCCGTTACGTCCCAGAAGCGCGGCACCAGGTTGACCAGCGTGGTCTTGCCGCCGCCGCTCGGCCCCACCAGCGCCACCACTTCGCCCGCTTCCACCGTCAGCGAAATTCCCTCGATGCGAAAACCGTCCGCCGACAGGTAGTGGAACCCCACGTTGTCGAAAACAATCCGCTCGGAGAATCGCTGTAGCTTTGTGGCACCCGGTTTTTCGGCGATCTTCTCGATATTGTCGAGATACTCGAAGACCTTCTGCGACGCCCCCAGCGCCTGCTCGAAGATATTGTGAATTCCCACCAGGCGCTTGAGGGGCTCCAGGAGGAACACCAGCGCGGCGGCAAAACTGGCAAACTCCTTCGGCGTCAGCTCGCCGCTCACGATCTGCGTCCGCGCGTACCAGATGAAGCCGACCACGGTGGCCGCGCCCACCACCTCGATCAGCGGCGAGGAGAGCGCCTGTTGCCGCACGTATTGCAGGTTGGTCTTCAGCAGCCTGCGCGCCGCATCGTGGAAGCGCCG
>DASWZP010000023.1:0-45966 GCA_036404395.1 Bryobacteraceae bacterium | reverse complement strand
GCCCTGAGGCGACGGGCGAATCGTCAGGTCCGGACCGTAGGCTGGGTGACGCCTCAAGCGGCGCTGCGCACTTCGACGTGCAGGCGCTTGCCGAGCGCGGCAAACGCCGATTCGATCTGGTCCAGCCGGGAGTGATGCCTGAGAGAAAACAAACGATCAATGTGTGTCTTCGGTATGCCGATCCGGCGCGCGAACTCCGCTTTCATCAGGCCCGACTCCAAAAATGCCGCGTAGAGATCGACTTTGGCGGATTGCAGGGCGGGTAGCGCCACGGGACGGAACTTCGAGCCCCGATGGCGCCTGGGAACGGGTAACGGCGTGGATTCTCTCATATAGTCGCCGATGGTCAACATAAGAAGATCTTGCGCCATCTCCATGGCTTCTTCCCCGGTTTCTCCTTGCGTCACGCCGTAGCCGAAATCCGGAAATGTCACGACGTAGCCGCCAGCCTTCCGGTCGGGTTCGAATAATGCCAGATAGGGTTCCATTTTGGTCCTCACATTTCCAAATCGAGATCCTTCAAAATGCTTCGCAATGTCCCCGTCTTGATTTCCTTCGCCGGATGACGGGGCATGCGCGAGACTTTCGAGCCGACGACGATCCGCGTGTGGCGAGACTCCTCAACGAAAAGGCAGCCCTGTTTCTTCAGCCACCGTCTGAGCTCGCGCGCCTTCACGCTTCCATGGTAACCACTTGTGGTAACCCTGTCAAAGCTTAGATGTCCGATGCCACAGCCCGCATCAGCGTCCGGACAGCGATCAACTCCGGCCTGCCATTCCCGCTCACGCGCTCATCGTGCGGGGGGAAAGCGGTAGAATCGAAGGCTAGGAGAGGCTGATGGATCGCAACAGTGCGCGGCAAGACACATGGATACTCGGCATCAACTCCGCCTACCACGAGCCGTCGGCGTGTTTGGTCCACAACGGAAAGCTGGTGGCGGCGGCCGAGGAAGAACGGTTCAACCGGGTGCGGCACGGAAAGCCGGCGGATCTGAAAAACCCGCACTCGCTGCCGGAGCAATCCATCCGGTATTGCCTCGCGGAAGCGGGCATTGAATCAAGCGCCATCACGCACGCCGGCTACTCCTTTGCACCGGAGTTGCGGCTTGCCGGAAACATAACTGTCGACGCGGCAACTACTCCCGAAGGCGCGGGGACCGTGGAGGGTGAGGAGCGATTCTATCGGCTTCTTCGCCAAGTGCCGCAAAGGCTGAGCCTGCTATTGGGGCAGGACGTGCGGGACCGGTTTCGCTGGATCGAGCACCACCTCTGTCACGCGGCCAGCGCGTTCTTTGTGTCTCCTTTCGAGGATGCGGCGGTTCTCTCGGTGGATGGGATCGGCGAGGCGGCCACCGCTTGGCTGGGCCGGGGGCAAGCGAATCGCCTCCATCAACTCGCTGAGTTCCGGTATCCGAATTCGCTGGGTCTTCTGTGGACCAAGCTTTCCCGGTTCCTCGGCTTTGGGAACTACGGCCAATGGAAGGCGATGGCTTTGGCGGCTTATGGCGATTCGGATCGTTTCTATCCTGCCTTCCGGACTCTCGTGGAGTACGACGATTCCGGCAATTTCGAGGTGGATGGCCGCACACTGCAGTTTCGGGTCGAGAGTTGCGCGGCGCTGGAACGGCTCTTCGGGCCGCGCCGCGGCAAAGAGGAAGAAGAGGATGACCGGTTCCGCGACATCGCGGCCGCGCTCCAACGAGTGACCAATGAGGCCCTTCTCACTGTGGTGCGCCGGCTGAGGGCGGAGACAGGCAGTAAGAATCTGTGCCTCGCGGGCGGCGTGGCGCTGAACTGCGTTGCCAACCGGTTACTGCTGGAGGAAGGCGGCTTCGAGGACCTATTCGTCCAGCCCGCGGCCAACGACGCAGGCACCGCGCTGGGTGCGTGCTGCTACCTTTGGAACCAGGTGCTCGGCGGCGAGCGCGTCGAAACAATGGCGCACTCTTACCTGGGGCCGTCGTTCGCCAGAGACGCAGAGTGCCTGCTCTCGCAAGTGAACCCGGAGGCGGTGGCCAAAGCGAGCAACCTGCCGGCACAAGTCGCCCGTCTCATCGCGCACGGCAGCACGGTGGCGCTATTCCAGGGCCGCATGGAATTTGGCCCGCGCGCGCTTGGCAACCGCAGCATCCTGGCCGATCCTAGGCGAGCCGATATGGTGCAGTTGCTGAACGACAAGGTGAAGCACCGCGAGTGGTTCCGTCCCTTCGCCGCCAGCGTGCTGGCGGAGCGGGCCTGCGAATGGTTTGCCATTGGGCGGCGGACGATGGCAGATCGCTTTATGGTCCTGGCCTATCCTGTGCGGCCGGAGAAGCTGGGCGTGATTCCCGCGGTAACACACGTGGATGGCACCACGCGCCTGCAGACTGTGGATCGCGAGAACAATCCGGTGTTCCATCAAACGATCGAAGAGTTCGCGCGAATCACCGGGGTGCCGCTGGTTCTGAACACCTCCTTGAACGAGAGTGAACCGATCGTCTGTTCACCCGTGGACGCGCTGCGTACTTGTCTGCAGTCGGGTGTCGACTATCTTGCGATCGAAGGTCACATCGTCGATGTTGCCAGGTGCCACGCGAGCGTGGCGGCCCTGCTCGACATAACCCCGCCGGTGCGCGAGTCCATGCCGCAGCCGCAGTCGTCGCCGCATTCGGCCAATGCAGAGCCGGCGTTGGACGAGAATGTGGCGGCGGTCTTCATGAGCCGGTAGGCTCCTGTGCCGGAAGACACAGGAACGATCCATCTGGTTCCGGCGGACGGACAGGTTGTCTCTCCACGCGACTTCGCCGCGCGCTTTTCGGCGAATCTGTCCGGCGTGGAACTAACGTTCCTGGAGCAAACGGCGAGTCTCTTTGGCACCGAAGCGGAGATTCCCTGCGCGCTGCGCGCACCTTGGATTGCCGCTGGCGACTCCACCGGCGAGGACGCAGATCGGATCGCAGCTCGTCCTTCGGGCGCGCGGTCCGCGCTGTGGGTAGCCGAGCAGATCCAGTTCAAGGGATGCCGCCCGGCGCCTGAGGCTGAGAATTTCCCTTTCGAGTACTTGGAGTTCGGAGGCAACAGGATTATCTCGACTCGCGTCCCGTTCGGGGTGATGACAGCGGAAGCTGTGAGCCGCGAATTGCTGGGCTACTGCTTCTGCAAAACCTATGGCATTCCGTGCGCCACTACTCCGGTGTGTGTATTTGAATATGCGAGCGGAATCGCCGCAAACCGTTTCTGTTTGGTACTGAAACTGACTGGCGGAACGCGGGCGGAGGCGTTTCTCGGAAAGAAACCGTTGCCTGTGTCGGAGCTGGTGTCGCCGCCGGCGGACAGCGCGGTGTTCACTGGCTCGGAGGTCGCCATGGAGGGCCTGAACACGGTCTGGTACGCGGACCAGAAGGGACGGTGGCTTGCCGAGCTGCATTTTCGCGGCGGATTTCGCGGCCTTCTGAATAACAACGTCGGCAACGATATCATCCAGCCGCTTACTTGCGGGAAACATCGGTTCCTTCTGCGCGACTTCGATTCGTTCCACCTCATTTCGCTACCATCGGCAGCTTCGCGTGAGTTCCTGGACTCGTTCGCAGTGCAGTGCGTAGTGGAGGTGGTGAAAGGAAGCTTGCCGATTCTGGATTATGTCTCCACGCGGACTGGCGAGGATACGCAGCAGGTTTTGCGGCGGATAGCCGCCGTATACCGGCGGAAAAGCTCGCTCTGGAATTCCTACTTCCGCTATGCCCGGCTGAAGGCGCGGGGACTCGCATGGAGCGATGTGGAATTCGTATCCGCTACGGAACGGGCGTTCGAATCGACAGCGTTTCTCGAGGCCTCATGTTCGGTGATTCTGAGTGACTTCGCCCTGGAGCGCTATCGGCGGCGGCAGCCTCGGCCTTACGTGCCTCACTAACTCGGTTCTTGACTGTGATGCCGCTCGACAACGTTGACTACCTACCCGCCGACTGGGCCCTGCGAGGCGGAAGGATCTATACGCAGGATCCATCTCGTCCATGGGCCGAAGCTTTGGCTATTTCCGGCAATCGCATATCATTCGTAGGTTCCAATGCCGATGTCGACAGACTCGCCGTGCCCCACACAGAGATCGTCGAACTGAACGGACGGTTCGTCATGTCGGGCTTCAACGACGCCCATATCCATTTCGCTCCGTCCATGCTTCCCCTTCTGTGCCAGTGCGGGATCACAACCGCGCAGACCATCGGCGTGGTGGCTGACTTACCGGAGTACGTCCGGCTGGCAAGCGAAGGGGCCTTGACGACGCGCCTGGAAGTCCGGTTGCCTTTGGAAACGTGGAGCGAGTTCTCACGCTACCGCGCAATGGCCGCGCAAACCGCCGGAGTGGTCGAAGTCACCGGGCTGAAAGCTTATGCGGACGGGATGCTGAGGAAACGAACCGCGTTCCTGCTGGAGCCTTACAGCGGTGCCTCTGGCCGCGGTTCGCTAACCAAAGCGGCGGCAGACACCGCCAGCTTCGACAGAATGCTGGACGGGGCTGTCTCCGCCGGCGCCGACGTGAGTACGCACTCCATCGGAGACGCCGCGACTCGGTTCGTGTTGGGGCGCTACGAGGACCTGATCGTTCGGCACAAGCTGACAGACCACAGGCTTCGAGTCATCCACGCGTCTCTTGTTTCCCCAGTCGATTTCTCGAGGTTCGGCGCGTCGAGCATCATTGCGGAAGTCAATCCCTATCACGCCAGGGCCATCCCGTGGCTGATGGGCATGGTGGGCGAGGCGCGGACGCGTTGGGCATTCGCCTTTCGGAGCCTAAAGGCGAACGGCGCTCGTCTGTGCTTCGGTTCCGACTATCCAGGTCCTGAAGACCGGCCGGAGTTCCCGCTCAATCCTCTGTCCGGGATTCAAGCCGCCGTTCTCAACCAGAATCCGGAAGAGCGGTTGAGTGTCCAAGAAGGTCTGGAGGCCTATACGATCGGTTCCGCTTACGCCAGCCGGCACGACGCTCTCAAAGGCAAGCTGCAAGCTGGAATGCTCGCCGACCTGATCGTGCTGTCCGGGAATCCACTCGATATCCCTGCCGATCAGATCGATTCCATCCGTGTCATTCAGACGTGGATGAACGGGAAAGTGGTGTTTCAGGAGCCCTGGTAGCATCTCATGGCTTGGCCTCGCCGAGTTCGATGGCCCTCTGTTTGGAACTTAGCGCACCACCGCCGTCCAGCCGAGTTGACTTATGTCACGAACCATTGGGACAGGAGACTAGACTAGGTTGGGAGGGCTGCGGGCCCATGACCACTCCGTTGAAGAACACGCCCAGATTCGCCTGTTGTTCGCCCCCGAAGATGGGGCGGGCGTGTTTTTCGTTTCCATGGGTGGGCCGGAGGCCCATAGAGACTCCCTTTGGTCGCGGCTCCGTTAGCCGCGCGCGTAAGCAGGCGGTCAAGGCACTCGGCTCTTGCCGACGGCGTCGCGGCATCGGAAGACCCTATAATAGGGGTTCGAGAAGGCCGGCTTTTCCTTCCAGACCCATCCTTGCGGGTCGGCCCACGCGGCATCGAGATCCTTGGCGACCAGGATATCGACCGGCAGGTTTTGGCAGGCCGTCTCGATGCTGGCCGCGGCGGGCCGGCCCTTGTCCGGGTAAAGAGGCGCGAGCTGCGCGAGCAACGGAGGGCAAAGCGACGGGTCCCCACCAAACACGGCCAGGCAGGTAAAATCGGCGGCGACAATCGGGCGGCGGGAATACAGCATCGCCGGAGTGTCCTGAATCCATACATGGGGATCGAACTGTATGTGGGCATCGGGCGCGGTGGATTGCGCGATCCACTGGTAGGCCTCGCGGGCGGAATAGGTGCGGGCGCCCATGTGCCGGTCGGGCGCGATCCAGTTGACGTTGCCTAATACGCCGGTTACTTCCAGAATCGGATGGACGCGCAGGATGGCTACGTCGTAGGCGGTTCCAAGCACGCCGAGCGCCAGCAGAATGGTAATGCCCCGCGTGCGAGGTTGCTCGAAGAGCACGTCCACCGACCAGAGCAGCAGGCCGAACTGCGCGGGCAGAAAGCCGCGGGAGCCGAGGTCGTTGTTGCCGATGACCGAGGAATGCAGGTACGTGCAGATCCCGATGCTGGTAGCCACCAGAACGGCCAGTGCCAGCTCGTCTCGCGAGAGTGGTTTCCCGGTGGATCTCCACCTGCGCCACCAGACAACCGCGGCGGTGAAGAAGAAGCCCAGCTCCATGAAATAGTTCAGCGGCAACATCCCGGTATGGACCAGCGCCGCGATCCAGGAGCCGGTTAATCCAAAGGCCTGGAGCGGGAAATTGGCGGGATTGAACTGCCGCACCGCGAAATAGAGCGGCGGTCCACCCCCGGCAGCGGCGCCGCCGTGGCCGCCGTGGCCGCCCGCTCCGCCTGCCAGCGCAAGCGCATAAGGCGAAGCCAGCAGGATGGCGACGGCCCCGGCCATCGCCAGCACGGCCGCCTCGCGCCACCAACGCTTCGCCAGGACGATGATCGTCCAGATCACCAGGAAAGAAACGAACACGAAGGCGACGTGGATCGACGCGCCAACCGCCGTGGCCACGGCCATCCCGGCAACTCCCGCATAGGTAGCCCGGCGCACGAGACTTTCCTGACGCTGGCCCTCCCGCAGCAGCAGAAACGCCATCATGCATGCGATCAGCCCTGAAAGATGATGAGCCTCCCAAAGCGCGGTATAGACAAAGCCATCCACCTGCTCGTTCCACCATTCCACACTAGGCCGGATGGCCAACATCATGCCCGATGCGCGCAGCAGCCAGAGGAAGGCGGTGGGAATGATATCTAGCCCGGTAACCGTCAGCAGCAGAATGCCGGCGATGGCGCGGCGCGGAAAGCTGGCTGGGCCGCGGTTCCAGAGGACGCGAAAAGCCACGGCGACCAGACACATGAGACCCAGGCCGCACCAGAAGACGCCGCCGATCCATGCCAGACGCGGAGTAATGGCATAGCCGGTGCCCTGGTAAATCAGGGCGGGAAACAACAGCCAGAAATAGTGATACCGAAGGGGAACCGCGTGGCCCGGGAAAAAAAACGGACTATGGGGCGGAATGCCGGTGGTGCCGATTGAGTGAATGACCTCCGACCGCAACGCATAGTCGAAGGCCGAGACGGGGTAGTATTCGGTGGCGCCGAATTGCAGGTCCACGGAAATGAATAGCGCGATCGCAAGCCAGGCCAGGACGATCCACCACGCCCGGCGGGGGAAGCGCGGCCAGCTCAGCCCATGGCGAACCAAGAGGACCACGAAGCCGATCCACGTCACGGCCAAGACTGCCCAGACCGCGGCCATGGATGCAAAACGGCCGGCCAGATAGATGAGGATTGGGCATGCGGCGATGGAAAGAGGAATACTGAACGCGACGCGGAATGCGGGCGTTCGCTGGCGGAAGTCGAACAGGCCGGATGCCCAGCCAATAACATACCCCGGTACGAAAAGCAGGAGGGGATAGAGGCCAATGGCTGCCAGGCCGATCAGAAGATCCGCACGCATGAAAGGGTGCATGGAAATCCTACCGCCATAGCGTAACATGGCGCTGCGTGAGATCCCGCGTCAGGAACGAAATGGCATCGGTCTTTCGCCCCGTTCCAGGGCTGGTTACGCTCGCTCACCTCCCAAGGCTCACGCCTTGGGCTACTTTCTTTCGCCCTGACGGGCTGACACGCGTCAGTCCTCGGCTTCAACCTGTATTGTTGTCACGGACAGGGAGGTTTGAAACGGCATCGGGTTGACAGGCGAAAGCGCCGGCGAAAGCGCCTGTCCCACATTGCGGTTTCTGCGAGTCGCGCGGGAAACGCCGTAAGCTCAACGGCAGCGGGCACTTGTTACGTATCTTCGGCACGTATACTTTCGATAACTCCGTTGAATAACCCTACGGAGTATGGTCTCTTAGGCAACGCTGCCGGATAATACTTGCGAGGAAAGACCCAATGAAAGTGGTCGTGCTCTGCGGCGGTCTCGGTACGCGTCTGCGCGAAGAGACTGAATTCAGGCCAAAGACGCTGGTGGAGATCGGTGGCCGGCCGATTCTTTGGCACATCATGAAGACCTACGCCAATTACGGCTTTCGGGAATTCGTGCTGTGTCTCGGATACCGCGGCAACATGATTAAGGACTATTTCCTGAATTACGAGGCGATGAACAACGATTTTACGATGTGCCTCGGCCAACAGTCCCATATCCACTACGACGGCCACCACGAGGAACAGGGTTTCCAGGTGACCATGGCGGATACGGGCCTGGAATCGCAGACCGGTGGACGCGTCAAGCGTATCCGAAAGTACATCCAGGACGACACCTTTCTACTAACCTATGGCGACGGACTAACCGACGCTAACATCGCCAAGATCGTCGAGTTTCACAAGTCGCACGGAAAGCTGGCGACCGTGACGGCGGTGCGGCCCATCTCGCGCTTTGGCAGACTGACTTTCGATCCGGCAGGGCAGATCGATCAATTCCGGGAGAAGCCCCAATCCGACAGTTGGATCAGCGCGGGCTTCATGGTTTTCAACCGCGGCATGTTCGACTACATCGAAGGGGACGACTGTGTGCTGGAGCGGGAAACCTTCGAGCGGCTCGCCGCCGATGGTCAACTGATGGCCTACCGGCACGACGGCTTCTTCTATGCGATGGACACCTACCGCGAGTACCAGCACCTCAACGAGCTCTGGAGCTCCGGCGCGGCGCCGTGGAAGGTCTGGAAAAACGGGGACCACGCGCAATGAACATTCTGGTCACGGGCAACCTGGGGTACGTCGGCCCCTGCGTCATCGCGCACCTGCGGGCCGCATTCCCCGAAGCGCGGCTCACGGGCCTGGACGCGGGCTATTTTGCCGACGCCCTGCTCGACCCATTTTCGTTGCCCGACCAAGTTCCCGATGAACAGATTATGGGGGACGTGAGAGATTTCGACGAGCGGCGGCTCAATGGCATTACGGGCGTGGTGCATCTGGCCGGCATTTCCAACGACCCCATCGGCAACCAATTCGAAGATGTCACACGGCGCGTAAACTACGAAGCCACCGTGGCGCTGGCGGCGAATGCGCGGCGTGCGGGAGCCACGTCGTTCGTCTTCGCCTCGTCCTGCTCGCTCTACGGCTTCGCCGAGGATGGCGCGCGCAACGAATCGTCGGCGGTGAATCCGCTCACGGCATACGCGCGCTCGAAGTATTCCGCGGAATGCGCTCTCGCTGGCCTCGCCAGCCACGACTTTCCGATCACCTGCCTGCGCTTTGCGACCGCCTGCGGCAGCAGCCCGCGGCTGCGCCTTGACCTGGTGCTGAACGACTTCGTGGCAACGGCCCTCGCAACCGGAGAGATCCGCATCCTCAGCGATGGCGCGCCGTGGCGCCCGCTCATCAACGTGACGGATATGGCGCGCGCTATCGAATGGGCACTGACACGGCCGGCGGCGAACGGCGGCGAGTTTCTGGCCGTGAATGCGGGCTCGAACGAGTGGAACTACCAGGTGAAGGATCTCGCAGCGGCGGTGGTGGCGGCGCTTCCGGGCTCGACGATCCACATCAACCCGGATGCCCAACCCGACAAGCGCTCCTACAAAGTCTGCTTCGATCTCTTCCGCCGGCTGGCGCCGCACCATCAGCCGGAGGCCACGCTGGACGGCACCATCGGCGGTCTGGTTTCCACTTTGGAATGCGCCGGCGCTCGGAAGCCGGACTTCGCACGCGACCGCTATGTGCGGCTGAAAGCTTTGCTCGCCTTGCAGGACCAGGGGCTGCTGGACGCCGAGATGAGGTGGACTGCCCTCGCAGCCGCCGAACCCATAGAGGCCGCTTGAAATGAATCCCAAAGCCGACCAACTCCGATCGCAGATCCTGTCGCTGGTAGCCGAATACCACCAGGCGGCCTTCGCCAAGCGCCCGTTCGTCCCCGGCGAATCCTCCATCCCCTATGCCGGCCGCGTGTTCGACGAGCGCGAAATCCGCAACCTGGTGGACGCCTCGCTCGATTTCTGGCTCACCACGGGCCGCTTCGCGGAGCGGTTCGAGCGGGAATTTGCCCAATGGATGGAGGTGCGGCACTGCCTGCTGGTGAATTCCGGCTCGTCGGCCAACCTGGTAGCGCTGGCGGCGCTGACTTCGCCACGGCTGGGTGAGCGGCGCTTGCGGCCGGGAGACGAAGTGATCACGGTGGCGGCCGGCTTTCCGACTACCTTGAATCCGATTCTGCAGAATGGCCTGGTTCCGGTCTTCGTGGATGTCACGCTGCCCACTTACAACGTGGACACATCGCAGCTCGAAGCGGCGCTCTCGCCGCGCACCCGCGCCATGATCTTCGCGCACACGTTGGGAAATCCATTCGATGTGAGTGCGGTCTCTAGCTTCGCCCGAAAGCACGATTTGTGGCTGGTGGAAGACTGCTGCGATGCGGTGGGCTCCACCTATTTCGGACGCAAGACCGGCACCTTCGGCGACCTGGCGACGGTGAGTTTTTATCCGGCCCACCACATGACGATGGGCGAGGGCGGCGCGGTGCTGACCAACACGCCGCTGCTGCACACGATCGCCGAATCCTTTCGCGATTGGGGCCGCGACTGCTGGTGCGAGCCCGGCTGCGACAACACCTGCGGCAAGCGGTTCGGCTGGCAACTGGGCGAGCTGCCGTGCGGGTATGACCATAAGTTCACCTATTCGCACATTGGCTACAACCTGAAGCTCACCGACATGCAGGCCGCGGTGGGCGTGGCGCAACTGGAAAAGCTGGACGGATTCGTCGAGGCACGGCGGCGAAACTTCAGGGCGCTGCGGGAAGGGCTGGCGGGCCTGGAAGAGTTTTTCGTCCTGCCGGAAGCCACCAACGGAGCGGAGCCGAGCTGGTTCGGATTCCCGATTGCGGTTCGCGCCGGTGCTCCGTTCTCGCGCAACCAAGTGACGCATTATCTGGAGACGCGGAAAATCGCGACGCGTCTGTTGTTTGGCGGCAACCTGGTGCGCCAGCCGGCGTATCGCGAGTCGCAATACCGCGTGGTTGGCTCCCTCAGCCAAACCGATATCGTGATGAACCAGGTGTTCTGGATCGGGGTTTACCCGGGAATTCAGGGACAAATACTGGACTACATGCTGGAAACGATGAAGGCGCTGCCGGAGAGCGTGGGAGCCGTCGCGAGCTGAGGCAAATGGAAAACGTTCTCCATAACGACCTGGATCACGTGTTGGAGCACACGGAACACCTCTGGGCGGAAGTGCGCGGCGAGCGGTTCTTTATCACCGGGGGAACGGGATTTGTGGGGACCTGGCTGATGGAAAGCTTGCTCTGGGCGAACCGGAGATTGGGGCTGGGAGTTTCGGCGGTGGTGCTGACGCGCAATCCCAACGCCTACCGCCGGCGCTTGCCGCACCTGGCAGACGACCCGTGTGTGACGCTTCACACCGGCGACGCTACGTCATTCGAGTACCCGGAGGGCTCTTTCCCGCTGGTGATTCATGCGGCCACAGAACGTTATTTCGCTCCTAGCGCGGATCGGCCGGCGGCCACTTTCAGCCGGGATTTGACGGCAACGGAACGCGTGCTGGAACTGGCGCGGGCGCGGCGAACCAGGCGGCTGCTCTTCACCAGCTCCGGCGCGGTATATGGCAAACAACCCAGCGATGTTCTGCACATTCCGGAAGAGTACGCGGGCGCGCCGCTTTCGACCGACACCAATTCGGCATATGGGCAGGCGAAGCGCGCGAGCGAGTTTCTGTGCTCGAGTTACGCGCGGGCCTGTGGATTCGATTCCGTCATCGCGCGCATGTTCGCGTTCACCGGGCCGCACCTGCCGCTCGATGAGAACTACGCCGCCGGCAACTTCATGCGGGACGCGCTGGCTGGGGGCCCGGTGCGCATGGCGGGCGATGGCACTTCGGTGCGCTCTTACCTCTATGCAGCGGATCTGGCGATCTGGTTGTGGACGATTCTGTTGCGCGGAGCGTCGGGCGTGGCGTACAACGTGGGCTCGCCTCACGCGGTGAGCATCGCGGACCTGGCGCGATGCGTGGTCGAGGCCGCTCGAGGCGAGATCGAGATCCAAGTCGGCAAACTTCCGCCGGGAGTTGCACCCTCACGCTATGTTCCGTCAGTGGAGCGCGCGCAGAGCGAGCTGGGCCTCGAGGTGTGGATTCCTCTCGAGGAGGGCCTGCGCAGGATGTGGCACTGGAACCAGGGAGCGGCCGAACTCATCGGCGCGACACTGTCATGAACGGCGCGATCAAACTTTCGGACTATGTGGTCGGCAGACTGGCGGGCTGGGGCGTGCGCGATATTTTCCTGGTTCCCGGCGGCGCCGCCATGCACTTAAACGATTCGATTGGCCACGAGCCGCGAATCCACTACATCTGCACACACCATGAACAAGCCGCCGCGATGGCTGCCGAGTGCTACGCCCGCGTGACTGGCGGCACCGGAGTGGTGAACGTGACCAGCGGTCCGGGCGGGATCAATGCGCTCAATGGCGTTTTTGGCGCGTGGACGGATTCGGTTCCGATGCTGGTGCTCTCCGGGCAGGTGAAGCGCGAGACGTGCATGTCGCTGACGGGCGCGACAAACCTGCGGCAACTCGGCGATCAGGAAGCCGATATTGTGCGCATGGCGCGATCGATCACCAAGTACGCGGTCCTGATCGACGATCCCGCCAGCATCCGGTATCACCTGGAGAAGGCCTGGTTCCTGGCTTCTTCGGGACGGCCTGGCCCGTGTTGGATCGATATCCCGGTGGACGTGCAGTCATCGCTCATCGACGTTGACAGCCTGCGCGGCTACGATCCGGCGGAAGACGCTCCGCAGTGGGATGAGGCGCGGGTTAGAGAGCAGTGCCGCGACGTGATTGAGCGCTTGGCTGGCGCATCCCGGCCGGTGCTGATGGCCGGCACCGGCGTTCGCGCCGCGGGGGCGCTCGACGAATTTCGCGAAGTGATTGGTGAGTTGGGCATTCCGGTGACCACCGCCTGGACCCACGATCTGATCGCGACCGACAGCCCGCTCTTTTGCGGGCGGCCCGGGACCATCGGCGACCGCGCGGGAAACTTCACGGTGCAGAGCTCGGATGCGCTGCTGGTGCTTGGATCGCGCCTGAACATCCGGCAGGTGAGCTACAACTGGCCGGCTTTTGCGCCGCGGGCATCCAAGATGCAAGTGGACGTGGATGCCGCCGAACTCGAAAAGCCCACGGTGCGTCCCGATTTGCCCATTCATTGCGATCTCAAAGTCTTTCTGCGGGAAATGCTGCGGCAACTGCCGGCGGCTTCCTATCGGGCGAGCCGGCACACGCAGTGGCTGGCGCAGTGCCGGGATCGCGTCGAGCGGTACCCCGTGGTGCTGGACAAGTTCCGCAAGAGCGGTTCGCCGGTGAATCCTTACTATTTCATCGAGCGGTTATTTGCGGCGCTGGCCGATGACGAAGTCGTGGTTTGCGGCAACGCGGCGGCCTGCATCGTGCCGTACCAGGCGGGGCGGTTGAAGGTCGGCCAGCGGCTGATTTCGAATTCCGGCGCGGCCTCGATGGGCCACGACCTTCCGGCGGCCGTGGGCGCCGCGGTGGCGCTTCAGGGCCGGCGCGTGGTTTGCCTGGCGGGAGACGGAAGTTTGCAATTCAACATCCAGGAACTGCAAACCGTTGTGCACCATCGGTTGCCCGTGAAAATCTTCGTTTTGGACAACGGCGGGTACCTTTCCATCCGTCAAACGCAAGCGAACTTCTTTGGGCGGCTGATGGGCGAGAGTCCGGCCAGCGGAGTTTCGTTTCCCGACATGGTGAAGGTCGCGCAAGCGTACGGGATACCTGCAACTTCGATCGAGAGCGACCGCGATTTCTCGCGCATCGGCGACGTTTTGAACGCGCCGGGGCCGGCTCTCTGCCGGGTGTGTCTGGACCCGGCGCAGGAGTTCGAGCCGCGCTTGAAATCGCGGCAATTGGCGGACGGCACGATCGTCTCGCCGAACCTGGAAGATATGTACCCGTTCCTGGAACCCGAGGAAGTGGAATCCAACCTCCTCATCGGTCAGGAGGTTTAGCATGCCAAGCCTCCGCCACGCCATTTTCGATTTGGACGGGACGCTGGTCGATTCGCTGCCCGGCATCGCGTGGTCGGTTGGACAGGCGCTGGCCCTGTGCGGTCTGCCGCCGTTGACGGTGGACCTCAAGCCGTTGATCGGCCCGCCGATTCGCTCCATTCTGGCCAGTGTCACGGGTCTTCGCGACGCGCCGTCGCTGGACCGGCTGGAACGGGCCTTTCGCGCCAGCTACGACGGCGAGGGCTGGCGCAAGAGCACGTGTTACGAAGGCGCGCCGGATATGCTCCGGCGGTTGCGGGCCGGCGGCATCGGCTTGTGGGTGGTGACCAACAAGCCCTCGCGGATCGCGCGCCGGATTTTGCGCGAGATCGAGATCGAGGGCCTTTTCGGGGGTGTCGCCAGCCTCGATTCGCGCGCTCCCGCATACGTTTCGAAAGCCGAGGCGCTGACTGACCTGGTCCGCCGTCAGGGCTTATCGCGCACGGAATGCCTGCTGGTCGGCGACACGCTGGAAGATTGCAACGCCGCCGCGGCGGCGGCGGTGGCTTGCGCGATCGTGCCGCATGGTTACGGGCCAAATCTACCGGCCGTCCTTCCGGACAACTGCCGCCGGGTGAGTGGCTGGGACTCGATCGAGCGTCTTTTTGAAGCGGAACCGGCATCGGCGGCGGGGAGTGCCGGTGGAACTCAAGAGGTTAACAAACATGATTGACCGCGACATCTTCGAAGAGCTCTTCGTGCTGGAGATGGCTAACAACCATTGGGGACGCCTGGAACGCGGCCTCAAGATCGTCAACACGTTTGCCCAGGTGGTGCGATTCAACAACGTGCGCGCCGCCATCAAAATGCAGTTCCGCGATGTGGACAGCTTCATTCACCGCGATTTTCTGGCGCGCACCGATATCCGCTACGTCAAGAAGACGGTCGAAACCCGGATGGCCGAGGAAGACTTCGCCGTCCTGGTGCAGGCCATCCGGAAGGCCTCCTGCATACCCTTGGCCACGCCCTTCGACGAGAAGTCCGTCGACCGGTGCTGCGCGCTGGGCATTCCCATCTTGAAGGTCGCCAGCTCCGATCTGAACGATTGGATGCTGCTGGAAAAAATTGCCCGGACCAAGAAGCCCGTCATCGTCTCCACCGGGGGCAGCTCGCTCAAGGATCTCGACGATCTGGTGACTTTCTTTCAGAACCGGAATATCTCGCTCGCGATCAACCATTGCGTCTCGCTCTACCCTTCGGAGGATCGGGAACTGGAATTGAACCAGATCGACTTTCTCCGCGCGCGGTATCCTTCGCACACCATCGGCTTCTCCACTCACGAATGTTCCGACTGGACCTCGTCTATGCTGATCGCCTACGCCAAAGGCGCGCGCACCTTCGAGCGGCACATCGATATCGAAGGGGATGGAATCACGGTCTCGCCGTACTGTTCCATGCCCGACCAAATCGACGCCTGGTTCAAGGGATTTCACAAAGTGAAGGAGATGTGCGGCGCGCCGGGAACGCAGAAGCGCATCCCACCCATGAAGGAGATTCAGTATTTGGACTCGCTGGTGCGCGGCGTGTATGCGAAACACGACCTGGCAGAGGGACACGTGCTGGACGATGACGACGTGTACCTGGCTGTGCCGTTGCAACGCGGCCAGATTTCCTGCCGCGAGCTGATGCGCGGCGAGGTGATTCTGAAGCCCGTCGCGCAGGATGAAGCCATCATGATCGACTCGATCGACAGCCCGTATTCGAGCATTCCCTCGCTGCGCGAACTGATCTACAGCCGGGGATTGGAGCCCGCTGCCACCGACCCGCGGCGAAGCACTCCCATTGAGATGCGGGTCGAGCCGCAGGCGGTGAACCGTTGACCCGCGGAGGAAGCATATGACGACCATCAGCGTGGTGAGCCCCTGTTACAACGAAGAAGGGAACGTCGAGGAGTTGTACGAGCGGGTGCGGGCCGTCATGCTGCGCCTGGGCCGCTATCGCTACGAACACATCTTCATTGACAACGCGTCTCAGGATGGCACGGTCGATGTGCTGCGCCGCATGGCAGCCAACGACCGTAACGTGAAGGTTATCGAAAACACCCGCAATTTCGGGCACATCCGCTCTCCCATTCACGGCTTGCACCAGGCTTCGGGCGAAGCCGTGATCATACTGCTCTCCGATTTGCAGGACCCGCCGGAGTTGCTGGAAGAGATGATCCTCGAATGGGAGCGCGGAACACCCATCGTAATCGCCGTCAAGAAGACCAGCGACGAAAACCCGCTGCTATTCTGGCTGCGCAAGAAGTATTACCAGATGATCCGCCACATGGCCGAGATCGAGACCTACGACAATTTCATCGGCTTCGGCCTCTACGACCGCAAGGTGGTGGAGATCGTGAAGGGGTTCGACGATCCGTACCCGTATTTCCGCGGCATGATCGCCGAAATCGGCCTGCCGCACAAGGAGATCGCGTACAGCCAGGCGCGCCGCAAACGGGGCCGCACCAAGAACAACCTCTATTCGCACTACGACCAGATCATGCTGGGATTGACCAGCCTGTCGAAGGTGCCGTTGCGGCTGGCCACCTTTGCCGGGCTCTTCTGTTCGGCCGTGAGCCTGTTGGCCGGACTCTACTATCTGACATACAAGCTCCTGTACTGGCACAGCTTCACGCTCGGCATCGCGCCGGCGATGATCGGCATGTTCTTTTTCGGCTCGATCCAACTTTTCTTCATCGGCATGTTGGGAGAATATATCGGATCCATCCACACGCTGGTGCAAAAACGTCCGTTGGCGCTGGAGCGCGAACGGATCAACTTCGAATACCCGCCGGACGAGCCGCTGGGGGAGAAGAAGCTGACCGACTACCGCGGCCGCATGGAACTGGCATCGCCGTCACCGAGCCGCGACCCTGAGGGGGCGGTGGTCAAGGACTGACATGGGCCGCGACTTACACGAGCGCCAGCAGCCCCAGGTTCTTTACGCGCGAGCTGAACCAGAGCCCGTTCCGCAACAGGGCGATCCTGCGCTCCAGCGGACCCAAGGAAAAGAATTTGGCGAGGTCCTCCAGCGCCGCTACATCCCGTGGTGCGAGACGGCTTCGATATCGCTCCACGAATGCGCCGGCGATGGCCGAAGACTGAGCCACAACCTTCCGCAAGCGCTGCCTCGCCGCGCCAGGCGCGGTGACAGCGCGAGCGAGCGCGCGTCCCAACGCGCTGCTGTACGGGTCGGCCGTTTCATTGCCGCCATGCCGCCGATACAAGATGGTCTGCTTGGGAAGTGGGATCAAGTGCCCAAATGCGGCAGCCACCAGAGCGAGCCACCAATCCTGATACGGCGCGGCGGCCGGTATGGGCAGTGCCGCTTCGAGCAAGGCCTGGTTCATCATCATCGTGGAACCCAAAGCCACGCTTTCCATGGCGACTCTGGGCGCCTCACCGATGCGTGTCAGCCCCAGGCGGGACCAGCGCCAGTAAGAAGGAGCGATCGGCTGGCCGGCTGCATCGATTACGGCCGCGTCGGTGCAAACGGCGATGGGAGTCAAGCCGCCGAATTCCGCTTCGGCCCGTCGCATAGCCTGGCACGTCCGCAGAATTTTTCCGGGAAGCCAGACATCGTCGGGATCCGCCGACATCACCCAAGCTGCGGTTGCGGCGCCGAGAACCGCGTTGTAATTGCCCGTCACGCCGAGGTTGCGCGCTCCGGAATCGGACAGGATCGTCATGCGCTTTCCCAGCCTCGTCTGCCATTCGGCCAACTTCGGGTTGGTATCGTCGGAGGATCGGTCGTCCCGAACAATCAGGCGCCAGGAGGTGATATCCTGGGCGAGAATCGAATCCATCGTTTGATCCAGCCACGGCCCGCAATTGTAAGTTGGCATCGCGATATCAACCGGTCCGGCGCCCGGCAGGAGTTCGCTCATCGCAGCTTCCGTGTGGTCCCATTATGTCCGATCTCAAACGGCTGTTGCTATCTGGCGCATCGCCCTGATTTGCCCGCGGAGAGTTTGCAGGAGAAAGTCCGATGAAATCTCCGGCGGAAATGAAGGTCATCCAGATCGAAATCACCAATGCCTGCAGTCACAGTTGTTCGAATTGTACCCGCTTCTGTGGCCAGCATCCCCGGCCTTTCTTCATGGATCCGGACACTTTCCGAAGGGCAGTGGATTCGATGGCAGGCTTCAAAGGCGTGGTCGGCATCATGGGTGGCGAGCCTACGCTGCATCCCCAATTCGAGCAGCTCATCGATTACTACGCCGCCAAAGTCCCCGAGCCCAGGCCATACTCCTTCATCCGGCAACCAGTGGATGGCTTCCGGCAATATGGCCGCATAGTCAAGTACCAACGCGGGCGCCGGCGGGGCTTGTGGAGCTCGCTCGGCAACGGCTACTACCGCAACTTTGAGCAGATCCAGGATGTTTTCCCCTATCAGATCATCAACGATCACTGCAGCGTCAACACGCATCAGGCGATCTTGATTACCCGTAAGGAGTTGGGAATTCCAGACGAAGAGTGGCTCGAATTGCGGGACCGCTGCTGGATCCAGAACCTCTGGAGTGCGTCGATCTCACCCAAGGGAGCGTTCTTCTGCGAGATCGCCGCCGCGCTCGACATGCTTTTCGACGGCCCAGGCGGCTGGCCGATCGAGCCCGGCTGGTGGAAGCGCAGGCCCGCCGATTTCGGCGATCAGCTTAAGTGGTGCGAGATGTGCTCGGTAGCATTGAAGGTCCCCACCATGGAAGCCACCAGCGAGATCGACATACTGTCGCCCGCTATATTCGAGAGACTGAAGCAGATCAATGGACCCAAGATCCGGAAGGGCCAGTTTGTGGTGTTCGAACCGTCGGGTTATGATCCCGCTCAATACGCTGTCGCCGGAGCCAACCCGATCTGGTACCTGCCGAAAGACCAAGGGGACACAGCAAGAGTATCGCGCACCCACGACACACTTTACCCGCGCCGGGTGGAAGTCACTGTGATGGAGGGCGAGTCGCCTCGGGCGACGCTGCCGGCGCACCGGCTCGCCAAGCTCGATTTCACCGATTGGGTGGTTGTTTGCCGGAACGCTTCCGCGGTCAATGACGAATTTCTGGCACGGATTCCCCGATGCGTGCTGAACCCCGGGTGTTTCTACCAGTATCGGGACACAGTGTGGCTGTTCAACCGCCGCGCCAGGGCATTGCGCGGCCTTGACTCCATTCCGCTGGATTCCAGTTTGCCAACTCGCTGGGAGGCCAGGAAGCGCGTACACCTGAGAAACTACCCATGCATCGGCGAACCTACCAGGTGGGAGATGCTGTCGCTACTCGTCCAGCAAATCCGCAACCGAGGCGCATTTCTGTTGCCCGTCGCCGTACGAGCAAACCGATGAAAAGCGAATTTCCGGGCTTCGGCGATGGCCGCGTCGAGATCGAGAACGTGAAGGAAGCGGGCGTCGGCGCGGATCAGATTACTCCCAACCACCTTGGCGGGGAGCAACTGCTCGCACCACTATTTCCCAATGGAGAGTAAATATCCCGTATTTGACCGCTCGCGTCTGGTAGTCAAACCGCTCGCCGAACGCGTGAACGACCTACGGGCGGATCAGTGGCTGGCCCTCGAACAAGCACCGTTGCCCTGGTCGCATCCGCAGCTTGGCGAATTGGCGGCCTGCGTGGTGCGCGCGCGGGAACGAGGCACGGCCCGCATCCTCATGATGGGTGCGCACGTGCTGCGCGCCGGCGTGAACCGGCAGATCATCGACCTGGTGGAGCGCGGCTTCATCGACCACATCGCCATCGGCGGCGCCGGCGCCATCCACGATTACGAGCTGGCGCGCATCGGCGCCACTACCGAAAATGTCGGGCGCTACATCCGCAGCGGCGAGTTCGGCCTGTGGCGCGAGACTGGCGAGCTGAACGACTGGATCGCCGAAGCCGCCCAGCTTTCGCTGGGGTTGGGTGAGAATATCGGGCGGCGCATCGACGCGAGCGATTATCCGCACCGGGATCTTAGTGTGCTGGCGGCGGCGTGGCGGCGCTCGGTGGCCGTGACGGTACACGTCGGCGTGGGATACGATATTTTGCACGAGCATCCGAACTGCGATGGCGCGGCGTTGGGCGCGGCCAGCTACCGCGATTTCCTGATTTTCGCCGCAGCGGTGGAACGGCTGGAGGGTGGCGTCCTGCTCAGCTTCGGTTCGGCGGTGATGGCCCCCGAGGTCTATCTGAAGGCGCTGGCGATGAGCCGCAACGTCGCACATCAACAGGGGCGCACCATCCGCGACTTTGCCACCGCGGTTTTCGACCTGTTGCCGATTGACGGCGACATTCACAGCGAGCTGCCCAAGAGCGATCCGGGATATTACTTTCGGCCCCATAAGACCATCTTGGTGCGTACCGTGGCGGATGGCGGCGCGAGCTTCTATTTCCGCGGCGATCATCGTGCCACTGTTCCCGCTCTGCGGCGTGCGATTCTGGAACGCGCATGATCAGTGCGAGGTACGACAACGGAAACCAGCATGAACTTTCCCGAAGCATATAAAGCAGACTTGCTGAAAGCGATTGAGTCCATCGACCTGAACAAAGTAACTCAGGCGATCGAGTGGTTCCAGCAGGCGCGCGCCGGCGGCCGGCACATCTTCGTCTGCGGCAACGGCGGCAGCGCATCGACGGCATCGCATTTCGCCTCCGACATCGTGAAGGGCGCCAGCTTTAACCGACTTATGCGCTTCCGCATGATAGCGCTGACGGACCAGTTGCCCACCCTGACGGCCTATGCCAACGACGTGGGCTACGACGCGGTTTTTGTCGAGCAGCTTAAGAACTTCGCTCAGCCCGGCGACCTGTTTCTGGCGATCAGCGCCTCTGGCAATTCGCCCAACGTGGTGCGCGCCATGGAATACGCCAACCAGGTTGGTTGCCGGACGATGGCGCTCACCGGCCGCGACGGGGGGCGCCTCGGCCCGATGGCCCAGCTAAACATCCAGGTGCCCGTGCTTCACATGGGCCGTATTGAAGACGCCCATATGGTTGTGTGCCACATGATCAGCTATTACTTCATGGACGTGGACACGTAGGCTCGCCCCGGCGGATGCTGCGCGCAAGCATAGGGCTGCATCAGGAACGCTAACGCGAACTGGCGCGGAGAAGTGAAATCAAGGCTCGGCTGCCCCGGGTGAGGCCGAAGCGATACGTTCGCCAACCACCCGCCGTCCGTTCCGGTTGGACGAGCTACACATGATAAAATCAGGGCGTCGTGTCTCGACCAGGCTCTCCATCTGCGCCGCCTGAGTGCCCCAAGCAGTTGGAAAGTAACGGACATGCCATCGGGCGGATCGCCGGATGGAGCGTTTTCCGGTCTTTAGGAGACACTTTCGATTCCGGCGTGGGGTTTGGCATGTTGGCGCCGTTGGCCAGCATGCTGGCGGGGCCGGTGATCATCGTGGCGGTGGTCTCGCGGCTGACGCCGGAGGGCCAGGGTTACTTCTACACCTTTAACAGCCTGCTGGCATTTCAGATCCTGTTCGACATGGGATCGGCGCAGGTGCTGTTGCAATTCGCCAGCCATGAGTGGTCGCGGCTCGGTTTGGACCCAGACGGCAGGATCACGGGCAGCGAGGAGGCGCTGGCGAAACTGCGCAGCCTGCTTGCCTTTGCCGTCCGGTGGGCCAGCGGAATTGCGGTAGTGGCCGGCATTGTGCTGGGACTTGCCGGGACGGCGATGTTCTCGCACTCCGCCAACTCGGGCATGCGATGGCTGGGCCCATGGGTGGCGCTGTGTACCGTCACGGCATTCAATATGCTGCTGACACCCATTTGGGCGTTGCTGGAGGGGTGCAACCGCATTACGCAGGTTTATGCTTACCGGTTTTTCGCCAACGTTGCCCAGAACACGTGCATCTGCTGCGCTCTGTTTGCCGGCGCCGGGCTGTGGGCCATACCCCTCGGTGCGGCCGCGACGCTCTCGGTGTCGGTCGCCATGCTCGTGCGGCAGCATGGTCGATTTCTGGCGCAGATCCGCCGGGCCGGACATCAGGCGGGAATTTCATGGCGCCACCATCTGTTGCCGGTGCAATGGCGTTTTGCGCTGAGCTGGTGGAGCGGCTATTTCCTGACGTACTTCTTCACGCCTATTCTTTTTCGTTACTATGGGCCGGTGGTGGCGGGCCAGATGGGAATGACCTGGTCGGTGGTGTCCACTATCGGGGCACTATCCACGGCGTGGATTTCGACCAGGGCGGCACGGTTCGGGATGTTGATCGCGCGGCGGGAGTATAAAGAACTGGACCGGATGGCAGTGCGGTCGGGGATGGCGTGCGTGGGAGTGGCGGCGCTGGGCGCGGTGGGGCTGGAGAGCTTGGTCTTAGCCATGCACGCCATCGGTTTTCCGCTGGTGAACCGAATTCTCTCGCCCCTTCCGACAGGTCTCTTCCTGGCCGGGCAGGTGCTTATGCAGCTAGCGGGAGTCCAGAGCGTATATCTGAGGGCGCACAGGCGCGAGCCGCTGGCGGCGCTGAGCGCGACGGCGGCAGTGCTGGTGGTGGGGACAACCTGTTATCTCGGGAAGGCTTACGGGGCCGTAGGGGCGGCGGCCTCCTACTGCGGTGTCACACTGCTGTTCATCCTGCCCGTTGGGACAGCCATCCTGATACGATGCCGGAGGCTTTGGCACGAATGTCCACAGTGACGTCTTCCGCACTTCCTACTCTTTCGGTAGTCATGCCGAATTACAACCACGGGCACTATCTGCGCGGTGCGCTGGGTGCCATCTTGAGCCAGTCGGTACGGCCGATGGAAGTCCTGGTAATCGACGACGCGTCGACCGACGACAGCGTCGACATCGTCCGCGAAATTGCCGCTCATGACCCGGTGGTGCGACTGCTGGTGAACCCGCGGAATATGGGCCCCTTTCCGACGATCAATCGCGGCGTGCAGGAGGCGGCCGGGGATTTCATCTACGGGCCGGCTGCCGACGACCAGATTCTGCCGGGGCTTTTCGAAAAGTCGATGACCCTTCTGGCGCGAAACCCCAGCGCCAAACTCTGTATTGCCGACTTGGCCCAGTTTAACCCCGTGACCGGGCGAGTGCGCTATATGCGGCCGCGATTTCGTCCCGATGCCGGGTTCGTCAGCCGGGACGAGGTTGCGAACCGCATGACACACCACCACGTTCACATGGGCGGTGGCATGACGATCATCGATCGCGCCGCCTTTCTGGAACTTGGAGGTTTCTTACCCGCCCTGAAGTGGTATGGCGACTGGTTCGGTGTGCTGGTGTTGGCATTTCGACATGGGACGTGCTACATCCCCGAAGTGTTGGCAACCTTCAGAATCCTGCCGGGCGCGTACTCGGCGGAGGCCACCAGGAGTCATGCCATTCAAGACGAGCTTTTCAGGCGGATATTCGATCTTCTGCGTTCAGAACCCTACGCCGATGTATGGGCTCCCATTTCAGAAAGCGCAGCGCTATGCTTGCTGGGTTCGCAGATTCTGCGAGTGTTGTTGACCGACTCGCGGTACCGGGACATTCTGTCGCCACGGCTACTGGCGCGGTTGCTGGCCAACATCCCGGTCACCATACTTGGCTTGAACCCGGCGACGGAATCGCCGCTGAGGTTTCTGGACCGAGCCGTGCGTACGCTATTGGGCCTGGACGGGAGCATCCGACAGTACGGCGTGCCGCTCGACAAACCGGGTGAACGAGCCTGAAACTCCCGGACATCGTATGATTAGTGTTTACGGGTGTCCATGAAGCGAGTACTGGTAACCGGAGGCGCAGGGTATAAGGGCTGCATCCTCGTTCCGAAGCTGTTGAGCGCCGGCTACGAAGTGGTGGTCTACGATCTGATGCTTTTCGGGTCCGGCGGTCTGCCCTCCGACCCACGCCTCCGCGTGGTGACCGCCGATATCCGCGACACCGCCAGCTATGCGGCCGCGGTCGAGGGCTGCGATTCGGTGATTCACCTGGCATGCATTTCGAACGACCCGAGTTATGAACTGGATCCGGCGCTGAGCAAGACCATCAATTACGATTGTTTCGAGCCCATGGTGAAAGCCAGCAAGAGAGCGGGAGTGCGGCGATTCGTGTATGTCTCCTCGAGCTCGGTGTATGGCGTGAGTGAAGCCCCCGAGGTTACCGAGGAACATCCCTTGGTCCCATTGACGGATTACAGCAAGTATAAGGGGCTTTGCGAAGCGGCCCTGGCGAAATACCGGGCGGGGGATTTCACTACTGTGGTGATGCGGCCGGCAACGGTCTGCGGACACTCGCCGCGGATGCGTTTCGATCTTACCGTCAATATTCTGACCAACCATGCGATCCAGCGCGGCGTGATTACGGTTTTCGGCGGAGCGCAGAAGCGGCCGAATATTCACATCGACGACGTGACCGAGCTGTATGTGAAGATGCTCGAATACCCTGCGCACCTGGTGAATGGAGAGATCTTCAACGCGGGCTACGAGAATCACACGGTGGCCCAACTGGCGCAAATGGCAAAGACCGTCGTGGAGCGCGCATTTCCGGAGAGGGCGCCCATCCGGATTGAAACCACTAGCACGAACGACAACCGGTCGTACCACGTGAGTTCCCGCAAGATCGCGGAAAAACTGGGGTATCGGCCGAGCCGCACGATCGAGGACGCGATCCGCGATCTGTGCAGTGCGTTCAAGGCCGGCAAGTTCGATAACAGCCTGGCGAACGACGATTACATCAACGTGAAGGTGGTCAAGAAACTGGGCTTGCGATGACGGTGGTATCCGGGTTGTCCAATAGCAAGACGCTGACGCTGGAGGAACTGGCCCAGGTGGTGGCCGACTTGCGCCAGGCGGGCAAAGTGGTGGCGCATTGCCACGGCGTATTCGACCTGATGCATGTCGGCCACATCCGCCACTTCGAACAGGCTAAGCAACTGGGCGACGTTTTGATCGTCACGGTTACTCCCGACCGCTTTGTCAATAAGGGCCCCAATCGCCCGGTCTTCCCGGAGGCGCAGAGGGCATGGTCCATCGCAGCACTTGCGTGTGTCGATTACGTCGCGATCAATCAGTGGCCGATGGCCACAGACACGATCCGCCTGTTGAAGCCGGATGTTTTCGTGAAGGGCACCGAGTTTCGCAACCTGGAAGATCGGACTGGCGCTGTGGCCCTGGAGGAACAGGCCATCCGCGAGGTCGGCGGCTGCATCAAATTTGCCGGCGATGTCGTCTTCAGCTCCTCCAGTCTGCTCAATCGTCACTTCAACATCTTTTCCAAAGAGACCGAGCGTTTCCTCCACTCGTTTTCCAGCCGCTACACTTCCGACGATGTAATTCGCAGCCTGGAGAGGGCGCGCGGGTTGCGTGTGCTGGTCCTCGGCGAAGCTATTGTCGATGAGTATCAATACTGCGAAACTCTGGGTAAGACGGGTAAAGAACCGGTTCTGGCGGCGCGGCATATCAGCAGCGAACGGTTCGCCGGCGGCTCCCTTGCGGTTGCCAACCATGTCACGGCGGTCTGCGACCGGGTCAGCGTCCTCACCCTTCTTGGCACAATCGATTCGCACGAGCAGTTCATCCGCGAGCACCTCCGCCCGTCCGTGGAGAAGATCTTCCTGTACATCGAAAACGCTCCCACGATTGTCAAACGCCGCTTTCTCGAGTCGTACCCCTTGCAGAAGCTGTTCGAGGTCTATGTGATGGCGGATGTCGGGCGGCTCGGTTCACAATCCCTGGCCATCTGCGAGAAACTGGACGCCCTGCTGCCCGAATACGACGTGGTCGTAGTGGCCGATTACGGTCACGGGATGATCTCCCACGAAGTGGCCGATCTCCTCTCCGCCAAAGCCCGCTTCCTCGCCATCAACACCCAGGTCAATGCCGGGAATCAAGGATTCAACACTGTTTCCAAGTACCGCCGCGCCAACTTCATCTCCATTTCGGAAAAGGAAATTCGCATGGAGGCGCGCAATCCGGAGGGGGATCTGAGGACCATCGTCCGCGACGTTTCGGTGAAGCTCTCGTGCGACCGCATGATCATTACCTGCGGTGTGCAAGGCTGTCTTTGCTACAGCCGCGAAGAAAACTTCTGCGAGACGCCCGCTTTCAGCGCGCGCGTCGTCGACCGGGTAGGCGCCGGCGATGCAGTACTGGCCATCACGGCACCCTGCGCAGCCGTGGAAACGCCCTCGGAAGTACTGAGCTTCATTGCTGGTTGCGTCGGCGCCCAGGCTGTGACCACGGTTGGCAATCGCACCGCGATCGAGCGCGTCTCGTTGGCAAGGTATGTCGAATGTCTGATGAAATAAATGCCGGACCGCCTTGCCTGAGCGCTCCTCCCTCCGCGGACATCCCGGAAGGGCTTGTGTCATGGAGCGGCCCTCTCGAGGTGCAACTCTACCGCGAAATGCTCCGTATCCGCCTGGTGGAAGAACGCATCGCCGAAGTTTATGCGGAACAGCAGATGCGCTGTCCCGTCCATCTCTGCATCGGGCAGGAAGCCGTGGCTGTCGGTGTGTGCTCGGCGCTCACACGTCGCGACTACGTGTTCGGCGGCCATCGTTCACACGGCCACTACCTCGCCAAAGGCGGCAATCTCAAGGCGCTGATCGCGGAGCTGTATGGGAAGGCGGCGGGATGCTCGAGTGGCAAGGGCGGGTCCATGCACCTGATTGACCTGGCCTGCGGTTTCATGGGTACCGCTCCCATCGTAGGCAGCACCATCGCGATCGCTACCGGCGCAGCTTGGGCGGCGGCCGTACGGCGCGAGGACCGCGTTACGGTGCCCTTCTTTGGCGAAGGTGCCACCGAGGAGGGCGCATTCTATGAAAGCGTAAACTTCGCCGCTCTCAAGCGTCTGCCCATCGTGTTCCTATGCGAGAACAATCTCTATTCGGTCTATTCCCCTCTCACGGTCCGCCAGCCGGCTGAAAGAAACCTGTTGCAATTGGTCAAAGCCATGGGCATCGCCGCCGCCGGCGGCGACGGCAACGATGTGATGGCCGTGCGGAATCTCACTCAGGAGGCGGTCCAAAGGGCGCGGCAGGGCGGGGGGCCTACGTTATTGGAGTTTTCGACTTACCGCTGGCGTGAGCATTGCGGGCCAAACTACGACAACGATCTGGGGTACCGCACCGAGGAGGAATTTCAGGCGTGGAAGGAGCTCTGCCCAGTTGCCCGCATGGAGCGCCGGCTGCTACGCGACGGCGTCCTCTCCGAACAGGGAATCCGGGCCTTCCGGAATGAGCTTCTGGCCGAAGCCGATGAAGCGATCCGTTTTGGCAAAGAGAGCCCCTATCCCGACCAGAGCGTCCTCATGCAAGATATTTATGCCGAACCATCGCCGCCCGGGGAGGCCGCATGCGGCAACTGACCGTCGCTCAGGCCATCCGCGAGGCTATCGATCTGGCGATGGAGCGCGATCCCAGGGTCTACATCATGGGATTGGGGGTGCCCGATCCGCGCGGCATCTTTGGAACCACGCTGGGCCTGCACGAGAAGTACGGCAGCAGTCGCGCCATGGACATGCCCACATCGGAAAACGCCATGACCGGCATTGCAATCGGTTCGGCGTTGTGCGGCATGCGGCCGATTGTGACCCATCAGCGCGTCGACTTCGCGCTGCTGGCCATGGAGCAAATGGTTAACCAGGCGGCCAAGTGGCACTACATGTTTGGCGGCCGAGCGTCGGTTCCGCTGGTGATCCGTCTGATTGTCGGCCGGGGCTGGGGCCAGGGTTCGCAGCATTCCCAGTCGCTCCAGGCATGGTTCGCGCACGTGCCCGGATTGAGAGTCGTGATGCCGGCGAACGCGCAGGACGCCAAGGGGCTCCTGATTTCCGGCATTTACGACAACAACCCGGTGATCTATCTCGAACACCGCTGGCTTCACGAGACGTTCGGCGCCGTACCGGAGGGCATCTACGCCACACCCATTGGCAAAGCCCGTATTGCCAGGCCGGGTTCCGACCTCACCATCGTGGCGACTTCGTATGCCGTTTTGGAGGCGTTGCGCTGCGCCGAGGTTCTGGCCCGTAGCGGGGTTCAAGCCGAGGTGGTCGACCTGCGCACAGTGCGGCCCTGGGACAAGGATACGGTACTCGAATCCGTGTTGCGGACCGGCCGCCTGATGGTGGCCGATACCGGCTGGATCACCGGCGGCTTCGGCGGCGAAGTGCTGGCCGTGGTGGCCGAACTGGCGTGGGGCAAGCTCAAATGCCCGCCGCGCCGGTTCGGCATGACCGATTGTCCCATGCCGACCAGTTTCGGTCTCTCCCGCTTCTGTTATGCGCGGTCCTCTCATCTGTACACCGCGGCCTGTGAGATGCTCGGAGTCGCGGTCGAAGCGGAGCACTCCGCGCTGTTCTGCGAGGACAGTCTCCCCCACGACGCCCCGGATCGCGGTTTCAAAGGCCCCTTTTGAGGATCCGCACCATGCAAGTTCCTTACGTGGATCTCGCCCGCCAGCACGTGGCTCTGAAAGACCGACTCCTGGACGCCGTCGGCCAGGTCATCGATCATGGGCAGTTCATTTTAGGCAAGGAGGTCGAGCTCTTTGAGCGGAGGTTTGCGGAGCTGTGCGGCGTGCGCTACGCCGTCGGCGTCAATTCGGGCACGGATGCGCTGATCCTCGCCCTCCTCGCACTCGGCATCGGACCCGGTGACGAGGTCATCACCGTACCGAATTCCTTTGTCGCCACTGTCAGCGCCATCCGCATCGCGGGAGCCTGGCCAATCTTGGTTGACGCCGGCGAGGACTACAACATGGATCCGGCTGCCATCGAGGCAGCCATCACCCCCAGGACCAAGGCCCTGCTCCCCGTACATCTGACCGGCCGGGCGGCCCGTATGGACGAGATCCGCGCCATCGCGGATCGGCACAATCTGGCGATTGTCGAGGATTGCGCACAAGCCGTACTGGCCAGCCACAAAGGGCGGCGTGTCGGAGCGTGGGGTGAGGTCGGATGTTTCAGCCTCCATCCCCTCAAAACCCTCAACGCGTTGGGCGATGGTGGTGTGCTCACCACCAACGATGGCCGCATTTACGAAGATCTCAAGATCCGCCGGAACCTCGGGCTAAAGGGCCGCGACGAGTGCCTTTTCTGGTCGCGCAATTGTCGCCTCGATACGCTGCAGGCCGCTATGCTCTTAGTGAAGTTGGAGTATCTCGAGCAGTGGACCGAGCGCCGCCGGGAAAACGCCCGCTACTACCGCGAGAAGCTGGCCGGCCTTCGTCAGATCCGCACCCCCGGCGAACACGAATGGGAATACGCGGTCTATCACACTTTCGTTGTGCAGGCGGACCGGCGCGACGAGTTGCGCGCCTTTTTGGCATCGCGCGGCATCGGTACCGCGGTCCATTACCCGGTGCCGATCCACTTGACTAGCGCCGGCCGCGAGTTGGGTTACTCCGCCGGCAGCTTCCCGGTGGCGGAAGGCCAGGCGAAGCGCATCGTCAGTCTCCCAATCTACCCCGAGCTGGCTACCTCCGACCTGGACTACGTCATCCAAAGCCTATTTGACTTCTATGCCAACTGACGCTCCGATTGCGCAAGGCTCGATCGCCGGGTGTTGAGGCGGCAGCGGCGAGGCATTGCGCTACACTCGTTCCATAAGGACAGTTAGGCAGAAGCGCCTCTGATCTACTCGAATGCGCGTGCCCTTCTCATATCTCGACCGCCAGTTTGCCGACCTGGAACCCTATCTCGATGACCTCCGGCAGTTCGTGAGAACGGGTGATTTCACGCTGGGTGCCCCACTGGCTGAATTCGAACGGCGATTCGCCGCGCTCTGCGAGGCCCAGCATGCCATCGGCGTCGGCACCGGGACCGATGCCATCGCCATGTCCCTGAAGATGGCCGGCGTCGGATCCGGAGATGAAGTCATCACTACTCCGATGACGTTTATCGCCACTGTCGGCGCCATCGTCATGACCGGAGCGCGTCCCGTGTTCGTAGATAGCGAGGACGGCTTTGTCATCGACACTTCGAAAATCGAGGCTGCCATCACTCCGCGCACCCGCGCCATTGTGCCGGTTCACTACACCGGCAATATGGCCGATATGACCGCTATCGCAGAAATCGCCCAACGCCACAACCTGACTGTGGTTGAAGACGCCTGCCAGGCGATCGCAGCCCGCCTGAATGACCGGCCAGCGGGAACCTGGGGACTGACCTCCTGCTACAGCCTCCACCCGCTGAAGAATCTCAACGTCTGGTCGGACGGCGGCGTGATCGTCACGCACTCCGACGAGGTGGCCCGCAGGCTTCGCCTGTACCGCAATCACGGCCTCGCCAATCGCGATGAAGTCGAGACGTTCGGCATCAACTGCCGCCTCGACACGCTACAGGCGGTAGTGGGCAACCGCCTCATCGGGCAGGTGGACTTCATTACCAGCGAGCGCATCGGCAACGCGGCGCGCTACGACCAGGCCTTTCGGGACTTGGGCGACTGCATCTCCGTTCCGCGGCGCCGGCCCGAGGTGAAGCACGTTTACCATCTCTACATCGTTCGCGCGAAAAATCGCGACGGGCTGCTCGCGTATCTCAACAGTAAGGGTGTGGAAGCCAGAATCCACTACCCCATCCCCGTACATCTGCAAAAAGCCGCGCATCACCTCGGCTACGGGCCCGGCGACTTCCCGAAATGCGAAGCGGATTGCAAAGAGATCGTCACGTTGCCGGTACACCAACACCTGACGCCTCAGGAGATCGACTACACCATCGAACAGGTGCGCGCCTTTTACCGGTCTTGACCCTCGGGAGAACACATGAGCCTCCACCCTGTCATCGAGTACGAATCGGCCGTTGCCGCCTACATCGAGAACCTGTCCACCGTGCTCAGGGGATTCGGACCCGCTGAAAACCTGGCTTTCCTGGAGACTTGGGTTCCGGATGAGGATCCTCTCCAGAGTATCCTCGGCATTTTTGAAGCCGCGATGGGTGCCGGCATTTCCGGCGTGTCAGTGCGGGTGGGAGCCCAAACGATGGGGGCGTTGGACCTGGCGGCTCTCGAGAAAGCGTCGGCCAATTTCGGACGTCCGGAATTTCAAACCGGCGGGGAAACGGCTGTCCTCACGCTTTCCTTTGGAAAACAGGATCCTCTGCACGAGGTGAATCTCCTCTACCGTCCGGCCCTGGAGGCTGCCGGGGGCGTTCGCGAATTCGAGGGCATTCTCGAACCGGAAGCCGATGCCACCTTGGCGGTCGCTTCCCATCTCGATTTGAAACTGACGGCCCTAGTGGTTGGCGACCGCCACATCGTCGCCAAGGCGCGGTACTCGGGCACCTACACCGAGATTGAACGCCGGCTGCTGGAACGGCTCTGCCCGATCTTGGAGGGCAAACCAATCATCGAGTGCAGCGACCACGCCGTGATCGAACTGGAATTCAGCCTGCGCGACCATAGTCAACGCGTTCCCGTACCTGGAGTCGTCATGCCGGAGAACTGCGATCCCATGTTCGTCGTCCCGGTGCTGCTTGTGAGAGACCTCCTGTCGGACTACCGCCGTCAAGTCTCCTTTACCTCCAACGAAAACTTCTACGTCCGTCCCAGTTCGCCCCGCTGGCGCCGCCTTTCCCGCGAACAACGGCAGGCGGAAGTTGCCGACGCACTGGCTACCTTTCCCCAAGGGTCCGACTTCCACGTCGTCACCGTTGATGGCGACCGTCGGGTCGTTATTGAGATCGCCGCCGGGGTCGCCAAGGAAACCAAAGGCAGCCGCTTGCTCCAACTCGAGAGGCACTTGCAGCAAACCGTTGAATCGGTCCTGCAAGTCCATTTGCAGGTCAAAGCGGACTTGAACACGATCCGCCAGATCAAAGGAGTGCGTACCTGAATCTTAGCTGCCGGTGCCTCGTCCCGCTGTTCACCTCGGGGTGGCAATGTGGCGCCATTCTTCACCCAGGTCCTTGGCCCGGGGCGCTCTGGACCATGAAACTGGCTGTAAAGAGGGGACTTGCTGGCATTTCCACCTTACGGCGAGGGATCAGGTGCCGGTGGCGCCAAAGGCGGTTACGGCAGCGAACGTTGCGACTCGCAGGATCAAAGGATGGCGGCGCTGAGGGTATACTGGACCGGACTCTGAGTCCAAGAAGGGAATCCCAAGTATAATCGATGATAGACAGGAAGCCAGGGACCGGAAGTCCCGGTTAAGGCCGCAATCTGCATCTCGGAGCTGAGAGTGATTCAGGATCTCTCGAGTAACGGAGAATATGAGAAATGAGAATACTCATTGTGGCTCCGCGATACATCAAGGTCCCGGGGGAGTTTTACCAATTCCCGCTCGGCTTAGGTTATATCTCGGCGGTACTGAAAGAAGAAGGTCACGATGTCTTCTGCCTAAATAGCAACAAATCCGACGTTCCAATAAGTCAGTTAGTCCATCAGGCGGTGCGCAGTTATAGCCCTGACATTTGCGCCGCTGGGGCAATCTCTCCGTTCTTGCGGCAAGTAAAGGAGATCTTCAAAGCGGCACGTGCCGCGAAACCGGAAATCTTCAACATCGTTGGAGGGGGAGTGCTCAGCAGCGACCCCGAAGCTGCGCTCCGTTTGATCGATGCAGATGCGGGAGTTATCGGCGAGGGGGAGGAAACCATCGTCGAGTTGTGCCAAGCCCAGAAAGCGCACGGCGACCTGTCACGAGTCGGGGGAATTGTCTTTTCCCATAAGGGGGTAGTGCAGCGCACAGCGAACCGCCCCCCCATAGAGGCTCTAGGATCGATACCCTGGCCTGATTATGAAGGCTTTGGCTTCGGCGACACGATCACCAACCAGCTTCCGAGCGACGCCTATTTCCTTCATGCAACGAATGCGCCCCGCTCGATCGATATGATTAGTGGCCGTTCCTGTCCTTACTACTGCACATTCTGCTTCCATCCGGCAGGGAAGGGTTATCGCGAACGCCCTCTCGACGATTTCTTTGCGGAGCTTGAATTCCGAGTCCGAACCTACAATATCAACACGCTGTCGCTCGTGGACGAGTTGTTCTCATTGAAGAAAGCACGCCTTTTCGAGTTTTGCGAGCGTATCAAGCCGCTCAATGTGCACTGGACGATTCAACTTCATGTCAATAGTGTGGATGATGCTATTCTCATGCGCATGAAAGATGCGGGTTGCACGTACATTAGCTACGGCATAGAGAGCATGAGTCAACCTGTCCTCAATAGCATGAAGAAAAGATCGACAACAACACAAATCGATAAGGTCATGCGATGGACATACGATCGCAAACTCGGCATTCAGGGCAACATTATTTTCGGCGACACAGCAGAGACGCTCGAGACGGGCAATGAATCGATGGATTGGTGGGCGAGAAACCAGCGGTACATGATTAATGTGGGCCGCCTTCAGGTCTACCCTGGCAGCCCGGATTACATCGAGGCCGTGCGGGATGGCTTGATCGAAAATCGGATCAAGTGGATCGATAGGCAGGACGTATATCTCAATATCAGCAAATCAAATGACTTCGATGCAGAAATCCTTGGTATACAGGTCGATGTTGCGCAAAAGGCTATTCTGAACGAAACTACGCCAGTACGTTTCGTCGCTGAGACACCGCACCCCGTAAGGGGACAGACCTTTAATATCGTCTGGGATTGTCCGCGCTGTCAACATCTCAATGATTACCGGGGGGTCAAGTTGAGCCCAACGCTGGATCAGCATGCAATTCGTCTGACATGCCGCGGCTGCTTATCCCGGTTTGATGTGCGCAAGGCAGCGGCGAGCACGGCAGCGCTCAGTTTTAGGTACCGTGACTTGATGGCGACGAGCGGAAGTCTGCTTCTAGTTGCGAAGCGAATATTGAAGCTCTACGGAGCCTTGCGGTTCGGCCGGAGAAATCTCCGGAAAGCAGTCGCGGCGACAACGGTGTTGGCGCGGGCGTATGCTCTAATCGGCAATCCGCTCGACTCCGGCCGCCACGTCGCCTACGCCGAGGTGCTGGGTCGCACAGGTGCAATCGGGTTAGCTATTCTTCACTACAAGCAGGCTCTTAGGCTAGATCCAACCAACCAGAGGGCCCGGCAGGGATTAGATGCCGCCGAGGGTGGCCAACGGAGCGACGAGAATCGTGCCAAGTACTTCGTTTCATTTTCAAATGCATCGCCGCCGCGGCGTCTGATTCGAGAACGTCTAGTCGTTGCCGAGTCCGGGAGAGTCAGTGAGGACTTTCCTGAAATACATACCATCGAGTCTGACCGCCGAGCGGAAACCGGATAGGCCTGCCTCGAAACCCTGGATTTGATTATTCAAGCCGAAATTCTGGTCGAGCTCTTGAGAAAGGTGCATTCATATACTTCCGGTGCCCCTGACGCCCAAGAACCTGCGGATTGGTCCCAATAGGTTGGTCCGCCCTGTACCGCTGATCGGAAAGTGCGAAAACACGCTATGATGAAGCCAGTCCGGTAGATCTCGCCACGCCGCCCAGTCGTCGATCCTCGCGGGTCCTCGGGATCACCGGGGACCGGAAACCACCTGGCGGCGACGCATCCGCGCTCGGCCGGGTGGACAGCGGGTTTCCGGAATGAAGGGTGCACGTGGCCATGCAGCACACCGAGCACGCAACGTTGAGTACCGCCGGGGAACAAACCGAACGGCTGATCCTGGACGGCACCAAGATGGCTTGGCATACGGACCGCGTCCGTGCCTGGGAACGCGGCGAGCGGTTTGCTCCCATCACCATCGATATGGCGCTGACACGTGCCTGCAATTACGCTTGCGGCTTCTGTTACGCCATGCTCCAGGAAAACGACCGGCAACTCATCACGCGGGACGTCATGTACCGGTTCCTCGATGATTGCTCGGAAATCGGCGTCAAAGGCATCAGCCTGGTTTCCGATGGCGAGAGCACCCTCTCGCCCGCCTTCATGGCCACCGTGAAGCGCGGTGACGAACTTGGCATCTCGATGGCCTCCGGCACCAACGGTTTCATTTTTAACCGCACCAAGCTCGAGGATATCCTCCCCCACCTGACCTATTTGCGCGTCAACTTCAGCGCGGGCACCCGCGAACGTTATGCCCAAATTATGGGAGTGAAGCCCGAGACCTACGACCGGGTGGTCCAGAACATCCGCGACATGGTGGAAATCAAGCGGCGGCGCAATCTCTCCGTGACCATCGGCATGCAGATGGTGCTGAGGCCGCAGGATGCCGACCAGATCCTGCCTTACGCCCGGCTTGGCAAAGAACTGCGGCCCGACTACGCCGTCATCAAGCACTGCTCCGATGATGAGGACAACAACCTCGGTGTGGATTACGACGGATACACCAAGCTTTACGATCTGCTTACCGAAGCCGAGGCCCTCTCCGACGATGAGTACCAGGTGGTGGTGAAGTGGTCGAAGATCAAAGCCAACGGTGAACGTAGCTATCAGCGCTGCTACGGGGCGCCGTTCATTCTGCAGATCTCCGGTTCAGGCCTGGTGGCTCCCTGCGGCATGCTCTTCAACGAGCGCTATAAGAAGTTTCACATCGGCAACATCGTCGAGCAGAGCTTCAAGGACATGGTTTCCGGAGACCGGTACTGGGAAGTCATGAGCTATCTGGCATCGCCCCATTTCAACGCGCAGACCATGTGCGGAACGCTGTGCCTCCAGCACTGTGTCAACCAATACCTGGACGAATACAGAAAGGGCCGCCTGGAGTTGATCACGCCATCCTCTCCGGCTCCTAAGCACCTGAATTTCGTCTAGCGGGAGCCGGTATCGCGATCGCCGTGGTGGCATTTTTGGGGCCGCGGCCGTTTGCTCGCACATCGGGTGGCTGACGAGAATCTGCTCGCCATTGGCTGCACCCGGCGGGCCCGGCCGGATACACACGGTTCGTGGCTTGCGCCATCAGAAGCTCCCTTCTCCCTAGCTAGGAAGTCAATTCGCCAATATTGCGACGCGGGAAAACTGAAACGTTTGCGGGCCGAGGCTCACTACCCGAGGAAAGCCCGATGTTGCTTTTGTAACCGGTTTCGATTCGTTCCGGCCGCGACGGGAGGGTTGCGGCTCCAATGGAGCGGTCGAAAAGCGGAGGATGAGGCCGCACTCGCGGCGCGCGGAGGACCGGCCGATAAGCTGGTGCGCCCGCCGCGGCCTCTCCGCCGATTCGGGGGAAGCTTCACATCGGATTATGGTTCGTTCGCGGCTTCTGGGAGGTACGTTCCGTAATGAACGCGGCGAACCGCTCCCTTACGGGGTGCCCCTTGGTCGCGGCTCCGATCACACCCGGTACGTGTCGCCACGCCAATGTTGGACGGCGCGCTTGATGGCGTCGGGAGGCATACTCTCCTGAGCGGCGCGGGCGGCGAGAGCCGCGAATTCCTGGTCGGCGGCAAAACGCAACGCGACAATCTGCTTCACATCGAGCCGCGGGTCCAGCAACTTGCCGGTCAGCACATAATGGCGCAGATTCTCCTCGGCGCGGATGGCGCGATCCTGCGCCTTAACTGAAAACATGCGGCTGAACAAAGCGATCATCACCGAGGTGACGACCAGCACCACGATCAGCGACGCGCTGTAGAGCCGCGCATGGCTGCCAAAAGACTTGTACAAATTGACCAGCGATCCGATCAGCGTCAACCCCAGGATACCCAGGAGCACAAAGTGGAAAGCCGGCACCACTTGCCGGTGATTGGCGTAGTTCTGTTCCTGCATGCGTTCTCCTTCCGGCGCCGCTCGCGCAAAGGGCGGCAGCGCGTCCGGCTCAGAATAGCACGTTGCCGAGGAGATGGAACGCGTCCGGCGGCCCGGGCCTGCGGGCATACACGGGCAAGCTAAAGCATGCCCTACCAACGCGCACGGGCTCGCCGGGTCTGGGCGCCCCCGAGACCCGGCGCAGAGCCGTCATCGCCAGAGCTCAGCTTTTCTTGGCGGAAGGATGCTCGACTTCGAGGTTGTTTACCACCTGGCCGAGACTCAATCCGGCGCCCATGGCGCGGATGCCGGCGAGCTGTTTGTCGCCATCGGTGGAGACGATGCCGCTCAAGGTCACACGCCCGTTATCCACCACGATGTGGATGGAAGGCTGCGGGCCGGCGGCGTACTGCGCCAGCGACGAGTAGCTGAAAATGGCCCGCGCCACTTGGTGCCGCAGGCGCTCGTCCATCGGCGAGGGCGGCAGCACTTTGATCTCGTTGGTGACGCCGGTTACGCCGGGAATACGCGCGACCAAGCGCGCCAGATCGGCTTTCTTGAAAGGCTCCGTCACCGCCCCAGTCAATTCCACCTGGCCGTCATGCACGAACAGGCCGACCTGGTCCCATATGTAGTAATAGGGGTACGACAACACCACGTGCCGCACCTGTTTGGCGATCTGATCGTCGCTTGCGGGCTTCGGGAAGCTGTCCTTGGTAGCCCCCAGAGCGGCGCAGGCCAGTAACGCCCCAGCCATCAAAACTCTTGTGGTTGCCCCTGTCCTCATGTTACTTCCCTCCTGTTTAGTTAGAGGGCTGCCGGGCAGGTCCGGTTACATGGATGGCGAGCTGCGAGCGCCCGATCCACGCCGGCTCAGGCTTGCCGGCAGCCGCAGCGCCAGCCGCTGACTGCCGCGGGGCGGCGTAACCAGGCGCGCGTCCCGTTGGTCCACCAGGCGTATCAGCTTGTGCAGCCGGCGCTCGAATTCCGGATGCGATTCCGGAGTCCGCTGCACCTGGCTGCGGGCTTCGGAGATGCGGTCATCCAGGCTGGCGGCCAGATGTTCGGTCCCTTGCATCATAACTGACAATAAAGTGCCCCGCCGGGAAGGAACTTCTCGCCAATAAAACCCCGCTCTTGCTCTTGCCGAGGTTCGAGACAGTTTCAGAGCCGAGCCCCCGCCGGGAAGATTCCTTAGACCGGTTGAAAAGCCTCCGCCGACCGTATGCCCTGCGATTCCAGCGCCAGCGCCATCTTCTTCAGCGCGGTCTTGTGAATCTGCGAAATACGGCTTTCGTTGACGCCCAACAGGCTGCCAATTTCCTTCATCGTCATCTCGTTGGTGTAATAGAGAAATACGACCTTCTGATAGCGCGCCGGAAGGGTTCCGAGGGCCCGTGCGAGCCTGCTTTCCAGTTCGCGCCGCTCGCACATGCGGTCGGGCTGGAGCTCGGCGGTAGCCGGGAACTCCTGCGGGCGTTCACGGTCCAGGTCGTCCCGCTGCGTAATCGAAATCTGTCCGAGGTGCCGCAATTCCACCTGAATGCGGCGCAGGCGGTCGGTGCTGACGCCCAATTCCGCCGCCACTTCGCTCTCCACGGGATTGCGGCCCAGCTTGAAGGCGAGCTCGCCGGTCACCGCATCAATCTGTTTCTGCCGCTTCCGCATATCGCGCGACGCCCAATCGAGCTCGCGCAGGCTGTCCAGGATGGCGCCCTTGATGCGGTGTTTGGCGTAGCTGTGGAACTCCACTTTCTTGCGGCGATCGAATTTGGCGACGGCGTCGAACAAACCGAGCACGCCGGCGTGGATCAAGTCGTCCAGGTCTACATGCACCGGGAGGTTTTCGTGGACCCGGATAGCGATGGCCTTCACCAAAGGAAGATGCTCGATCACGATTCGATCGCGAATCTCCTGCGAAATCTTGCCCTCTCTGCGTGCAGACACACTTGGCACCCTCATCACGTTCCGTCCTTTTTTCGGATTTCTTGGGTCCGGCCCGAACCGGCCGGCACACCTAGAAGTGCATCCCTAGTGCCAAGGGACTTTAGGCTTTAAGTACCTTTTTATCTGTATTTAGGAAATGGAACGCGTGTTCCGAAATGGAACCTGTTTCAGATTGGAACAAAGGAGGGGGAGGGCTGTGGAGCAAAACGGAACCGGCTGCCAGGTCACACAGCCGAGCCACGGCAAACCGGTCTATGCGCCTTACTGCTCGGTAACTGCGTACTCCAGCCGCCGCTCCACACGCTGGGCGCCTTGTTGAATGGCGATCTTGATGGCATACTTGCCGGCCACAGGCACGGTGGCGATGCTCATCGGAATGGCGCCGGACGGGTCCGGCGCGGGAAGATCGGCGGTCTGGCGGGCGATCACGCGGCCAGCGAGCGAAAGCTCAACCTCCATGCGCGGCTTCGCCTCGGCTGCCGTATCGGGATAGACCATGAAATAGATGAACGGATGGGCCGCCGCACTCACCACGCCATCCAGTTCCGGCGACGCTCGTTTGCCGCCGTACTCCAGGGGATCGGCCGCATCCGGCGGCCCGTTGACGTCATCCATCGTCTTCACCAGCAGCAGGTCGCTGAGGGCGACCCCGCCGCAATCGGGATTCTCGAATTGCACGGTCTGGACGCTGGCCCGATTGGCTTCGCGGTCGGCGACCACGGCCTCCAGAGTGTACCGGCCCGGCGGCAGCGTGACCGGCTGCGAATAGCGGAGCGAACCGGCCTGCAGTGCGGCCAGCCGCGTATCGGGAAAAGTAAACGGGAAGTCGTGGCTGATCTTCTGCACCACGCGGCCTCCCGCGTCGCGGATGAGCGCCAGCACCAGGACGTGCAGCCGGAAGGTTTGCAGGGGGCCCGGCGTGAGCTTGATGCCCGCAGCCGGTACGTCCACGGCTACGGAATACTGCGAGCCCTCGACACCCGGCCGGAAGCGGAGGGCACTCACGTGAAAATCGAAGGCGTGCGGCGACGGGCTGGCCTGGAGGGCCTCCATGGCGGGCCGTTCAAACAGCTTTTCGGAGAGCAGATCGTGGGCGGAGTCGGCCCGGCGAAGGATCGGGCGCTGCTGGTCGTCCTCGGCGGTTTGCGTCGGCGCCTGCATCGGCATCCGGTAGTCGCGGATGTCGAAGATCTTCCAATCGCCTTTCGGCGGCGAGACCTTCAGCGTCAGGGCCACTTCATCGCGCGGTCCCTGATAATAGGCCACCCGGAGGTGATGCATGCCCGTCGTAAGTTCGGTCCGGCCGCTCGCGTATAGCGTGGAATGTACTCCGTCGTTATCCACGACCCGGCGCCCGTCGATGAAAAGAATGCTGCCATCGTCGGATTCCAAAGAGAACGAGTACCTGCCAGCCTCCCCGACCCAGAAGTCGGCCTGGTAGTCGATGGCGAACCATTCGACGCGGTCCGTCACACCGGGGATGCCTTCCAGCCAGGATCGTGTGGGGACGTTGAGGGTAAATGTGCAGACGACACCCCCCGGCTTCGTCCGCTGGAGCATCGGCAGCATCGGTCCGAGCATCTGCGTGCCGGCGGGAAGGTCATACACCGCGCCCTGAATCATGCCGCCGAAGCAGTTGGGCGAGCCGAAGTCAAAGGTCTCGTCCTTGCGGCGCTTGATCGCGCGGGCGGGCGGCGGCAACAGAAAAGCTGCCACGAGTAGAAAAAGCAGAGCAAAGGACCAGGAGCGCACGACACTCTCCTTCCGCGAGAAACCCGGCAGCGCGGATTGTCCGGAGTGGGCGCACTGCGGCCGGCCCACTCGATTCGCATTATAACTTCTCGACGCGCCAGCCAGCCCGGAAGTTGCTGGCAAGAGTGCCATTCGCCAATCGAAACCGCCGCGAACCACAGTCCGCAGGCCCCATGCGCGCCATTTCGTGGGCGTTCGCGGCCTCCGCCGAAGCTAGACTAGTCTCGCGTCCCTGAAACTGGTTGACAAGAACCCACGAGGCTATCGCCCCATTTGCAGGGCCTAAAGGCCATGTTTGGGAGATCCCTCACCGGCACGGCTGAAGCCGTGCCCTGATACAGAGCTCTGGAATGATGTTGCGAACTTGCGACAGGACACTGGTCTAGGAATAAACTTGTCTCTATGAGAACCACCGGCAACACGATCCTGATTACGGGCGGCGGCTCCGGTATTGGCCGCGGACTGGCGGAAGCCTTCCACGCTCTGGGAAACCACGTCATCATCGCCGGCCGCCGCCAGCAGGCGCTCGACCAGACGACTGCCGCAAACCCAGGCATGACATCCCTTGCGCTCGACATCGGAGACCCCGCCAACATCCGCTCTTTCGCGGCTGAGTTGTCGGCGCGCTACCCTTCGCTGAATGTACTCATCAACAATGCCGGCATCATGCGGTTCGAGAGGCTGCGAGCCCAACCGGACTCGGTCGCCGACGCCGAAGCCATCGTCACCACCAATCTGCTGGGTCCTATCCGTCTGACCGCGGCGCTGCTGCCTCTGCTCGAAAAGCAGGCTTACTCCGCCATCATGAACGTGACCTCCGGACTGGCCTTCGTGCCGATGGCGCCAACTCCCACCTATTGCGCAACCAAGGCCGCGCTCCACTCCTATACGGAATCGCTCCGCTATCAGCTCCAGGGATCCACCATAGAGGTTCTCGAACTGATCCCACCATATGTCGCCACGCACCTGTTGGACGGGGCCGCCGATCCTCGCGCGATGCCGCTCGATCAGTTCATTGCGGAGGCGATGGAGATCCTGAAGACCCAGCCCGCGGTGACTGAGATCTGCGTCGAAAACGTGAAGCGCCTCCGGTTCGCCGCCGAGAGCGGCCACTACGACGCCATCTTCCGCAGCCTCAACGATGCAAGGAGAAGCTTGCCCTCTTAGGGTCTGCGGCGTGCTTTAGCTTGTCTTTTTTTTCCGGACCCAGCGCCAATCGGCCTGAAGGTCCCGCCGGATGACGGAGCGGCTGGCAAAGCCGTATCCTATCACTAGCGGGCAAGTTGTATCTAGTTGAAGATGGATCGCATTGGACGGTACAAAATCGTTCGGGAACTGGGCCGCGGCGCCATGGGCGTGGTGTACCACGCGATCGACCCCAATATCGGCCGGCCGGTGGCGATCAAGACCATTCAGCTCGCGAACGTGCGCAATCCCGGCGAGCAGGAGCGTCTGCGCGAGCGGCTGTTCCGCGAAGCCCGTTCGGCCGGCATTCTTTCGCATCCCAGCATCGTCACCATCTACGACGTGGAGCAGCAGGACGACCTGGCGTTCATCGCCATGGAATACGTGGATGGACCGACGCTCGACCAGATTCTTTCGGCGCCGCGGCCGATCGATCCGGAACGGATGTTCCGCCTCCTGACGCAAACCGCGGGAGCGCTCGATTACGCCCATCAAAAGGGAATCGTACACCGCGATATCAAGCCGGCCAATATCATGATCGCCACCGATGGCACGGCCAAGATCACCGATTTCGGCATCGCCAAAATCACCACCTCCGAGCAGCTCACCATGACCGGGTCGATTGTCGGCACGCCGCACTATATGTCGCCCGAACAGGTGCAGGGCCAGCCGGTGGATGGCCGTTCCGATCAGTTCTCGCTGGCGGTGATTGCCTACGAAATGCTGACCGGCGAAAAGCCGTATGCGGGCGAGCACCTGACCACGGTGGTCTACAAGATTGTGGCGGAAGAGCCGAGGCCGCCGCGCAGTTTGAACTCGACCTTGACCGGCCCCATCGAGGATGCGGTCTGCAAGGGCCTGGCGAAGAAGCCCGGGGACCGCTACACTACTTGTCTGGACTTTGTGCGCAGCCTGGAGAGGGCGTGCACGGCGTCCAGCGCCTGGAGGCCGCTGGCGCGCGGCGGCGCTTTGAATGAGCCCACGCTAGCGGGATTTTTGCGCGGCGCGGCCAGCTTGCCGCCCGCCCGCCGCCCGCGACGCGGCGAGGAGACCGGCGCGCGCGGAGAGCGTTCGAGGCTCGGCTTTCTGCCGTTTCTGGCGGCGATCCTGATGGCCGCGGCGTTGCTGGCGCTGATCGGATGGCAGGCCGCGCCGTGGCTGACGCCGGGCGGCCGGGGAGGCGCCGCAGCCGGCCGCACGACGGCCTCCGAAAAATCGCAGGCCACCGCTGCCACCAATTCGAAGCGCGCGGCGCCGCTCGCGCCGGCATCTCCCGAGCCGTCCGCGGCGGAGCAGGAGAGCAAGCCCAGCCCCATGCCAGCCGCGCCGGCCAGCGGCGGGGAAACCAAGCCTGCCGAAGAACTCGCCAAACCGCTTGATGAGGACGCCCAGTTGCCCGTAAAAGCGGCTGGCCAACCACCGGTGGTACCGGCACGGAGGAGCGTGCCGGCAGCGCCGCCCGAGCCGGCGGAGGTGACCGTGATCACCAGTCCCGCCGGCGCCAGCGCGATGCTCGACGGAAGACACGAAACCACTTGCCTGACGCCGTGCTCGTTCGATGCCGCGCCCGGCCGCCATTCGGTTTCCGTCGCAATGGCTGGCTACCAGACGGAGCGTCGCGACGTGGCCGTGGGGACCGGATCCATGGAGCTTCCGATGGTGGTCCTCCATTCTGTGTATGGCACCCTGTGGGTCACCAGCTCGCCGGCCGGCGCTGCCATCATCATCAACGGCAAGCGATTCCCGCAGACCACCCCCGCGCAGATTCCTCTGCCTCCCGGATCGTACCGCGTTCTGGTCGAAAAAGACGGCGCGCAAAACACCTCGGCGCTCGAAATCCGCAACGGCCAAACCAAGGTGCTGAAAGTGTCGCTCGGCCAGTAGGCAGAGCTATCTCCCCGACTCCAGACTAATCTTTTGTACTGGAACTAATCTTCCTTTTCCGGGCGCAAACTTTACAAATGCGGCGAGATTTCTTACCTCTTAGTGTCTACAATCGTATCCAAGCACCTGCCGCGCGGAGGAGGGGAAAACTCTGATGGCCCTGATGAAGGTCTTCGTGTATTTGCAGCTTCTCGACCTGCTGACCACCCTGATTGGCTTGCGGCTGGGGGCGGTGGAAGCCAGCCCGTTCGTGCGCCTGCTGATGCACGTGGGCCCTGCGATTGGCCTCACCGTCTCGAAGATCCTCGCGCTTTCCCTGGGCGCTTTCTGCATGTATACCCGGAGGCTCGGCCTGATCCGGCTGGCTTCCTATTGGTATGGCGGCCTGGTGACCTGGAACCTGATCATTCTGCTGGCCATGCCCGTCCACGTAGGCTCCTGATCTTCCGCTCCGGCCGGTGACCGGCACGACACGTGCCGCCGCGCGACCCGATCGGGCTGCTTGCTATACTGGTGCTTCAAGTCCCCATCTCAAGGAGTTTCATGATTTCTGCAACACAGTTGCGTCCGGGCATGGTGATCAAGTTCAACAACGAGCTCTATTCCGTCTTCAGCGTCAACCACCGGACGCCCGGCAACCTGCGCGGGTTCGTGCAAGTCAGGATGCGCAGCCTGCGCTCCGGCTCCATGACCGAGCACCGTTTCTCTTCCGAAGACAAGGTCGAAAAGGCCGTCATGGAAGAGCACCAGATGGAGTACCTGTACGACGATGGCGAGTACTTCTACTTCATGAACACCGAGAGCTTCGAGCAGATGCACCTGATGAAGGAGCTGCTCGGCGATGCCGTCCAATATCTGATTCCGCAGTTGTTGGTCAGCGTGGAATTCTACGAAGGCAAGCCTATCAGCGTGGAGCTGCCGGCGACCGTGGACCTGACAGTGGTGGAGACCGAGCCCGGCATGAAGGGCGCCTCGGTATCGAACGTCACCAAACCGGCCAAGCTCGAAACCGGCCTGGTGGTGCAGGTGCCGCCCTTCATCACCGAAGGCGAGAAGATCCGCGTCAATACCGCTGAAGGCACCTACCAGGAACGCGCGTAGGGCCTGCCGGCGAAATAGCTTGCTCCATCGCAGCGTGACCGCTCCTACGGCCACGGCTCCGAATGCGCGTCATTTTTCTTTTTGGCTGATAGCGGCCAGCGAGTGGAGCAAGCCTGGCTCCTCGTCAGCGAACACGGTTCGCAGGTCGAGCAGCAGGCGGTCCTTTTCGATGCGCGCCACCACGGGCGGGTCCGCGCCGCGAAGCTGGCGCTCGGCCGCAGCCACGTCCGGGCAATCGATCGAGATCAGCCAGGTGGGGATGGACTGCTCCGGCGTGGCGCCGCCGCCAATCACGGAAGCACCGGGAACGACTTCTGCCCGCAGGCCGGGGACCTGTGCCACCAGCGCCTCCGCGCGTGCACGGATGGCCGCGGCCGGCTGGCGAATCATGGCCAGCGCGGGAATCTCATCCCATCGCTCCAGCAGCAGCAGGCGCAGGGTGGTTTCGAGCGCCTGGTAAATCAGCTTGTCCAGACGCAGCGCGCGAAACAGAGGATTGCGGCGGAGGCGCGCGACGATTTCCGCCTTTCCGGCGAGAATCCCCGCCTGGGGGCCTCCCAACAGCTTGTCGCCACTGAAGGACACCAGGTCCACGCCAGCTTCGAGGCTGGCCGGCACCAGCGGCTCGTCAATTCCGAACGGCCGCAGATCCACCACGCACCCGCTGCCCAGATCCTCGAAAACCGGCAAGCCTCGTTCGCGGCCCAGCGCCACCAACTCGCTCAACTCCGGCCGCGCGGTGAATCCTTGGATGCGGAAGTTGCTGGGGTGCACGCGCAGCAGCAGGCGTGTGCGGTCGCCGATCGCGTCGCGGTAATCCTCGATGCGCGTCCGGTTGGTGGCGCCGACCTCGCGCAGCGCCGCGCCGGACCGCGCCATGATTTCGGGGATGCGAAAGCCATCGCCGATCTCGATCAGCTCGCCGCGTGAGACCACCACTTCGCCGCCCGCCGCCAGCTCGTTGAGCGCCAGCAACAGCGCCGCGGCGTTGTTGTTTACGGCGATGGCCGGCGCGGTCAACAGGCGCTCCAGCAACGGCCCGGCGTGGATATCGCGCTTGCCGCGCTTGCCGGTTGCCAGATCGTATTCCAGGTTGGAATAGCCGACCTGGATCGAAAAGGCGGCCAGCGGCGCGCGCCCCAGATTGGTGTGCACCACCACGCCAGTGGCATTGATGACGCGCCGCAGCGAAGGCCGCGCGATGGCGTCGAGAGCGCTTTTCACGCGCACCACCACCGGGGGCTCACAGTCGCGCCCGGCCAGAATATCGCTGCGCGCGTCCTCGATCGCGCGCCGAATCTCGGCCACCACCAACGCTCGGGGATAGCGCGCCGTTTCCGCCGCCAGTCTGGCCAGCACCTCATGCACCGCGGGCAACTCGCGCAGTTTCCCGGTTTCCGCCACGAATCTGATGGTAAGCGCTTGTGTGAAGGCCACGCAACCGATTACACTGGATATATCGGGGCGTGGCTCAGCCTGGCTAGAGCGCCTGGTTCGGGACCAGGAGGTCGGTGGTTCGAATCCACTCGCCCCGACCA